>JBGXXU010000168.1:0-3957 GCA_041814865.1 Phocaeicola sp. | reverse complement strand
ATGCCTTCCTGATGCGATTATGATGTTAACATTCTTTGACGCTGTTGTCATCGCGATAGCAACATGTTCTTATCGCGATAGCAACATGATGCTATCAACTTGCGTACATGTTGTTATCAAATTGGCAATATATTATCAGTTTGAAGTTCTAAGTTTATAAGTTGACGAGGTACGAGGGGAAGTGTATATTTATACAGAGACTGTCGGGTTGTTTTTATGCCTGTTATTATTTTCTTCGTGCTTCGCACACTTTTCTCGATTTGGGCAAATCTCGATGAGCTGCTTTTAATTTGTTTTTCCGACAAAACAAACGGAAGTACGCACCGTATCGAACTTTACAAATTCGCAATCATCTCGCAATAAAACTTTCAAGTATTACGGAGATATTGCACGCTTCGATAAAAAGCATATCTTTGCATCCGAATACAATAAAAACTGAAAGTAAACAAGTTACATTCAAAACAAGAACATTGACAAACTAAACATTCAAACAAACAATGAACAAAATCAAATGCAAAAAATGCGAACAGGTTTTAACGCTCTTCGCTTCTTTGGATAAACTGGGATTGAATCTTATCCGCGTGGCTATTCTTGTCATCTTCCTTTGGATAGGTGGTCTGAAATTTTGGAATTACGAAGCAGAAGGCATCGTTCCTTTCGTGGCAAACAGTCCTTTGATGAGTTTCTTTTATAGTAAAGAAGCACCCGAATACAAAGAATACAAACTGAAAGAAGGCGAAGTGGATGCCGTAAAACAACAATGGCACGAAGACAACAACACTTATATCTTCTCCAAAGGTTTGGGTATTCTCATCATGACCATCGGTGTATTGGCATTCTTGGGTATGTTTTCTGCACGTATCGGACTTATCGGTTCGCTGCTTGTCATCATCATGACCATCGGAACGCTCTCGTTTCTCATCACCACACCCGAAGTTTGGGTACCCAACTTAGGAGGCCCCGAACATGGTTTCCCGTTGTTGAGTGGTGCAGGGCGATTGGTTATCAAAGATACAGCCATTCTTGCCGGTGCGGTCATGCTATTGGCAGACTCTGCAAAGCGTATATTGAAAGAAAAACGTTGAACAACCGCATAAAGTAAACGTTCTACGTCAAGGACAAAAAAACAAACTGCCCTCAATACCACAGTGTATCGAGGGCAGTTTTTATCGTACAGAGATTCACGAAACAGTCTCTATCATTATAGTGCTTACTTCTCTATTTCTTCAAAACGAGCGGTAAAGAAGCGCAATTGTTTCGGTTCGTACACGAAACGAAGTCCTTTGATGGTTTCTTTGTGTTTGAAGAGTTTGATGACACCGTCTGCCACTACATCCATGTGTTTGTAAGTGTACACACGACGAGGAATGGTAAGGCGCACGGTTTCCAACTGCGGACGATGGTTTTCGCCTGTGACTTTGTCTCGACCGGCAGATACTATACCGCGCTCCATGGAACGGACACCACATTCCAAATAAAGATTTGCGGCAAGCGACTGAGCAGGGAATTCATCTTGCGTGAGGTGCGGACAGAAACGACGCGCATCGAGGAATACAGCATGACCGCCGATAGGTTGTACCACAGGAACGCCCGCTTCTATCAACTTCTGACCCAAATAACGAACTTGGAGCACGCGGTGACGAATATATTCGTACTGAAGCGATTCTTTCAAACCGATAGCCATAGCTTCCATATCGCGACCTGCCAAACCGCCGTACGATGGCATACCTTCGAATACCACCACCAATTCCTTTGCTTGCTGGAACATTTCTTCGTCGTTGAGACACAAGAAACCACCGATATTCACCAGACAGTCCTTCTTACCACTCATGGTACAACCGTCTGCATAGCTGAACATTTCGCGAACTATCTCTTTGATTGTCTTATCCGCATAACCTGCTTCTTGTTCTTTGATAAAGTAAGCATTCTCCACGCAACGAGTTGCATCGTAGAAAATCTTGATACCGTATTTATTCGTAAGCTCGCGTACCTGACGCATGTTCTCCATAGACACTGGTTGACCGCCTGCGAGGTTTACCGTCACGGCAAGACAAATGTAAGCGATGTTTTCCGCACCATACTCATCAATGGCTTTTTGCAGTTTCTTCAAACAGATGTTTCCTTTGAAAGGCACGTCGAGCGTAGCATCGTGCGCTTCGTCTCTGATGATGTCGGCAAAAATACCGCCATTTGCTTCTTGGTGATAACGTGTGGTAGTGAAATACATGTTTCCGAGTACGCGTTGTCCCGGCTTAATCGCTATACGGCTGAGAAGGTTTTCCGCACCACGACCCTGGTGAGTAGGTACGATATACTTGAAACCAAATATATCTTCGACGGTTTCGCGCAGATGATGGAAATTCTTGCTACCGGCATACGCTTCGTCGCCTATCATCATACCTGCCCACTGTTTGTCACTCATGGCATTTGTGCCGGAGTCTGTCAGCAAGTCTATGTAAACATCTTCGGAGTTAATCAGGAAGGTGTTATAACCGGCTTCTTTCACTACTTTTTCTCGCTCTTCGCGAGTGTTCATTTTTACTGTTTCAACGGATTTGATGCGATAAGGTTCCGCAGGAAAATTGTTAAGGTCCATAATGTGTAATATTATAAATAAGGGATTTTAGGTTTCGACACTTATTCGTGCCTCGATTACAAATATATATAATATCTCGAATAACCTCAAAAAAGATAAAAAATTGCGCTACGCAACGACATAATAACTGCGGAAAAGTCCCGAATGTTTGCAAGTCATCCGCTCATATAGCAAACAGTCAGTCTATTTCTGTGCAAATTGCATAGTTCTTTTTGCCAAAAAAGCCAATAAACAGCATTCAAGCTATACTTTCGGAAACCACCTCTATAAAAACAATCGAATCTTTTAGCTTATTTCATAAATATAAACTAATTTAGTCGCAACAAAACCAACCTTTATTTACTAAATAAGATATAAAACTATGGAAACTCCCGGAAACAAGTATTTACAATACACCATTTCGCAACTTATCAGTCTCTACAAAGCAGGCGACAAACAGGCTTTCGACGAAATCACGCGCAGAAATACCGGTCTCTTACGAACTTGGATGTGTGAATGGGAAGTAAAACACAGACAGCAAGAAGAAATCGTGCAAGAAATACTCATCAAAGTATCCCAACAACTTCTAACTAATTACAACGAAAACAATGCTTTTTACGGCTGGTTGAAGCGTGTAAGTAAAAATCACACCATCAATTACTTGCGCTCTACGGGAAAGTTGACTTTTGTCGACATAGACTTGCAAAACTGCAAAGAATTGGTTCATGACTCCTCAACAGAAATCATCGAACGAAAGAAACTCTGCGAAGAAGCACTCAATGTGCTGGAAACAATGAAAGAGGCAGACAAAAACATCATCAAAGACCACTTCTTCGAAAAAATGACTTATCGAGAATTGGCAGAGAAATACGGTTGTAAGCTCTCTGCAGCAGTAAAAAGAGTGGAGAGAGCCATACTCCGACTCCGCAAAAAGATGAAAGAGCTGGGCTTTATCAGCGACTAAACATCGTAAGTTTATACGAAACAGCTCTACGACAGCCTCTCGACGCGATTATAATGTTAACATTCTTTGACGCTGTTGTCATCGTGATAGCAACATGTTCTTATCGTGATGGCAACATGATGTTATCGACTTGACAACATGTTGCTATCAAATTGGCAATATATTGCTGGTTTGAAGGGACGAGTTTTTTAGTCAACGAGGTACAAGGAGACTAACCACCGAAAAGAAGGTATCGAAAAAAGGTGAGAAAAGAATCGTGGGAAAGAGAAGAGAAGCAACGACAAAAGAGAGGAACAAAGAGAAAAGAGAAAAAAAGAACCTTCCCTCGTCTTCTTTCGAAAACAAGGGAAGGCTCAAGTAAAAGAGGCGACGACCTACTCTCCCACAATTAAGCAGTACCATCGGCGCGGCGAAGCTT
>JBGXXU010000167.1:0-3129 GCA_041814865.1 Phocaeicola sp. | reverse complement strand
GCATCATGTTGCTATCGCGATAAGAACATGTTGCTATCGCGATGACAACAGCGTCAAAGAATGTTAACATCATAATCGCATCGAGAAGGCATCGTAGAGGTGTTTTTCTTTCATCGAAAAAGCGAATTTTCAGGGCTTTTTCCGGACTGCGGAAGCATTGCGCAGCGACCGAATTTTGTACGAAAATACATGCCCGACGGTGTATAAATATGCAAACTCGAGTGTGCTTCCTGTGTATTCATGCAATGCCGTGTCCTGCCGAAACAACCTGTCTTTATACCTTGTTTTCGTGGACGAATTACTTTGTCTGCGGTTTGGCACGAAGAGTATTTTTTAATGATGAGTTTTTGTTAAAATGTCACTTCTTAGTTAAAACTTCAATTCAAAAGTCTAACGTTGGTCGTTATAACTTTATTTTTTAGCACGAGTATGAAAAATATTTGCTTTTTCGATAGTAGTGTTAAGCAAATTTCTACTTTTGCAGCCGACTTAAAGTATCAATTGCCCATGAAAAAAAGAATATTATGGTGTTTGGTATTCACGTTTCTATGCGTGATACCCGGTGCATTCGCACAAGGCAGTAAAATAGCAGGTACTGTACGTGATGTAAATGCCAAAGAATTGCAAGCTGTACGCATCCACAAGAAAGGAACTGTGATACAGACATTGAGTGACCAATACGGAAAGTATCAGATTGCGGCGGCAATAGGCGATACGCTTGTTTTCGCGCTCGATGGATACCTTACGGCAGAGTATGTGGCTACATCCTCGCTCTTGGATGTGGTGTTGCGTCAACCCTCTGATGCCAAAACCGGAGGCGCAGTGAGTACGACGGCGCGAACCGCGACCTCTATCTACGGTTCGTCGAAACCGCTTTGGGTGCTCAACGGTGTTATCCTCGAAGATGATATCAATCTCAATCCCGAAGACCTCGGTGGCGGCGATGCTAAGTTTCGCATAGCTTCTGCCATTGCAGGGTTGAATGCCGATGATATCGAGAGCTTCGGTGTGTTGAAAGACGGTTCCGCTGTTTCCATCTATGGTCCCAGAGCGATAGCAGGTGTTATCTGGGTGAAAACAAGAAAGGGCGCGGCAGGAAAATCCAGCATCTCTTACACGAACGAGACGACTTATCGCTTGATACCTTCTTATAGAGATTTCAATATCCTGAATTCTCAGGGACACATCTCCGTATTGCACGAGATGATGAAGGGCGGGCACCTCTCCATGGGAGCGTTGGCAAGTGCCGGTGTCAAGGGTGTTGTAGGTAGAATGTACGAAATGTTTTCCGAAGTGGATGCTACGGGCAAACCTTTGTTGGAAAATACGTTGAGTTCGCGTATGGCATATCTTGGCGAAGCCGAAAGACGCAATACGGACTGGTTTTCCGAACTCTATCAGCACAGTTTGATGCACAAGCATTCTTTGAGTTTGTCGTCCGGAACAGACCGTGCCACTTATTATGCTTCTATCTCGGCACTATTCGACCCGGGGTGGATGAAGACGAACAATGCCACCAACTATACGGCAACCCTCAACGCAAACTATAAAATCACAGACCGTTTGCGACTCAACCTTATCACCAATGCGTTTTACAGCACGCGCAGAGATGCAGGCGATTATACGCAGACGTGGTATGCGCTCAATACGGCACGTTCGCTCTCTCCGACAGAGTTTTATACCCGTGCCTATACGAAGTTCAACATCTTCCATGAGTTGGAAAACAACTATCGCAAGTCGAATACGGCAGACATCAAGTTGCAGGGACAGCTCACTTACAATATCACGGACAAGTTGGAGTTCAGTACTTTGGCTTCCATCCGTTATCAAAACACGAGCAGGTCTCACTACATCACCGAACAAGCCAATTCGGCGGAAGCCTGGCGTGCCATGAGCAACACCAATATCCGTAACAAGAACACGTTGCTTTACACAGACCCCTTCGTACCCGGTGCTCTTCCTATCACGGTGTTGCCCGAAGGTGGTTTCCTCAACAGAAACAATTACCAATACCGCAACCTTCACTTCCGTTCTACGCTCGGTTATGACAATGTCTTTGCATCAGTACACCATATCAATGCATTGGCAGGTTTGGAAACCACTCAGACAGACAGAGAAGACGACAGTTTCAAGGGATATGGTATTATTTACGGATTGGGCGATTTGCCTTTCTACACACACGAAGCCTTCAAGATGCTGAAAGAGCAAAACGAGAATTATTATTCGTTGAAACGCCGAAACTATCGCAATGCTTCTTTCTTTGGAAACCTTGCTTATGACTATAAAGGAAAATACGAATTGAATCTGACACTTCGTACGGACAAGACCAACAGCTTTGCAGGTTCGCCTTACATCGGTTGGATACCGACATGGAATGTTGGTTTGGGTTGGAATGTGCACGACGAAGCTTTCTTCCCGAAAAACAACGACTATATATCTTACCTCACACTCAAGGCATCTTATGGTATGACGGGACGCGAACCCTATGTACTCAACTCGCTGGAGAAAATAGCTGCCAACATTCCTTGGCGTGGCAACGAGGAGTCTAAAGAACTCGGTTTGTATATCGAAGATATTCCCAATCATCAATTGACTTACGAAAAGAATTACGATTTCAACTTCGGCGTTGCAATGGGATTGTTGCGCAATAAAATCAATCTTTCCGTAGACTGGTATAAGCGCAACAACAAAGACTTGATAGGTGCCATCAGCACACAAGGTTTGAGTGGTTATATTCTCAAGTACGGCAATGTGGCGTCCATGAAGTCGGAAGGTATCGATATCAGTTTGCAGACAGAGAATATCAAGACGAAAGATTTCTCTTGGCGTACGACGTTTGTTTATTCCAAAAGCCGTACGGAAGTTACGGAACTCTTTAGCAACGACAGTGCCTACGATATGGCAAGAGGAAAAAGTTTCGGACGCAAAGGCTATCCTATCGGAGCACTTTTCTCTTTCCCGTTCATGGGACTGAATTCGGAAGGTTTCCCTACTTTCAAAGACCAAGACGGCAATGTTTCCATCGGTAATATCCGTTTCAGCGAACGCAACAAAGTGGATTATCTGACTTACTCGGGTACTACATTGCCCACCGATGTGGGAAGCATCAACAACACCTTTACATACAAG
>JBGXXU010000166.1:0-8266 GCA_041814865.1 Phocaeicola sp. | reverse complement strand
TTGCTATCGCGATGACAACAGCGTCAAAGAATGTTAACGTCATAATCGTATTGAGAGGGCATCATAGAGGTGTTTTTCTTACGTTAGAAACACGTTTTTTCAGAACCTTTTCAAACCCGGAAAAGGAGAGTAGAAGAATGTTTTTGAGACCAATCGGTATGTTCTTCTCTGCATAAATATGCAAGAAAAGAGTCCTCTCCCTGTATATTTATGCAATCGAGTATCAGGAATGAAAAGTTGTTATGTACGCTCTCATTATTTCACTTGATGAAATCGGGGAACGCAAAGCTTCTGCACACAAGCACATGGCAAGCGTTTGCAGGAGATAACAAAAAAACTATTTTTGTACGGAAAGAAAACATCGACTATGAATAAATGGAAATGGGTTTTGTTGCTTTGTTTATGGGTCGCAGGTATTCATGCACAAAATGCCCCCGTGAAACCGGGTGACGAACGCTATGATATATACTTACCCTTATTGAAAGGGAAAAGAGTAGCTCTTTTTGCCAATCATACAGCCGTGATAGGCGAAAAGCATATCTTGGATATTCTCGTGGAAAAAGGAGTAGGGGTCACGGCAATCTTTGCTCCCGAACATGGTTTCAGAGGAAAAGCCGATGCCGGCGAACATGTCAGAAACAGTGTGGATACGAAGACGGGAATACCTGTTTTATCGCTTTATGACGGAAACAGTGGTAAACCTTCCTCGCTGTCCATGCGGAAATTCGATGTTTTGCTCGTGGATATACAGGATGTAGGACTTCGCTTCTATACATATTATATAACAATGTGCAGACTGATGGAGGCTTGTGCCGAAACAGGAAAAACAGTCATCGTTTTAGACAGACCCAATCCTAATGGGCACTATGTAGATGGTCCTATCTTGGATATGAAATACAAATCAGGTGTTGGCTGGCTTCCCATCCCCGTAGTACACGGCATGACGCTCGGCGAATTGGCATTGATGATAAATGGAGAAAAGTGGTTACCGCGCGGGTTGCAATGCCATGTGACGGTCGTACCATGCGAAAATTACACGCATGCCACACATTATCGACTTCCTATTGCACCATCGCCCAATCTTCCCAACATGAAATCCATATATCTATATCCCTCCACTTGTTTGTTCGAAGGGACTATTGTCAGTTTGGGAAGAGGAACGAACTTGCCTTTTCAAGTTTTTGGCCATCCTGAGATGAAGACGTACCCTTACAGCTTTACTCCTCGCAGCGTGGAAGGAGCCAAAAAACCTCCTTTGCTCAATCAGAAATGTTATGGTCGCGACCTGAGTGCACTCAACGATACCACTATTTGGACAAATGGCTTCGACCTCGGCTTTGTCATAGAGGCTTATCATGCTTTGAAAAAAGGCGACAAGTTCTTTACGCCGTTTTTCGAAAAACTGGTAGGAGTGGATTACATCCGTACAATGATAAAAGAAGGCAAGACTGCAGCAGAAATCAAAGTGAGATGGGCAGAAGACGTGGCTCGTTTCAAAGAACAACGCAAGCCTTATCTGCTTTACGAAGACATAGAAGAAAAACCTTACTTCAAACCTGGCAAACGGATAGTATGTCCTTGCCTCTAAAAGCCACAAACTTATTATTACGATAAAATATGAAACGTATCAATTGCTTTATTCCTTTCGTCCATGAAGAACAAGTCATGGCAACTTTGCTTGATTTACAAAACAATCCTTTGGTGGCACAAGTATATCTGCTCGCTACCCATGAAACGAATTCTATTATTCCCGGTTGTCAAATCTTGCACGTTCCATCTCTCAACAGTACTGCTGCCATGCGTCTGATAGCAGAGCATAGTCATATGGACTATACATTATTATATACCAAACATACCACATTGGAAATGGGCATGTTTGCATTAGAGCGTATGACACGATTGGCTGAAGATAGCAATGCAGGTATGGTGTATGCCGATTATTATCAAGTCGTGGATGGTGTGCAAAAGAACGCGCCGGTCATCGACTACCAAGAGGGGAGTTTACGCGATGATTTCAACTTCGGTTCAGTGTTGTTGTTCAATTCTGCCGCTTTTCGTGAAGCGGTCGGTCGGATGAGAAACGAATATCAATTTGCCGGTTTGTACGATTTGCGTTTGAAACTTAGTCAGAAAAACAGTTTGGTGCACATCAACGAATACCTGTATAAAGAAGTAGAAAACGACACACGGAAAAGCGGAGAGAAGATATTCGACTATGTAGACCCCAAAAACAGAGGTGTACAGATAGAAATGGAAAAAGCCTGCACTGAACACCTTAAAGAAATAGACGGTTACCTCGCACCGGAATTCTGCCCGATAGCTTTCGACCGAGCACATTTCGAATACGAAGCATCCGTGATTATTCCCGTTCGCAACCGTATCCGTACGATACGCGATGCCATCCGTTCCGTACTTTGTCAACAAACAGATTTCAAGTTCAACCTGATTATCATAGACAATCATTCTACCGACGGTACCACAGATGCTATCCGGGAATTTGCCGACGATAAACGCTTGATACACATTATTCCCGAGCGTACGGACTTGGGTATCGGCGGTTGTTGGAATGTGGGTGTGCATCATCCTGATTGTGGTAAATTCGCCGTACAGCTGGATAGCGATGATGTCTACAAAGACGAACATACGCTTGCTACAATGGTGCGTGCTTTTTACGAACAGAACTGCGCTATGGTGGTTGGTACTTACATGATGACAAACTTCGATATGCAAATGATACCGCCCGGTATTATTGACCATAAAGAATGGACTCCCGAAAATGGAAGAAACAACGCTTTGCGCATCAATGGTCTTGGTGCTCCTCGTGCTTTCTACACTCCCGTATTGCGAGAAATAAAAGTTCCTAATACCAGCTATGGAGAAGACTATGCTTTAGGTTTGAATTTCTCACGTCATTATCAGATAGGACGTGTTTACGATGTCGTGTATTTGTGTCGCCGTTGGGAAGACAACTCGGACGCTTCTCTTGATGTCGTAAAAATGAATGCACACAATCTTTACAAAGACCGTATTCGTACTTGGGAATTGCAAGCACGTATTCGTATGAATAAAGAAAAGAAATGAATGCACAAATACACAAGTTCATAGATGAACAACTTCGGCAATGGGAGTTGGCTCGTCGAAATTATGATGCACTTTCTCAAGTAGAGAGCAGAGATATAGATGTGAAAGGAACCCTATACAAAGTACAGTTCAATCCTGCACGCATTCTTTCATCAGGAGCAAAAGTCGATAAACAAAGCATTCAGGAACGTCCTTGTTTTCTATGTGCACACAATCAACCGAACGAACAACAAGAAATACTGTTCGGAAATCACTATCGTATATTGGTCAATCCCTTTCCGATATTTCCACGTCATCTGACTATACCGGAGATAGAACATACCCCTCAAACTATCAAAGAACGTTTCGACGATATGCTGGAGCTTACTCGCACGTTGACGGACTTTGTTATCTTCTATAACGGTGCTTGTTGTGGTGCTTCGGCTCCCGACCACGCACACTTCCAAGCAGGAAACAAAGACTTTCTTCCGTTGGAAACAAACTTTTCTTCTTTTGAATTGGATACGGTAATAACACTAAGAGGCGCTACCTTGTCTTCAATTAAAGATGATATTCGAGGAACGTTTGTTTTAAGAGGTGATATCCTCGCAGATATTCGTCGATTGTTTGATACGCTATATCAGGAATTGACTATAAATCCTCATGATGAACCTATGATGAATATCGTTGCTTGGTATAATTCCGGGCAATGGACTGTCTGTGTCTTTCCAAGAAGTAAACATCGTCCTGCTTGTTTCTTTGCGAAAGGAGAAGAAAACCTGCTTATCAGTCCGGCTTCGGTAGATATTGCCGGCGTATTCATTACTCCGCAAGAAAAAGACTTCCACAAAATCACCGCGAAAGATATTGACCGAATACTCAGAGAAGTTTCAATTTCTCCGGATGAACAACAGAAGTTGAAAGAACGTTTAACGAAACGATTATTGCATTTATGACAGAACCTAAAGTACAAGTAGGTATTCTCTCGGCACAAGAAATCAAAGTGTTTTTGAAAAGTGAGTATTGCATCGATAGTCGCATTATTACGGGAGAACAAACTTTTCTGTATAAAGATGGACATATCCTTTGGAACAAAGATTACTTGAAAGAACTCACATTTTTACCTGTCAATAAAGAAAAAGCTTGTTTTGAATTACAAGATGTGACTATAGGAATCAACTTTCATTGGGAAAGAAAGGAAAATCAAATCTTTCAAGAGACCTTACGTATCATTGTCGATAAAGAACAACTAACCGCTATCAATGTCATCGGAGTAGAAAGCTATTTAACCAGCGTTATTTCCAGTGAAATGAGTGCTACCGCTTCACTCGAATTGCTTAAAGCACATGCCGTCATATCCCGTAGTTGGTTATTGGCACAAATCGAGAAGCAACATCAAGTAAAAGAATCTTATTCTTCTTATAAAGAAACCGACGATGAGTTGATACGTTGGTATGATAGAGAAGACCATGAACTGTACGATGTGTGCGCAGACGACCATTGCCAACGCTATCAAGGAATAACACGAGCTTCTACTGCCATTGTTCGTGAAGCAATAAAAGCAACATACGGACAAATCCTTATGTTTGAAAGACGTATCTGTGATGCTCGTTTTTCCAAATGTTGCGGAGGAGCATTGGAAGAATTCTCTTATTGTTGGGAAGATGCGGTTCATCCTTATCTTGTAAGACAAGCAGATTGCGAGGGTGCCAATAATATCACTGCTACCGCAAATACGACTCCGATAAAGTTACCGGACTTGACAAAAGAGGAAGAAGCAGAAAAATGGATAAGAAATAATCCCGAAGCTTTTTGTAATACACAGGATAAGAAAATCCTCTCGCAGGTATTGAATAACTACGACCAAGAAACAACCGATTTCTATCGCTGGAAAGTTTCTTACACAAGAGAAGAACTTTCTGCACTCATCCGCGAACGTTCAGGTGTAGATTATGGCGACATTATAGACCTGATACCGATAGCCAGAGGTACTTCGGGCAGGCTATGGAAACTTCAAATTGTCGGTAGCAAACGCACACGCATTATCGGAAAAGAACTGGAAATACGCCGTACACTTTCTCCCACGCACCTGTACAGTTCGGCTTTTGTCATAGATAAAGAAGGAGACCATTTTATTCTGACAGGAGCAGGTTGGGGACATGGTGTCGGGCTTTGCCAGATTGGTGCAGCCGTCATGGGCGAAAGAGGGTATGATTACAAACAAATACTGCTACACTATTACGTTGGTTCCAACATTGAAAAACTTTATTAAAGCATAATCTATAATGAATACTTCTCTTAATTCTAAGCAAAAACAAACCAATCCGTGGGCGTGGATTCCCACACTCTATTTTGCACAAGGCTTGCCTTACGTGGCTGTTATGACTATTTCAGTCATAATGTATAAACGCTTGGGAATATCCAACACCGATATTGCACTTTATACGGGATGGCTTTATCTGCCTTGGGTTATAAAACCGTTGTGGAGTCCTTTCATCGACATATTCAAAACCAAACGTTGGTGGACTGTCACCATGCAGGCATTGCTGGCTATCGCCTTGGCAGGAATAGCTTTTTCCATACCTACTTCTTTTTTCTTTCGTCTTACATTGGCTGTATTCTGGTTGGTTGGCTTTACTTCTGCCACGCATGATATAGCGGCAGACGGTTTCTACATGCATGCTTTAACCAAGCATCAACAGTCATTGTATATAGGTATTCGCAGTACGTTTTACAGGATTGCGACTGTGGCGGGGCAAGGTTTGCTGGTCATTATAGCCGGATTGATAGAAATAAATACGGGACTTGCTCCTGCACGGTTGACTATCGAAGCATCGCCGGAATACAACAGCACTTTGACTTTACCGACTTTTGATGAGGTAAAGACAAACTCCGATGAACCTCATTTTATCTTTACTTCCGCTACTATAAAAACAAGTACGAAACCCATAAGTGAAGAAAACAAGAATGCCATTGCAAAACTGGAACAAGAAGCTATAGATGCCAATGTTGCAAACGGTTTCATGCTTCCTCCAATAGCACAGGCGGCAACCGTACAAACAAAACAAGAGAGTAACTTCACAAAGTGGGTGCGTGAAACTTTCGGAGAGAAGCGAGAGAAAACCATTGGTTATACGGACAATATTGTTGCGGTAGGAGTAAAGTTGTCGAAGAAACCTGAGAACGGAGAAAGCATCGTATTGAATTTCTCTTTCAAAAACGGTGAACAAGGTATCCGTTTGGAACAAAACAAGACGCCTACACGTTTTGAATTTACAGCCAACAATTGGGATAAGCCCGCATATCTGCTTTTTCACATAGACCATAAGATACAGAAAACCGCCATTGCAACATTCGAAGGTGTTTCCGGCAATATACCTTTCGCATGGTTGGTGGTATTCGGTGTGTTATCGGTCTTCTTTTTATTGATGACTTTGTATCATCAATATATCTTACCGCGCCCTGTTACCGATGATAAAGACAGAAAAGTAGCACCAAGCGATATCTTGCGCGAATTCTTCGCTACGTTCAAGACGTTTTTTACAAAAGAAAATGCGTTGGTTTCCATTCTCTTTATGTTGCTTTATCGTTTTCCCGAAGCGCAATTGGTTAAATTGATAAATCCTTTCTTATTAGACCCCATAGATAAAGGAGGATTAGGTCTGACGACAGGACAAGTAGGTTTTGTCTATGGTACAATCGGTATTATAGGCTTGACGCTCGGAGGAATTGTAGGCGGAATAGTGGCAGCGCGTGGCGGTTTGAAGAAATGGCTTTTCCCTATGGCTTGGAGTATGTCGCTCACTTGCTTGACATTTGTTTACCTCAGTTATGCAGATGCTCCTTCGCTTTTGGTCATCAATGTCTGTATCTTCATCGAACAATTCGGGTATGGTTTTGGTTTTACGGCTTATATGCTTTATCTAATTTATTTCTCGGAAGGAGAACACAAAACCGCACATTATGCCATATGCACGGGCTTTATGGCTTTGGGTATGATGTTACCCGGTATGGCTGCAGGTTGGTTGCAAGAAACGATAGGGTATAGACACTTCTTCTTGTGGACGATAATCTGCTGCATCACAACGATAGGAGTGTGTGCCTTCCTCAAAATAGACCCTAAGTTCGGAAAGAAAGAATAGCAGCTAAGCATAAGAAATTATTGCTTCATATAAAAGAAATCTCCTCTGACACTTCGCTGTACAGAGGAGATTTCTCTTTTTTCTAATCTAATAAAGGTGGGGTTACAGATTGAGTCTTCTTTTCATGTTGTATGTATCCACATCGCTTCCCAATGTAAACAAATCAATGAACCACCCGATACCACAAAGAGCACCGGTAAACAGATAAAGAATTCCCCAACCGGTTTTTCCGAGATAAAACTTGTGTACTCCGAAAACTCCCAAGAAAAACCAAAGTAGGTAAGCTGTTCCTTTTGATTTCATAATTATATATATCCAAGTCTTTTGTTTATTATTTTGCTGCCGTCATATCGCCTTCTATCACCAAGCGTACTATTTCGTTTTCGGCATTGGTACGCAGCGTTATGGTTTTTCTGAAATGTTCGGGGAATTTGCCTGTGCCATCATAAAGCACGGTGACTTCTCCTTCTGCTCCCGGTTTTATAGGCTCTTTACCATATTTTACCACCACACAACCGCACGAAGCTATCGCTTGATGAATAACCAAAGGCGCATTTCCCGTATTCTTGAATTTGAATTTGGTACTTACTTTTGGAGCTGTTTCGGGGAAAGAACCAAAGTTGTGAGCTGTTTTCTCGAATTGGATTTTTGCTGTTCCTTGAGCTATAACAACCGCTATGGTTGTCAAAAGCAATAGTGTTGTCAATATAATCTTTTTCATATCCTTTCTATTTTAATTTCTTGCCAAATATAGGAAACATATAGAAGCTGTATGAGATAGAATGGGGAACTTAACATTCTTTTCGTATAGAACAACCCGTTTTTTAACCTTCGGACACCTGTTTCACTTGTTTTACATATCAGAACAGCTTGCTGAAAAGGCTGGGAGAGCGTGTGAAAGCGCGAAGAAAGATAGGTCTCCACTCCTTGATTATATAGGAAAAAGAGTATTCTCCTCGTACCTCATCAACTCTCAAACTTAGAACTTCAAACTGATAACATATTGCCGATTTGATAACAACATGTTGTCAAGTCGATAGCATCATGTTGCTATCGCGATAAGA
>JBGXXU010000165.1:0-4155 GCA_041814865.1 Phocaeicola sp. | reverse complement strand
CAACATGATGCTATCGACTTGACAACATGTTGTTATCAAATCGGCAATATATAGATAGTTTGAAGGGGCGAGTTTTTGAGTTGACGAGGTACGAGGAGAGATGTTTTGCGTAGCGGAAGTCCGGGATTGGGATAATCTGTTTCTTCCTTTTTCTCCTGCATGGCAGTGAGATACGGCAGGCAGCGAGAGGAGGATAAAGCATTGCCGGGAAATGTGACAACGTCTGCAAAAATAAATCCGAAAATTTTGTTCGTACTCAAAAAACATATACCTTTGCATTCGCAATTGAGAAAAAGAGATATTCTTTTGTGACTCAAGGCCCATTCGTCTATCGGTTAGGACGCAAGATTTTCATTCTTGAAAGAGGGGTTCGATTCCCCTATGGGCTACAATAAATATAAGTAAAACATTAAAGATTAGTCGAGATGGCAAATCATAAATCATCTATCAAAAGAATTAGACAAGAAGAAAAGAGAAGACTTCACAATAAGTATTATGCAAAGACAATGCGTAATGCAGTGAGAAAATTGCGTGCAACTACCGACAAAGCCGAAGCTGTGGCTTTGTATCCTACTGTTCAAAAGTTGTTGGATAAATTGGCTAAGAAGAACCAAATTCACGCAAACAAGGCTGCAAACTTGAAGTCTAAGCTTTCTGCACATATCGCAAGTTTGGCTTAAAAACTCTTATTTATATAGAACGAAAGGTTAGGTTCCTTGAAAAAGGGTCTAACCTTTTTGTGTTTACCCGTTTTGTCTGTCGCGCAGACGATTTTCGGTGTAAAGTATAGTAAACTTCGGGCAAGTAGCGTAAATTTGTCTCGGACAATGTTGCAACAACGTCGTCCGAAAACGAAGAACAGCATGAAAATAGGTATTCTCACCGCAGGGGGCGACTGCCCGGGTATCAACGCCACTATCAGAGGCGTGTGCAAATCGGCAATAAATCATTACGGTATGGAAGTGTGGGGTATCCATGCAGGATTTCTCGGATTGCTCAACAGAGAAATGACACAACTCACGGATGCTTCCTTGAGCGGCTTGCTTCATGTGGGCGGTACGATATTGGGGACTTCGCGCGAGAAGCCGTTCAAGGTGAAAGGCGTCAAAGACCCCGACAAAAAACCGCGCATCCTGCTGGATACGATAGCGGATTGCGGCTTCGACTGTATCGTGTGCATCGGAGGAAACGGTACGCAAAAGACCGCTTACAAAATGGCACAAGCAGGTGTGAACGTTGTCACGATACCCAAAACCATCGACAACGACATCTGGGGAACAGACCTGTCTTTCGGTTTCGACTCGGCTGTATCCATTGCAACAGAAGCCATAGACCGACTCCATTCTACCGCAAGTGCGCACCGCCGTGTGATGGTGATAGAAGTGATGGGGCACAAAGCCGGTTGGATAGCACTTTATTCGGGCATGGCAGGCGGAGGCGATGTAATTCTTTTACCCGAGTTGCCTTATGACATGCGCAACATCGGCGGCACCATCATAGACCGTCTGAAACACGGAAAAAATTATTCCATCGTGGTCGTGGCAGAAGGTATTCGTTGTCCCGAAGGAAAGCGGGCAGCTCAGTATATAGCCGAAGAGATAGAATACGAAACCGGTTTCGAAACCAGAGAAACAGTGCTCGGCTATATTCAGCGAGGCGGCAGCCCTACGGCATTCGACCGCAATATGGCGACATTGATGGGTGGTTATGCCACACAACTCATAGCCGAAGGAAAGTTTGGCAACATGGTAGCCTTGCGAGGCTCGGATGTTATCGGTTTGCCGCTTTCCGAAGTTGCAGGAAAAACCAAACTGGTAGACGAACATCACGACCTGATAGAACAGGGACGACGCATGGGTATCTGCTTCGGATAATCATAGTATCACAAATCAATAACATAAAAACATGAGAAAACAATTTCTATTATTAGTACTCCTCCTCATAGGCTGTTGCCATGCTTTTGCGCAACAGGCAAAATACATCTTTTATTTTATAGGCGATGGAATGGGAGTAAATCAGGTACAAGTTGCAGAACTTTATCGTGGCGAACTGAACGGACGCATCGGAGTAGAGCCTTTGCTTTTCGGGCAATTCCCTTATGCAACAATGGCGACGACTTTTTCTGCCACAAACGGTGTGACCGATTCTGCGGCAGGTGGTACGGCTTTGGCTACGGGTCATAAGACCAAAAACTCTGCGCTCGGTATGCTCGAAGACTTGAAAACACCCATTACCAGCGTGGCAGTGTGGGCACAAAAGGCAGGTTTGCGTGTAGGTATCGCAACGAGCGTAAGTGTAGACCATGCCACTCCGGCATCTTTTTATGCACACGTCCCCAAGCGTAAACAGTATTTCGATATAGGCAAAGATTTGTACAATACGAACTTCGACTTTTATGCCGGTTCGGATTTCTTGAAACCGGTGCTCGAAGTCAAAGGAGCTACGGAAAATCTTTACGCTATGGCAGACCGATACGGTTATACCATCGCTCGCGGTTATGCGGACTACTTGAAGAAAACGGACAAGTCTCAAAAGATGATACTCTTGCAAACGGAAGAGGCTTCTAAAGTCGAAAACGCTTCCATCCCTTTCGCCATCGACCGCAAGAAAGGCGATATGACTTTGCAGGAAATCACACGCGCAGGCTTGAACTTCTTGAGCAAAGACTTGTCCAAAGGTTTCTTCTTCATGGTAGAAGGCGGTAAGATAGACTGGGCTTGTCACAGCAACGATGGTGCAACAGTTATCCACGAGGTAATAGACCTCGACAATGCCATCAAAGTGGCTTACGAGTTTTATCAGCAACATCCCGACGAAACACTGATTGTTGTTACAGCCGACCACGAGACCGGCGGCTTGGCATTGGGTACGGGTCCTTATCAACTCAATTTGCAAGTGTTGCAACATCAGAAGATGAGCGAAGCGACTTTTACACGTCACCTGCATTCCTTGCGCGATAAGTACAATAATAAAGTAAGCTGGGAAGTCATTCAAGCGTCTTTGAGAGAGAACTTCGGTTTCTGGGACAAAGTGACTTTGACATCAGAACAGGAAAAACGTTTGAAAGATGTGTACGAAGACTCCTTCGACGATGACGACGCTGTGAAAATGAAAGAAAGCGAGTATTACAAAAACGAACCGCTCGCCACAGAAGCAAAAAAGATTATCAACGAAATGGCATTCCTGAGCTGGGCAAGTGGCGGACACTCTGCGGGCTATGTTCCTGTATTTGCAATAGGCGCAGGTGCCGAACTTTTCAAAGGACGTATGGACAACATAGACATCCCGAAGAAAATAGCAGAAGCCGGTGGCTTTGTCAAACAATAAGCATGCTTCGGCATAAAGAAAAGCGAGTGCAAGAAATCTTGCACTCGCTTTTCTTTGTATATCACCCTGTCACTCCTTAGAAAAGGAATGCCGTGCAGATGAATAAGCGATGGTTGCTTACATCGTGAGAAGAAGTAGCTTTGTGTTTGCTGTCGAATGCATCGCCGTACCAAGCTGTGGTATAACTGTATTCTGCACCGATTTTCCAATGCGGACGATTGTAAGTGAGCGAGAGCGTAGCCACACTCATCTTGTCGAGTTCCGCACCGTTGGCGATGACACCTGTCACATCTTTTGTAGCTCCCAAATTCTTCAGATAACCCAAATAAAGGCTCGGACGCCAAGTTTTGCCATATGCTACGTTGAGCCAAGTGGTGTGCGTGCGTAATGGAGTGTACTTTTGTTCGCCGGTCACAGCGTCTGTTGCGGTAATGGCATATCCGCCCAAGCCGTTGGCTTCGGTGAAATTGTTGCCGTAAACCGTTTTCCCTGCGATGGAGAACGTGTTGTATTTATACTTGAAGTGTGCCGAAGCGGTCAGGCTTGTGAGACGTTCGTCTACTTTGTACGTGGAACCATTGTGTGAGGAGGTCACGCGGGGAACAAAAGAAGAAACATGAACGCCTGCGCCAATCGTGAAGTTCGGTGTGTTGTAGTCCAATCCCACAAAACCTTCGGGCAGACAACTGTTGCGCAATGGCTGCGTACTGCGAACAAATGCGGTAGTGCCGCTTGTATTGTTTGCAGGAGCCAATGATACGTCTTGCGATTGCCATAAAGCGGTGGCTGTGAATTTCCAATGCTTGGAAGCGTAGACATAACGTAATT
>JBGXXU010000164.1:0-15512 GCA_041814865.1 Phocaeicola sp. | reverse complement strand
CTTCCACTTGGTCTTGAGATTCTTTGACACCGAGTTGCAGATAGGTACACTTTTCGAAAGCCGAACCTCTGCCACCCGTACCTCTACCATCTACGCAAGCCATGATGAAGCCTTGATTGCAGAAATAGGATTCAAATACTCCGCCGTCCGAAGCACCACCCATTTGCCATATATTGAGAACTTTTTGTGAACCCGGACCACTGTACTGGTGCAGTATGACGGGATATTTCTTTGTCGCATCGAAGTCTGCGGGTTTCATCATCCAGCCGTTCAATTCTATGCCTTCGGAAGTGCGAAATTTGAAGAACTCTTTCTTGGGCATGCGCAGTGCCGTGAGTTTCTCTTTCAATTCCTGATTGTCTACGAGTGTTGTCAACTCTTTGCCCTTGCTGTCGTTGATGGTGACAAGGGTCGGTGTTTCGAAGTTGGAGAATGTATTGATGAAGTATTTGAAGTTGGCACTAAACAATGCTCTGTTTGTTCCATCGCGATGCGAAAGTCGTGTTTTTTTGCCTTTGGCGTCTGTTTTATATACGATGCTGTTGAGCGGATTTCCGTCGGTCGTGGTGTAATAACATTCGCCCGTAGCTTCGTTGAAGCCCAAGAAATCGCGTACCACTTCTTCGCCTTTCGTCATCTGTCGTATCAGCATGCCGGACAGATTGTACAGGTAGAGGTGGTTGTAGCCATCCCGTTCGCTCATCATCACGATATGTCGGGGATAGAAAGTCATTTCTCCGTATGCCGACTCGTTGATATATTGTTCTGCTTCGTCTCTGATGGTCAGTTTGCACACCAGGCTTCTCGGATTTGCCATGTACACATCCATGCGGTTTTGATGGCGATTGAGCGTGACGATGGCAAGCTTTTCCGGGTCGGAGGTAAACCGAATGCGCGGGATATAGTCTTCTTTGCCGATGGGCAAATCTATCTTGCGTGTCACACGGCTTTTGATGTCGAATGTATGTACGCTCACTTTCGAGTTGTCGTATCCTGCTTTCGGGTATTTGTATGTGTAACTGCCGGGATAGTCTGCGTATGTTTCCCGTGTGGGGAATTGTCCTTTATAGAGCGGAAAATCGAACATCTTGACTGCCGATTCGTCAAAACGAACGTAGGCTATCATCTTGCTGTCTGCGCTGAAAACGAAAGCACGGTTGTATGCAAATTCTTCTTCGTACACCCAGTCAGGGATGCCGTTGATGATTTTGTTGTATTCTCCGTCTTTGGTTACCTGCGACTCTGCATTGTCGAACAGGAGTTTCACGAGATAGATGTTGTTGTCGCGAACGAATGCTATCTGCGTTCCGTCGGGCGAGAACAGGGGAACTTGTTGAGGACCGTTGGTAGAGAGTGGTTCTAGTTTGTTGTTCTTTACATTATATATATAGTGAATTGCCGTGAACGAATGGCGATAAATGGATTTGGTTTCCGTTTGTATCAGGAAAAGTTGTTCGTCCGGCGACATCGTGTAATTGTCGAACGATTTCAATTCGGCTCCTCGTGCTGTGCTTACATCGAAAAGTACTGCCACTTGTTTGCCTGTTTTGAAAGAGTATTTCAAAATTTGCTTGCGGTCGTCGCTCATACGTGTGTAGTGCTCTCCGTCGAGCATGGGTTTCAGACCATAGATATTTTTTGCTCTGTACTTTCCTTGCGCCACTTCCTGCATGTTGACGAGTTGTGCCTTTATACCCGTAACAGCAAGCAGTAAACAGCATATTGCCAATAGTTTTCTCATACCGATTTTTATTGTTAATGATTAGATAATAGACAAAGGTAGGCAAGTTTTCAGTTCGTCCGTTTACAGTTGGTAAGTTTATACGGTTTTCTCCTGCCGAAAGAGAGTGGAAAATAGGAAGAAAGGGCGTCGTATTTGTTTCTTGTCTGATTTCCATATGCGGGAAGGATGGTGAAGTCAAGTTTTCCCGATGTGCGAGAGAGTGTCTTGCTTTGTATGAATAACAGGCAAGTGGCTTTGCATTTCGTTGTGCCGTATAAAAGAAAATTCCCCACTCTTGCGAGCAGGGAATTTCTTCTTATGATACTGTCGGTACAGTATCTTGGTTCGAATACATTAGAAACTTGCGGAAAGACCTACGGAAAGTGTGTTGTGTGTAAACTCACCCAATCCCATGCGATAGGTCAGGTCTAAAGCAAACTTGCCACAAGTGACACCGGCACCTACGGAATAGAAGTTCATGTCTTCGCCCATGTGTTGGAAACCTGTACGAAGGTCCAACATCTTGCGATAGCTGTAAGAAGCTCCCACGCCGACGAGGCTCTCCTTGTAAGAAGTCACATAACCGCCTTGCAACTGCAAACCGATGCTGTGTTGTTCGCTAAGTTCCGATACAGCTCCTATACCTAATGCAACAGTCGAAGGCATACGGAAATAAACGCCTTTTCCGTAATCCAGGTCTTGTCCCAAATGGTAAGCACTCAGTGTAGCGTTCCATTTTGTAGGCAATGTACCGTCGAAGAGGTTGGCTTGGTCTTTATAGGAAGCACCGATACCAAAAGTGTAGTTGGTGGTTTGCTTATTGGTCACGGAGCGTATCATACTACCTGTGGCGAAAGCAGAGAACTTGTCGTTGATATTGTAAGCATAGCCCAAGTCGAAAGTAGTTTGATTGGGTTTGCTATCCGTATTCGTATCTATGCCCTGATTGTTGGTCTTCGGGATAGACAAACCGGACAAGTATCTTATACCGCCGAATACAGCATGATGCTCGTTGATTTTATAAGCCAATGCTCCTGCCACATATTTTTCGCGTCCTGCCACATCGTATTTGGGCAAGAACTCCGTACCTGCGTAAACAGAGAATTGCTTGTCTGTACCGAATATATGTGTCGGATTGGTATAGAGATAGTTGTTGCTGTTGGTTACGAGATGGGTTCCTCCCAGAGCTTGAGAGCGTACATCGGCATTCAGTTCCAAGATACGCAATGGAGTGCTTTCTTGTGCCGATGCGCTGATGCTTATCAGTGCGACAGCTCCTATTGCAAGAGATTTGCAAACAATGTTTTTTATCATAGTGCTATAATTTACTTAACGAATAATTGTTCAAAGCGTGAGAAGTTGGAAGATTCCACTATCAGGCGATACGAGTTGGGTGCAAGACGACTTACGTCCAATGTTACGATGTTGTCGGCAGAAACTGTTACCTCTTTGTTCAGAACTACCTTACCTGCCAATGTCACGATTTTTACACGTGCATTTTGGATTTTGGCGTTTAGCAACACATTCAGTTTTGTTGTGACAGGCATCGGATAAATCAATTGTACCGGTGCGTCTGCATCTGCCACGACACGTACTTTCACCGAAGTTTCAATAGGTTGACTGACTTCATCGCTCACTTTGATACGAATGCCGGCAGTACCTTTCTTGACGGGTGTTACCTTTATCACATTGTTTACGACAGTTGTCTTCAACACAGACTCGTCCGAAGAAGTTGCCATGACTGTTGCAGGGAAATCCGCGTCGTAAGTGAAGTTCTTCAATACGGGTATTTCCAATTCGGATTGTTTCAGACCTACCACCATATCGGAGAAAGAACCCGAAAGTTTCAACGGATTGTTGGGCAAGACAGTGAAAGTAATGGTCTTTTCTGTCGTGTCGTCCAATTCGTCCGTCGCATAGATAGTGAACGAGTATTCGCCTGCGGGCAATACCGGACGTATGACGATGGTTTTTACACCTTTTACGTCTGCCATGCTTACACCGCGTGTTTCGCCTTTGATTCCGTAATTGGTTTTATGACCGTCTGCATCTTCTACTTTGAAAGTAAGTGTTGCGTCTTTCTTGCCTACGATTTTTACTTTTTCGCTTCCTGACAAGAGCGTAATTGTTGGGAAATTGTTGTGCAAAGTCTTGTGCGAGAAAATTTCGGCTTCCGAACGGTTGCCCCATCTGTCTACTGCCACCAAAGCAAAATAATAAGTAGAAGTACTTTTCAGTTTATTGAAAGTGTATTCCATCGTATCACCGGCTTTGGCTTCTTTCGTTTGAATTTTTATCGGTGTGAGCGAATTTAATCCTGCCACAGTGATGGGTTCTTTACTCATATAGAGGTAGATGTGGAACGGTGTTTTGTCGTCTTCGTCCGCTGGTACTTTCCAAGAAACCTTCATAGAAGTGTGTGCTGCTTCTATTTTGTCTTTCGTTGGTTTGCCCGGAGCTTTGCTTTGGTCTATATCGAAAGCCAAAGCGGCATTGAGATAACCTTTACCCAAACGTCCTTTTTCTGTCGGGTTTTCTTCATCGATATCTACGGGAAGGAACGAACTAAGCAAGGCTTTTTTGAGGTCTTCGTTGGTATATCCTTCTTTACCGTGTTCACTCAAAATCAGAGCTGCCACTCCCGATACGTGAGGAGCTGCCATTGATGTACCTTGATAATACGCATATTTGTTGTCGGGCACTGTGCTAAGTACGCCTGCTGCTGTACCGTATTTATCTATATCACCACCTGGAGCCATGATGTCTACCCATGCGCCACGATTGGTATAAGATGCGCGAGTGAAGTTGGTGCTCATAGCAGATACTGCTATCACTCTTTCGTAAGCAGCCGGATAACAGATTTCGTCTTGATTGTCATTAGCAGCCGCAAAGATGACAACACCACCTTTCATCGGTGAATCTTTGCGTTGATTGCCTTGCTTATCTTTACCTGCATTGTCGATAAAGTAGTCGATGGAAGCTTTCAGAGCGTCCGACATTGGGAATTTCGGAGGATATCCCCATGAGTTTTGAGAAATCACAGCTCCATGGTCTGCCGAATAAACCATGGCATCTGCAGGATTACTTCCCGTGCGCTGGTTTTTCGGACGACTGTCGATAGCCAAGCAAGCCATGATACGAACACCACTGTCTTTTGTACCGTCGCCACCGGCTACACCGCAAACTCCTTTACCGTTGTTGTTGCGTGCAGCTACCGTACCGGCAACGTGCGAACCGTGTCCGCCTACTCTACCGTTTTTTACGAATATGGTTCCGTGTATATCATCTACAAAGCCGTTGTTGTCATCGTCTTTGTTATTATCGGGAGTTTCTTTCGTATTGACCCAAAGGTTTTCTTTCAGGTCTTCGTGCGTAACGTCTACACCGTCGTCAATGACACTGACAATCACATTCGGTTTACCGGTTTGTCTTTTCCAGGCTTCAAACAGATTGATGTCTGCACCGTATTTTGCAGCCGGAGCAGTACCGAGGTTGTTATAGTGCCATTGGCTTCCAAGTTGTGGGTCTGTGAAGTGATGAGTAGCCGGGCGCACTTGGAATTGGCTTATTTCATTATCTGTGAAAGCTGGAGAAACCTGTACGCCATAAGTTTGAATGGGAAACACCGGTTCTATCAAATCGAATTCGGGCACAGCATTGAGTGTTTTGATAGCTTCTGCTGTTTCTGTTTCTTCATCGAAAGAAACGATGTACCAAAGATGCAAACCGTATTTGCGATGTCTCTCTTCGAACTCTTTATTGGGAGTGAACATACGTTCGACACTCTTTACACCTACTCTTTTTGCTGCAAGAGAAATAGGCTCGGAGATTGAAGAGAATGTTTGTACATCTATATCTCCGGTTGCACGCATGAGCTTCTCGGCTGCTTCTTCGCTCATCTTTACATAAGCCTGTCCTTTGATGGCGTGAGAGATGATTGCACCGATGCGATAATCTTCATAGTTACCGGGCTGTCTGTCGCGATTGCCTGCATTTTCTGCCGCATCTTCCGTTACCCTGTCATTGGTACAGCCTGCTAATACGAAAGCGCAAGCTGCAAGTGTATATATAAATTTCTTCATCGTAATAATCTAAATAAATGCAACATCATTATTTCTTGACTCTTGTTTTGAACCACATTTGGTAGTTTTTGTCCATCTTTTCTGCCAAAGCGGAGAAATAAGCTTTTCTTTCCATGAAACCACTGTGTTTCATCTTGGCAGAAATACTTACATCTAATTGATAGTAAGCGAGCCCCAATACAGGTTGAGCATTGTTGTAGTGTTCGTACTTAGGATACACCTTAACTATCATCACTAAACCGTCCTGGTATCTTGCGAAGTTTACCGAACCGAATGCGGGGTCTACGCCTTGATATTCAAATCCTGCACGAATTGCCAAATCTTTGAACTCGGAAGTGATATTGTAGGTGCCTTTGGTATCTTGCCACATAGCCGCAGAGATGTTGGTGAAGAAGTCTGTCTTTTGTGATACCAATCCCATGAAGTCTGCTTTTTCTTGTTCGAAGAAGTAGATGGTCACCAGTCGAGAACTTTTCTCTTGGCTAATGGGTGCATACTCTGCAAAGTATATTACGTTGGGATTTTTAGAACCGTATTGTCTGAATGCTTCGATAGAGTTGCCTTCTGTTTCCTCCCATTTCTTCACTTCGAAATAATTGTTCTTGTTGAAGAAGGTCGTATTGCGGAGCGGCAGTTCTTCGAATGTAGGATAAGATGTGCCTTGTCCTTCTGTTGCGGTATAAACGACTTCTGTCCAATTCGCAGTTATAGATACTTGCACAGTGGCATTGAGTTGGATAGATTGTTTTTGGAGGATGTAATGTTTGGTATGTACGCCCTTTTCGAATGTTTCTTTTTTAAGAATGTCTTTAGTAAAACCTAAAGAGAAAAGGTAGCTTTCGAATACCGGGTCTATACCAAATTGCGTATTGGGGCTGGTGATAACGCAGCTGCCATAGATTTGTGTCCCGAAAGGATACACGTAAGCAATGGAAGAAGCAAACTTATCGTTGCCAAGGAAAGAGTAAGTCCATTGTCCTTTCTCATTACTGCTACCGATGAATTTTGTTCCTCGTGCTTCTTCGAACTGCATTAAGTCTGTGCGAGACTTTCCATGCTCCAACATATAAGGAAGGAGGAAAATAGGCATACCTCGTTGCGATACGATAATTTCGTATGTGCTTTCGTTGGTTCTCACATAGAACTTGCCTTCTCTGCTTTCTTCTGCTGTGTTAGGATTGACGGTTACCATGAACTGTGTGCCGTCTACTTTTTCCACATTCAACCAAGGATACATTTCGCTACCTTCTATTGTCCATTCTGCTCCGTTGCTTTTTACCATCAAAGTGTATTTACCACCGTTGCTGATAACGGAAAGATTTGTTTCGGACAATTCCAATGTTGCGCTGCCGATAGATTGATTTATTGTGAGAACGGCAGAGGCTTCACCTGCATTGATTAGTACATACCCGCTGCGTTCCTGTCCTGTTTCGTTGGCGGAAGCGGATATAATCAAGTCTTCACCCGACTTCTTTATGGTGAGCCATTTGCCTTCTGCCGGTGAAGTAGCCACCCAAGAAGTAGCATTGGTCTTCACATTGACTATCGTTTGACTTTCCACGCGTGCGAAATTCACGATTTCTTCGGATAGATTGAGATAGACTTTCTCGTGTCCATCGGGGTCGCTGACCTGTGAACTGCATGCAGCAAATATAAGTGCAAAGCAGCATGCCACCAACCGGTATATTTTATGAATATGTTTCATTGTTGTCAAAGTATTAAGGTTTGTACTCTATGGGGAAACGGAAGAGCTCTGTAGTTTTTCCTTTCTTTCTGTCGATACCGATTACCATCAATTCATATTTTCTGAATTTGAAGTTTTTCTTGGCAAAGAAATTTTTGTCTATTTCCAGTTTGCCTTTTCTGAGTTGGAATGAGTCAAATGAAATGTCTGACAGTATCATTTTCCAAATCATATGGTCTACGGGGTCCCAACCATTATGTTGGTCTCTTGTCTCTCCGTTTTTAAGTGCATCGACGTACGCGTCTATAAATTTGGTTTGTTGTAAGCTGATATAGTAGGTTTCGCTCTCATGCGAAGGCGTAATGGTTGCTTCGAAATCCTGAGAAGTGACATTTCTTATATCTACTTGGAACGTCATGTTGATGGGTTCGCTGGGCTTTGTCTTGATGGTCTTTATCAGTGTTTCGCTGGTCTTTATTCCATTTTCGTCGATACCATAGCAATATACTACGTATTCGGTATCCCATATGGGGAAACGTACGAAACCATCGAGTGTTCCGCTGAAATCTCCTTTGATAAGGTCCATTTTTAATGCTTCCAACCAGCGGTCTTTTCCTTGTTCTTTCCAGAAAGCTATGTCGAAATCGCTGATTTCCTTGATTGACGGGTCTGCAAGGGTCTTATCATACTTATGTTTGCTCATGGCATAACAATAGTATGTCATCTCTTTGTTTTTAGGCTTGACGGAGATTTTGGCTTCGGTGGCTGTAATGTCGGTGATTTCTATTTCAAAGATGTCGGCAGAGCTTTTTTCTACGACTTTCACTTTACAGATGCCTGTTTTGCCTCCGATGGTGGCTTTGATGTTTGTTTCTCCGGGAGCTACGGAAACGATATAACCGTATTGGTTTACTTTCGCTACTTTCTCGTCTTCGGATGACCATGTGATGGGTTCGAAGAGATTGACGGGTTGAGTTTTTGCCACTGCGAGGAAGTTTTGTCCTGTTCTGAGTTCCAATGTCTCGGGTGTTATGGCTATGCTTTCCACTACGATGTTTTTGTCTACTACTTCCACTTCGCATTCTGCGGTGAATTTTCCAGCCGATGCCGTGATGATAGCTTTACCGGGTTTCAGTGCATTGATTCTGCCGTGTGTTACTTGGGCTACTTCTTTATTATTGGAAGTCCAAGACACTTCTACATCGTTGGGGCGGTCTGCTTTGATTTCGGTTTCTATCAGGTAAGCTTCGCCTGCGGGAACGGTGATTTTTGTTTCTTTCAGGGCAAAAGCTTGTATCGTTACGTCTTGTTGCGAAACGGTGACTGTGGTTGTTGCCGAATGTTTACCCGATTTTACTGTGATTTTGGCTGTGCCGACTTTGTGTGCAGTCAGTTCGCCACCCATCACACTCACTACTTCTTCATTGTCCGAGCTCCATTCCACATCGTCGGAAGCATCTGCGGGTGTCAGGGTCAGGTCTGCCATTTTCACATCGCCGACTTTCATTTCGATGGTTGCGGGCAGAGCCACGCTTTCTGTCGGCACTTGTTTTTGTACCACTTTGATGAGACAAGTTGCTGTTTTTTCGCCGGTTTTCACCGTGATAAATGTTTCTCCGGCTTTCAACGCACGGATTTCTCCGTCTGCCACACTGGCAACATCATTGTTTTCGCTTTGCCAAAACAGGTTTTGTGCCGAAGCATTGGCTGGTGAGATACTTGCCCGGATAGACGCGGATTCGCCTATTACCATGGTGAGTGTTCGCTGACTGAGCTTGATTTCTTCTACCGGGATTTCCGGTTCCGACTTCGGACTGCATCCCACTATCAATAAGATAGCCAGGAGTAATGTCCAAAGCTCTTTGGATTTTCTTTTTCTCATGATTAACTATTAAAGGATGAATAATAAAATAGTTGTTTTTCGCATCTTTAAGGATGTGTTCTTTTAAGGTCTTTTCAAAGGTGCTGCCTCTCATTTTGTTTTTCAAGTAAGGTTTGTAGAGAGGTTGCACGTCTGCAAATGTAATGAAACGTTGTAAATAACAAAATATAATGCGGAAAAAAACTTTTTTGCTTACTATGTGCCAATTTCATTGTTTGCGGAGAATGTTTCTGTTTTGTGTTTTTTAGTTGAAACGGAAACAAATCAACAAGAGGTTTTGCGTGAGATGCGGCGGCAGTTTTTCTATACCTTATTATATAATAGGAGAGAAAAAAAGAAGTCATCGGTATGAGTCGGATATTCCTGTATAAATATACACTCTTCTTCGTACCGCGTCAACTCAAAAAATCGCCTCGTCAAATTGACAACATGTTGCCAATTTGATAACAACATGTACGCAAGTTGATAGCATCATGTTGCTATCGCGATAAGAACATGTTGCTATCGCGATGACAACAGCGTCAAAGAATGTTAACATCATAATCGCATCGAGAAGGCATCGTAGAGGTGTTTTTCTTTTGACGAAAACATGATTTTTCAGCGTGTTTTCGGACTGAAAAAGCACGATGAAAGCATCGGTTTTTCGTACCTGAAAAGACTGTATAAAAAAAGCTTTTGTATAAATATACATCAAGATGTTGTTCTATTGTGTGTGTTGTTTTATGTCCGTATTGTGTATCGGAATCATACAGGGAAAGCCGGGCGTCGTCAGGTTTCGGCATGGAGGATTTACGGTTTTTTGTTCTTCCGGATAAAGAGTGGGAGAAAATATGCGTACCTTTAGCCTGAATTGAAGCGGGCTTTTGCCCGACACTACAAAGATACAGATGCAAAGAACGACGGGATACGGTGTATTTCTTTTTCCTCCTTGTAGGATTTGTTTTCTATATCGGACGTTATCGACAGCTATCGGCTACAGATTTTCCCGAAGAAAAGTCTTCGTGGCATGGATTTTGATACAATACAATTACAACACGGTCTTTCAATAAGACTATATAAATAAGGAGAACGAAAGAGATGGGAATTGAATTTTCAAAGAAAATACGAGAAATCATACAATACAGTATGGAAGAAGCTCGCCGTTTGCAAAATATGCATTACGGTATAGAGCATTTCATACTTGCCATACTGAGAGATGGCGACAACGAAGCCTTGAAGATATTGAAGGCATTGTACATAGATGTGGACAGATTGCGAAAGGTGGTAGAAAACGAACTGGCAAGTTTTCCACACGAAGAATTCAACACGGGTCATGTGGAATTGTTGCCGACGAACGAAGCCGGTTTGGCTTTGAAGTCGTGTATCCTCGAGGCACGCAATCTGGAAGCGCGCACTGTGGGTGTGGAGCACTTGCTGTTGGCTGTGGTACGCAATCAGAACTCGTCGGTGGCAACTTTCCTGCTTGAGTGCGGTGCTACGTACGATGCGTTGCGCAATCAGGTAATCAGAAACATGAGAGCCGAATATGGCGATGATTTCGACGAATTGGAAAACAAAGAAGAACGCTCGTCGACAGGCAGAGGAGGAAAGGTGATGACGGAGTCTTCCGCTTCATCTACCGGACGTAGCGATACACCGATGTTGGACCGCTTCGGTACTGACTTGACGGCTGCGGCAGAAGACGGCAAACTGGATAGGGTTATCGGGCGCGAAAAAGAAATAGAACGCATAGCCCAGATATTGAGTAGAAGGAAAAAGAACAATCCCGTATTGATAGGCAATCCCGGCGTAGGCAAATCTGCTGTCGTCGAAGGTTTGGCATTGCGCATCATTCACAACGAAGTTCCCCGTATTCTCTTCGGAAAGAAAATCATATCGCTCAGCATGACTTCTTTGGTTGCCGGTACGAAGTATCGTGGGCAGTTCGAGGAACGTATTCGTGATGTGATAGAAGAAGCGCGGGAACATCCGGAAATTATCCTGTTTATAGACGAAATACACAATATCGTGGGAGCCGGTGCGGTTTCGGATTCGATGGATGCTGCCAATATGCTGAAACCTGCTTTGGCACGAGGCGAATTGCAATGTATCGGTGCCACAACACTCGACGAATATCGTCACCGCATAGAAAAGGACGGAGCGTTGGAAAGACGTTTCCAAAAAGTCATGGTAGACCCCACTACGGTGGAAGAAACCATACAAATCCTCATGAAAACGAAAGACCGTTACGAAGAACACCATAAGGTGAAGTACACGGACGAGGCGATAGAAGCTTGTGTGAAATTGACAGACCGTTATGTGACAGACCGTTTTTTCCCCGATAAGGCACTCGATGCCTTGGACGAAGCCGGTGCACGCATACACATCAAGAACAACCGTATTTCCGCAGAAATGGAAGCGCAGGAAGCACTGATTAAAGAAGCGGAAAACAATAAGAACGAAGCTGTCAAGGTACAGAATTACGAGTTGGCTGCCGAGTTCAGAAACAAGGAACGTTTGTTGCAAGCCGACCTTGAAACAATGCGTGCCGAATGGAACAAATGGCAAGACGAGCATCCGGAAATAGTGGATGAAGCAGCAATAGCAGAAGTCGTTTCCATGATGACAGGTATTCCCGTACAACGTCTGGCAAGCGAGGAAGGCATTAAACTGAAAAACCTGAAAACAAATCTGCTGAACAAAGTCATCGGGCAGGACGCGGCTGTGGATACATTGGTCAAAGCCATCCAACGTAGTCGTGTCGGTCTGAAAGACCCGAAGAAACCTATCGGTACTTTCTTATTCCTGGGACCTACCGGAGTAGGAAAGACATACTTGGCGCAACAGTTGGCTGTAGAAATGTTTGGCAGTAGAGATGCCATCATACGTTTGGACATGAGCGAATACATGGAAAAGTTCAATGTGACGCGTTTGGTCGGTGCACCTCCGGGATACGTTGGCTATGACGAAGGCGGACAACTGACAGAAGCAGTCAGACGTAAACCGTATTCTATCGTTTTGTTCGATGAGATAGAAAAGGCACACCCCGATGTCTTCAACTTATTGTTGCAAGTATTGGATGAAGGACGACTGACAGACAGCTATGGACGTACGGTGGACTTCAAGAATACTGTCATCATTCTGACTTCGAATATCGGTACACGGCAGTTGAAAGACTTCGGAGCAGGTATAGGTTTTGCGGCGCAGTATCGTGCCGATGATAAGGAGTATGCGCGCAGTGTCATTACCAAAGCCTTGCATAAAGCTTTTTCGCCGGAGTTCATCAATCGTCTCGACCAAATCATTACTTTCGACCAGCTGGATGCCGTCGCATTGGAAAAGATTATTGATATAGAATTGTCGAAGCTCTATGCACGTATCAAGGATATCGGTTATGTGCTCGACATTGATACGGAAGCCAAACGCTTTATTGCCGAAAAAGGGTACGATGTACAATATGGTGCACGTCCGTTGACACGTGCGTTGCAGACTTATGTGGAAGATGTTTTGTCTGCTTATATCGTAGAAGAAGCTCCTGCAACGGGTAGTCACTTCATGCTGAAACTGAATAAAGAGAAGCAAGAAATATATGTTGCTCAGCAGAAAGCCGCTGTCGAATAAAATTTTGTAGAGAAATAAAGAAGGACGGGAATGTGGGGATACAAAGGCGTATCTTCACATTTCCTTTTTATGTATTATTAGGAATAAGAGCGGAATTGTCTAATTTTGTTCCGAACGAAGATTGATACTTATGATGTTTTATCTCAAAGCCTTCTTGATATTCTTTCGAATAGGGGCTTTTACCATCGGAGGCGGTTACGCCATGATACCCATCATCGAAGCCGAAATAGTTACGAAACGTGCTTGGATTACACGAGAAGATTTCTTGGATTTAGTGGCTATCGCACAGAGTGTACCGGGTGTATTTGCCGTTAATATATCGATATTCATCGGATACAAGTTGCGTAAGTTTTGGGGAGCTTTCTGGTTGGCACTTGGTGCCATATTGCCGTCGTTTCTTATTATTTTGGGTATCGCTTTGTTTTTTCAACACTTTCAAGACAATGAAACGGTACAACGTATTTTCAAAGGTATCCGTCCCGGTGTGGTGGCACTGATTGCGGCACCGACTTTCAATATGGCGAAATCTGCTCGCATCAATCTTTATAATGTATGGATACCTGTGGTGTCCGCTTTGTTGATATGGTTGTTGGGTGTTTCTCCTATTTATATTATTATAGCTTGCGGTGTGGGCGGTTTTGTTTACGGCAAGTATATCCAACCTAAAACGAATAACTGATATGGAATTGTTTCTGGAATTGTTTTATGTCTTTTTCATGATAGGGCTTTTCGGATTCGGAGGAGGATACGCTATGCTTTCCATGATACAGGGCGAGGTGGTGACACGGCACGAATGGCTCACATCTTCGCAATTTACGGACATCGTTGCCATTAGTCAGATGACGCCGGGACCTATCGGTATCAACTCGGCGACTTATGTAGGGTATACTGCGGCACTCAATGCGGGAATGTCTTCTACGGCAGCAATACTCGGATCTTGTGTGGCAACTTTTGCCGTGGTGTTGCCGTCGTTTATATTGATGATAACCATCAGTCGTTTCTTTATGAAATACAGTTCTCATCCCACTGTGATTCATGTCTTCAGAGGATTGCGACCGGGCGTTGTAGGTTTGCTGGCTGCGGCTGCTTTGATATTGATGAACGGAGAGAACTTCGGGGAGGAACAAACGCAGGTCTTTATCAGCGTGGCTATTTTCCTGGTAGCTTTTATCGCTTCTTACCGTTTCAAAATCAATCCTATGTTGCTTATCGTTCTGTGCGGAATAGCTGGATTTCTGCTCTACTGAAACAAGCCCATTCTTAATTTATCATTATATAAAAAGTTAGTATCATGGCACACGAACATCATCACCATCATGGACATCATCATGATGTAGGAAAAAACATTTCGGTGGCTTTCTTTCTTAATGCGATTTTTGTTGTGATAGAAGTGGTGGGCGGATTGCTTACCAACAGTATTTCCATCCTGACGGATGCTTTGCACGACTTCGGCGACTGTCTGTCGCTGGGGACGGCGTGGTTTCTGCAAAAGAAGTCCACACGCGGACGCGACGAAAGATATTCGTACGGATATAAACGCTTCTCGCTTCTCGGTTCGGTTTTCTTGTCGGGTGTGCTTACGGTCAGCTCGATATTTGTCCTGATAGAGGCGGTAAAACGTTGCATTGCTCCGCAAGACGTAGATGCCGGCGGAATGCTTTGGCTGGCTATCATGGGAATTGTCATTAACGGAGCGGCGGCTTTCAGAGTGAAAGGCGGAACTTCGCTCAACGAGCGTGCTGTTTATCTGCACATCATGGAAGATGTGTTGGGATGGGTGGCTGTATTGGCGGTGAGCATCGTTATGATGTTTGTGGAACTTCCCGTACTCGACCCGATACTTTCCATTCTCATCAGTGTGTGGGTGTTGAGCAATGTGTATAAGAACTTGCGTGCCACGTCGCGCGTCTTCTTGCAAGCTACTCCCGAAGGGATGAATTTGGAACAACTGAAAAGCGATGTTTCGAAGATAGCAGGTGTGGAGTCTGTACACGACCTGCATGTATGGAGTCTCGACGGAGAGTCGCACGTGATGACATTGCACATCGTGACTTCTGTCGAAGATGGCACGGGTATCAAAGAAGCCGTATTGTCCATTGCGCAGCAATATCAAATATCTCATACCACGATGGAGTTCGAACGTCCCGGTTGCGAATGCAAAACGAACTGCGATAGCTGCGGAGGAGAGTAACGAGTGTCTGCGAATGACAAAGAAATTGCGCTGAATGGAGCATTGATATTCCGTTCAGCGCAATTTTTTTGTGTTCTTTTTTGTCTTTAATGATAATATGTACAGCGTGACGGCACCGGAAACAGCCCACAAAAAGACTTTGACATGCCACAAAGGAATAAGACAAAGCGTGCAGTATAGAATACTTGCCCACATGACTGCCAGCGAAACTACTTTGGCACGCAAGGGTAAAGCCTTTTCTTCGCGAAAGGCGCGGATATAAGTTCCCAGTTGTGGGTGATGGATGAGCCAATTGTAAAGTCTGTCCGAACCGCGAAAGTAAAGAAAAGCTGTGAGCAACAAGAACGGAG
>JBGXXU010000163.1:0-7962 GCA_041814865.1 Phocaeicola sp. | reverse complement strand
GGTGTGATTTTTACTTACACGCTTCAACCAGCCGTAAAAAGCATTGTTTTCGTTGTAATTAGTTAGAAGTTGTTGGGATACTTTGATGAGTATTTCTTGTACGATTTCTTCTTGCTGCCTGTGTTTTACTTCCCATTCACACATCCAAGTTCGTAAGAGACCGGTATTTCTGCGCGTGATTTCGTCGAAAGCTTGTTTGTCGCCTGCTTTGTAGAGACTGATAAGTTGCGAAATGGTGTATTGTGAATACTTGTTTTTGGGAGTTTCCATAGTTTTATATTTTATTTAGTGAACAAAGGTTGGTTTCGTTGCGACTAAATTAGTTTATATTTATGAAATAAGCTAAAAGATTTGATTGTTTTTATAGAGGTGGTTTCCGGAAGTCTAGCTTGAATGCCGTTTATTGGCTTTTTAGACAAAATAGGAGAGAATGATTTTGTTAATATTTATTGCGTGGTTTGTTTGTGTGAAAAGCTTGTGATGCAAGTAAATCGGTAGAAACTTGCGAGAAGTACAAATCCGAAAGCCGAGTTTTTTTGAGTAATTTTGTTGCCAAATAAAATAGAAAATGGAAGATAAAGTTTCTCCTATATATGATAAGAATACAATAGAGTTTGTGACGGTGGCAGCGCAAGTCGTTGCTTTCTTGGAACAGGAGCATCGGATGGAAAAAGAAGAGTTCGTGGAAACCTCTTTGAAATTGCTCCCTTTGCTATATCTCAAAACCATGCTTTTGCCTTTTTGTCAAAAGATGGATGAACGTGATTTGGAAGTCTTTGTTACCGAGCATGATTATGACATGGTACGCGCGCGTATTGCTACGGTCTTGGCTGAAGATGACGACTATTTGGAAGTATTTCTGGAGGATATGGCTTTCAGCGATACACCGATTAAACAGAGTATATCCGAAGGTTTGGCAGATATGTATCAGCCTTTGAAAGACTTCTTGTGCGTGTTTCAGATGGCATACGAACCTACGATGAACGATGCTTTAGCTCAATGCCGCTTGTGGTTTATCGAGTTTTGGGGACAGCGTTTGGTCAATGTTATGCGTGCTTTGCATCTCATTATGTGCAATTCTCGGAAAGCAAAAGAAGATGCAGAAGAAACAAATGACACCGATTATTATGCGCAAGATTTTATGACGGAAGAAGATTTATACGCCGGATTGGATATGGGGGAGGATGAAGTCGATGAGTAATCCCATCATACTTTCTGATAAAATAGATAAGCGAATTGTAGGGACAATGCCTCTTATCGAATTTACAGGTCGTATTGTCGTAATCTATACAGAAGCCGATGCGCGTAAGGCTATAGACTATCTGAATACTCAAAAAGCTGTGGGAGTAGATACGGAAACTCGTCCTTCGTTTACGAAAGGAAAAGTCAATAAGGTGGCTCTTCTCCAGATTTCCACACAAGATACTTGTTTCCTCTTCAGACTCAATCATATAGGATTGCCTGATTTTCTAGCTTCTTTTTTGCAGAATGATGTACTGAAAATAGGTTTGTCTCTGAAGGATGATTTTATGATGCTCAATAAACGAAAAACAAATGATTCTCATTCCGGGAATTGGATAGAGCTTCAGGACTATGTACGTGCGTTTGGAATCAAAGAACAAAGTTTGCAAAAGATATTTGCCATTCTTTTCGGTATGAAAATCTCCAAGCGTCAACGTTTGTCCAATTGGGAAAACGAGGTACTAACCGACAAACAGCAAATTTATGCGGCAATAGATGCTTGGGCTTGCTTACGCATTTATGAGTACATGGAGGAGCTTCGAAAAGCAGGTAATTACAGAATAGAAACATCGCTCAACGAAACAGAATGATATATGGGTAAAGTATTTCTCAAACAAGGTAAAGAAGAATCGCTGAAACGTTTTCATCCGTGGATATTTTCGGGTGCCATAGCACGTATCGAAAATAAGCCACAAGAAGGTGAAGTAGTGAGAGTTTATACGGCACAGGGTGAGTATATCGCTACGGGGCACTATCAGATAGGTAGTATCACGGTGCGAGTCTTGACTTTCGAAGACGAAGAGATAAATCTTTCTTTTTGGGAACGTCGTTTGAAACAGTCGTTGGATGTACGAAAAGCATTGGGGCTTGTGGACCGTCCGGACAATAATACTTATCGTTTGGTGCATGGCGAAGGAGACAATTTGCCGGGACTGATTGTCGATGTATATGGACAGACTGCAGTGATACAGGCGCATTCTGCGGGTATGCACTTAGACCGTTTGCAGATTGGAGAGGCATTGATGAATGTAATGAAAGATTATGTGGCGCATGTGTATTACAAATCGGAAACCACATTGCCTTTCAAAGCAGATTTGTCGTCGACGGAAAATGGCTTTCTGGTAGGTGGCAGTGTGGAAAACGTGGCAATGGAAAACGGTTTGAAGTTCCATGTCGATTGGCTGAAAGGACAGAAGACGGGTTTCTTCGTAGACCAACGTGAAAATCGGAGTTTGTTGGAACATTATGCAAGAGAACGCAGCGTGCTGAATATGTTTTGTTACACCGGCGGTTTTTCTTTTTATGCCATGCGTGGTGGCGCTCATCTTGTGCATTCGGTGGATAGTTCTGCCAAAGCCATTAGCCTGACGAATGATAACATAGAATTGAACTTTCCCAACGATAGTCGTCATCAAGCATTTGCGGAAGATGCATTTAAGTACTTGGAAACGATGGGAGACAAGTATGACCTGATAGTTTTAGACCCGCCTGCTTTTGCGAAACATCGTGATGCGTTGCGCAATGCTCTGCGAGGATATACCAAACTGAATGCAAAAGCTTTTGAGAAGATAAAACCGGGTGGTATACTTTTCACGTTTTCCTGCTCGCAAGTGGTGAGCAAACAGGATTTTCGTGCCGCAGTCTTTACGGCAGCCGCACAATCGGGTAGAAGTGTGAGCATCCTTCATCAATTGACGCAACCGGCAGACCATCCCGTCAACATTTATCATCCCGAAGGAGAGTATCTGAAAGGTTTGGTTTTGTATGTGAAATAGAAAAGTGAGCTTTTCGATATAAAAGCATTCACAGAAACAGAGAATTCTCTTTTCTTGTCGTATGAAAAAATGCGGACGTTCCTAACTGGAGAGCGTCCGCATTTTTGTTTTGTTGCAAAGCCATCAAGTGATTTGAAAACGCAGTGCTTCTTGCGATTTGATAAAGTTCAAAAAGTCTTTTGTGACAGATATTTGTTGTCCGGAAACGAGGCTGACATGCATTTGATGTTCTTCGTCTTTCACTACCAGTTGCAATTTTGTTTTACCGGGATTGTTTACTACGTATTGATACAACTCGTGATTAAACTCTCCGTCGATAACCCACAGCGGCACTAAAATCTTGATACACTCTATGGCACTTTCTTTTATTTCTGATAACAGTTCTATTTTTCCGACATTGAGTTCCAAACGCTTTTCATCGTATTTGTACGATTGGCAACGAGCATGTATGAGTAGGAACATTCCTTCTGTGAAGTAACTCTTTTTCTCTATCCAATCGTTTCCCCAAAACGCAAATTCGTAAGCTCCGGAGAAATCTTCCATTTTCACGAAACCACACGGTTTGCCGGTTTTTGTGAAACTGTCACGGACACTTGTTACCATGCCGCCCAGCTTGAATTCCTGGTCTTTCAGTGGTGTCAAATCGGACAAATCTTTCATGCCTACTTTGCAAACATGTTCCAATATGACGGCATAATCGTCCAACGGATGTGCCGAAAGATAAAGTCCTACCAATTCGCGCTCACGATTGAGTTTGTCCAAAACTCCCCACGTAGGTGCCGAAATGATTTCGGGCGTGTCGACTTCTACTTGCATGTCGCCACCGAAAAGAGAATTGACAGCCAAAGATTTGTCCGATTGATATTTGATGCCGTAGCGAATAAGGACTTCGATGAAAGTTTCTCCTTTGTTATTGACATGGAAGAAATCTTCTCGTTTGATATTAGGGAAATCGTCGAAAGCACCGGACAAAGCCAGATTTTCTATGGTCTTTCGGTTACACGAGGAGAGATTGATACGCTGTACGAAATCGAAGATACTCAAGAAAGGTCCGTTGGCTTCGCGTTCGTTGAGAATACTTGCTACAGCACCTTCGCCTACTCCTTTGATGGCACCCAATCCGAAGCGGATGTCTCCATTATCGTTGACAGCAAATTTGAAAGCACTTTCGTTGATATGAGGACCCAATACTTCTATCCCCAAACTGCGACATTCGTCCATGAACTTGGTCACATCTGCGAGGTTGTTGATATTCCGGCTCAGTGTCGCCGCCATATATTCCGCCGGATGATGGGCTTTGAGATAAGCTGTCTGATAAGCGACCCACGAATAACAAGTGGCGTGCGACTTGTTGAAAGCATAAGACGCAAACTTTTCCCAGTCGCCCCAAACTTTTTCCAAGACCTTCGGGTCGTGTCCGTTCTTTTTACCGCCTTCGATAAACTTCGGTTTCAGTTGGTCGAGTTTATCGCGCAGTTTCTTACCCATAGCCTTACGGAGGTTGTCCGATTCGCCACGCGTGAAACCACCTAAAAGACGGGATAAAAGCATGACTTGTTCCTGATATACTGTAATACCGTAAGTATCTTTCAGGTATTCTTCCATCACAGGAATATCGTAGATAATAGGAGAACGTCCGTGTTTGCGGTCTACAAATTCGGGAATATAGTCCATGGGACCCGGTCGGTAGAGTGCATTCATCGCTATGAGGTCTTCAAATGTGGATGGCTCGAGTTCGCGCAAATACTTTTGCATACCGGCAGACTCGAACTGAAAAGTACCTATCGTTTTCCCGTAACTGTACAATTGGTAAGTGAGTTCGTCGTCTATCGGTATTTGGTCGATGTCTATCTTTACACCTTTACTTATACGAATGTTTTCGATAGCTTCCTTGATGATGGACAAGGTCTTCAAACCGAGAAAGTCCATCTTGATGAGTCCGGTATCTTCTATGACAGCACCTTCGAACTGTGTGACCAACATCTTTTCGCCGGTCTCTTTGTCGTCTGCTGTACTGACGGGTACCCAATCCGTTATATCGTCTCGGCAAATGATGACACCACAAGCATGTACACCGGTATTGCGTACGTTTCCTTCCAGCATCTTAGCGTATTTTATCGTATCGCGCAAGATGGGATTGGGAGAAGCCTCTGCTTCCTGCAATTCGGGTACGTGCGCAATAGCATTGACCAAGTTGAGTTTTTTATCGGGAATTTTATCGGGTATGAGTTTGCACAATCTGTCCGATTCGGGGAGTGGTAATTTCTGTACACGGGCTACGTCTTTGAGTGCCATTTTTGTAGCCATTGTGCCGTAAGTGATGATGTGTGCTACTTTCTCCTTTCCGTACTTTTCTGTTACCCAATCCAAAACACGTCCTCGACCATCGTCATCGAAGTCTACATCTATATCGGGAAGAGAGATACGGTCGGGATTGAGAAAACGTTCGAACAGCAAGTCGTATTTGATGGGGTCTATCAGTGTAATTCCTAAACAGTATGCCACAGCCGAACCTGCAGCCGAGCCGCGCCCGGGTCCTACGGACACATCGAGTTCCATACGCGCAGCATTGATAAAATCTTGTACGATGAGGAAGTAACCCGGAAAACCCATCGTCTTCATGATATAGAGTTCGAAGTGGATGCGTTCTTTCACTTTCTCGTCCAACACTTCTCCGTATTTACGATGTGCTCCTTCGTAAGTCAGTTTTGCCAGATAGTCGGCTTCCAATTTTATACGGTATAGCTTATCATAACCTCCCAATGCTTGTATTTTCTTGTGTGCTTCTGCTTCGTTCAATACTACGTTGCCGTTTTCGTCTCGTGTAAATTCTTCGAAGAGGTCTTGTTGGCTGTATTTGGTGCGATATTCTTCTTCCGTACCGAACTCTTTAGGTATATCGAAAGTCGGCATGATGGGAGCGTTGTCTATGGAGTAGAACTCTACCTTGTCCAATACTTCGATGGTGTTGTCCATAGCTTCGGGGATATCGGCAAAGAGAGCGTTCATTTCCTCGCGCGTCTTCATCCACTCCTGTTTGGTGTATAGCATGCGCTTGGGGTCGTCCAAGTCTTTTCCTGTGCTTAGACAGATAAGTCTGTCGTGTGCTTCTGCATTTTCTTCGTCCACGAAATGTACATCGTTCGTACATATCAGTTTGACGCCGTATTTCTGGGAGTATTCTATGAGTTTCTCGTTGACGGCACATTGCAGTGGATAAGCCTCATGGTTGGCATTGGGTACTGTGGCTTTGTGACGTTGCATTTCGAGATAGAAGTCATCGCCAAAGAGATTTTTGTACCATTGTATGGCTTCTTCTGCTTCTTCGAACTTTCCTTGTGTGATTTTTCTGGGAACTTCTCCTCCCAAACAAGCCGTTGCCACAATCAGTCCTTCGTGATATTTTTCGAGCTCGGTGCGGTCGGTACGCGGACGCATGTAGAAACCGCGTGTCCAGCCATTGGACACCAATTTGATGAGATTGTGATAGCCTTTGAGGTTTTTTGCAAGTACTACCAGATGGTAACCGCTCGAGTCTATTTTCTCCTCCTTACGTTCCATTCCTCGTCTCGCCACATACATTTCGCATCCGAAGATGGGCTTGAACAGCTTGAGCTTTTCTTCTTCCAGTCGGATGTGCAGTTCCGCAAGTTCTTCTTCGCTTTTTTCTGCGGATTTAATTTCTTTCTCGATGGACTTGATGGCGGCTTTGACTTTTCCGTTCTGTTTATTGACATAGTTGAAAAACTCTTTGATGCCGAACATATTACCGTGGTCGGTCAATGCCATGCCTCGCATACCGTTCTTGATGGCTTTGTCCACGAGTTTAGAGATGGAGGCTTGTCCGTCGAGAATGGAGTATTCCGAGTGTACGTGTAGATGTACGTAGTCTTGCATTAAAATAGAAGTTTGATGATTTTTCGTTCTTGCAAAGTTAAGCGAATTGTTCTCCTTGTCAAAAAAGAATGAAGACTTGGTGAGGGGGAAACAATGCTGCCTTTATCTTGTTTTTTCGGTGTAGAGATATTTTCTCCTTTGAGAAGTTCTCAATAAAGCAGTTTTGTGTGTTTCTTCCGATACAAGGATTTATCCTTGTATCAATATGGTACGATTAAAAGAAACCATGCTCTCATCAAAAACATATCTCTCCAGTCATTTGAATTCCAGTAAGGTACGATTAAGAGGCAATGCGACCCGGTTGTAATACCCGATATAAATTATTTGAATTCCACTAAGGTACGATTAAGAGACAGTTTATGGCTGATATTTTAACTCCTTTAGCAGTATTTGAATTCCACTAAGGGACTATTAGATAAAAGGGTATTAGGGCGAGGATGGAAGGTAAGTAGATGGAAATGAGAGGGATTTGCAGTATATCTCTATGGTTTGCATAAGGGGTAAAAGTGCAGAAGATGTGGATTTGTGCAGAAGTTCCGTTACCAAATCGTTAGTCCATTCATCGAATGGTAACGAAGAGGCAGGAGAAGGTAACCGACAGAAGCGTGTTCGGTAACTAATCTTTTCTCTATTTCGGTGCTTATGCTTTGTGACACAATGTTTTGCGTAGCTGAGAACGCTTCGGTAACGGGTAATTTTGCCCATAAAAAAGAAGCGTATGCAAACAGACAAAATGAAGGTGTTGCTCTACCTGAAAAAGAGCGGATTGGACAAGTCGGGACAAGCTCCGATAATGGGGCGTATAACTTATGGTCGAACCATCGCCCAATTCAGTTGTAAGCTCTCGTGCGACCCCAAGTTGTGGAATGCTCGTGAGAGCAGACTGAACGGCAAAAGCCGTGAAGCAGTGGCAACGAATGGCAAGTTGGAACGATTGCTCCTCTCAGTGCAATCGGCTTATAGAGTTCTTTGTGAGCGAGGAGCGGTCTTTACGGCAACAGACATCAAGGAGCAGTTTCAAGGCAGTATGCAGAGCCAGACAACCTTC
>JBGXXU010000162.1:0-26702 GCA_041814865.1 Phocaeicola sp. | reverse complement strand
ACTTGTCGACTCATAAACTCGTCCTTTCAACTTGCGTACATGTTGCCAATTTGATAACAACATGTACGCAAGTTGATAGCATCATGTTGCTATCGCGATAAGAACATGTTGCTATCGCGATGACAACAGCGTCAAAGAATGTTAACATCATAATCGCATCGAGAGGGCATCGTAGAGGCGTTTTTCTTTCATCAAAAAAGCGATTTTTCGAGGTTTTTTCGAGCTGTAAAAACATTGCGCAGCGACGGATTTCCGCACCAAGATGTGTGCACGGCTCTGCATATTTATACAGAAAAAGGGCGCGTTTTGTGTATATTTATACAGCGGTTTTTTCTTACACTTATCCGGAGCTGTTTAAGTCGGAGAGTTTGATTATATGGCACATGTTGTGCCCGAAGCGCACAGGTGTGTGAATTTCACTTCCGAACTTGCATATAAAAAAACTAATGCCTACATTTGCATTACATTAATGAATCTCCATTCTTTCTTGAATGGATATAGCTACCTCAATGGTAGCTTTTTTTACATCTTTACATCAGAAAAACATGAAGAAACGAGTGACATTTTATGTTGATGGTTTCAACTTCTACTATGGACTGCGAACAGCAAGGAAAGTTAATCCATAATGGAAACAAGCTTATTGGATAGACTTGGTAAAGTTTTTCGAGTTGTTTCTTGGGGAAGACCAGGAATTGAACAAAGTGATATACTTTACTGCATCGCCGTTAAATCCGGACAAAAACAGTCGGCAAAGTGCTTTTCTCAATGCTAATAAACTTCTGAACGGAAATCGTTTCGAAATAGTTAGAGGAAAATATATCTCGAAAGAGATTAAATGCCCGAACTGTAAATATGTGATGATACGTCCCGAAGAGAAAAAGACAGATGTAAATATCTCTGTGCGAATAATAGCCGACTGCCTGAAAGAACAAACAGACATTATAGTGCTTGTCAGTGGCGATAGCGATTTGTTGCCGCCCATTGAGTTCATACAATCTAATTATCCCGAAAAGAAAGTCAAGGCTTTTTTCCCTCCATCTATTTATAGCAGAGATATTGCAGACAATATCAGGGTGCACAAAGGAAAAATTACGTTTCTCGAAAAAAACTTGAACAAATTTCTTTTGGTACGAATGCCGGATGAAGTGACAAAAGAAGGAAAGACTTATACGATACCCGATAAGTGGAAATAGTCAAGCTTTCCGATAGCATTTGTGCTCGGAAATCGGAAGTATCTTTGTAGTACGTTCTTGGTGTGATAACGAAAGCATGCAACTATGCAAATCCTCTATCACAGTTATTCCAACTCACGTTATTATTATATCTTTGTAGCTTGATAACCACTATACAGGTCCTCGAATACAATATGATACAAACATTACGCTTGGCGAAATATATCTTGTCGATAACTCTTTGGTTGGGTTGCGCGGTGCAAGTCCATGCACAAATAAACGAAAACAGAGGTCTCGGATTAGGTTCGGGTTTCGGTAACTCTTCGAGACAATTCGACCGCAACGGAATACCTATCGATACGTCTGCGGTGGTAGATGCCAAAACGGTGCCGGTCGGTCTTGCTTCTTGGAAATTGGATACACGTTTCGGGCATCGTTTGTTTGTCCCTGTGGATACGCTTATCACCGGCTTTTTCAGAACCAACGAAATGGGTGGTCAAACGGGGCACTATGCTTTTCTCGGCAATTTGGGTTCTCCGCGTTTGTCTTATGTCTTTTTTGAACGACGTCCGTACAGCGACGATTTTTTTACTACTCCTTACGATTTCAACTATCGTCGCCCCGAAGATGTGGTGTATACCGATACGAAATCTCCTTATGTCAACCTGACCTATTATAAACAAGGAGGAGGGAAGTACGGCGAAGAGCGTTTCAACGGATATTTTGCCATCAGTGCCAACAAGCGTGCAGGTTTCGGTGGAAACATAGATTATACGTACGGGCGTGGGCAGTACACCCACCAGTCTACGGCAGACTTTTCCGGTTATATCTATGGTTATTACTTGGGAGATAAATATAAGATGAGTCTGAACTTTGTGGACAATAACTTCAAAACTGCCGAGAACGGCGGTATCACGGACGACCGCTATGTGACAAATCCGCTTGAAATGGCAGAGGGCAAGAAGACATACAGCACGTACGATATGCCTACCAATCTCACCACGACTTGGAATCATAACATCGGTTATCATGCTTTCCTCAATCACAGTTACAGTTTGGGGTTCTATCGTCAGCAAAACGAGGTGAAAGAAAAAGATACATTGCAGGTTCGGACGTATGTTCCTGTTACGAGTTTTATTCATACCGTGAAATGGAGTTCGCAAACACGTAAATATGTAGACCGGTACAGTGGAAACTTTTATAAAAACAGTTTCTTCGGCTCTACACAGGAAGACGAACAGAAATACCTCAACGTGCAGAACATGTTTGCTTTGGCATTGCGCGAAGGTTTCAACAAATGGGCAAAGGCCGGTTTGACGGCTTTCGTGAAACACGATTATAGAAAATACACCACTCCCGATACCATAACAGGCAGCAACGCGCTTGTCTATGGAGCAAATACCGAACAACGCATAGCCATCGGTGGAGAATTGTCCAAAACACAAGGCAATACATTGCATTATCGTGCTTACGGAGAAGTTCCCGTAGCCGGCGACTTCATGGGAGAGTTCAGGCTGGAAGGGAGTTTCGATGTGAATGTCCGTTTGTTCAAAGATACTGTTCGCTTGGAGGGAAAGGCATACATCATCAACGAAACACCCAATTACTATTTGCGTCGTCTGCATTCCAAGCGTGTATGGTGGGACAATACGCTCGATAAGGAGTGGCGCACACGCATCGAGGGACAACTTAGCCTCGACCGCTTGCGCGCAAAGCTGAAAGTCGGTGTGGAGAATATCAAGAACTATGCTTATATCAATGACATTTCTACTGCCGTCACAAATGGTACTGCAACAACATATCCCAAAATCTACGGTGTAACCCAACACTCGGACAACATACAGATACTGACGGCAGAGTGGCAACAAAAAATCAGTTGGAAAGCATTTCATTTGGAAAATGTCGTCACTTATCAGACATCGAGCAATGAGCGGATTTTACCTTTGCCGCAACTGACGCTTTACCATAATCTTTATACCACTTTTTCGCTTTCCAACCGTGTGTTGCATGTGGATTTGGGTGCGGAACTTCGCTATTTCACCAAGTATTACGCACCGGACTATGCACCTGCCATCGGGCAGTTTGCTTTGCAGAACGAAGCTACACGTTACAAATTGGGTGGTTATCCGCTCGTAAATCTTTACGCCAATCTTCATTTGAAACGTACGCGCTTCTTTATTATGTACAACAATGCTTTCCCGGGTTGGGGAAACAACAACTATTTCTTTGTTCCTCATTATCCTTTGAATCCGACAGGCTTGAAGTTGGGACTCTCGTGGAACTTCTTTGACTAAACATTTTTCACCATGAAACAAAAAACAGCACAGAACCTTTTCATCATCGTAGGAACGATATTGTGTGTCTTCCTCGTTTCTACTTATCGGGGCGAATTGAAAGAAAGAGAGGTTTTCTCTCCGAGAGACTTGGAGGAGATATTGAAAAGCGGAATACTTCGTGCTGTCACAGAATATAATGCGGTGAGTTATCATGTGTCGGGCGATACGGTGACGGGTTTCGATTACGAAGTTTTGCAAAAGTTTGCCGGCGAGCTCAACGTGAAACTCGAACTGACGCCGGAAATGAGTTTCGAGCAACAAGTGAACGGTTTGCAAGAAGGACGTTATGATATACTTGCAGGCAGTTTGGTGGTCAATTCGGAATACATCGACTCGTTGGCGTTTACTCATCCGCTGCTTACTACAAAATATGTCTTGGTGCAACGTAAAACGGACGACAGTACAGCGGTTCGCACACCGTTCGACCTCGCAGGAAAGAAGATACACATCGTCAAGAGCAGTCCTGTATCCTTGCGCATCCGCCATTTGATACACGAAATCGCCGATACGATATATGTGGAAGAAGTACCTCTTTACGGCATGGAACAACTCATCGCAATGGTTGCCGGAGGAGAAATAGACTATGCGGTGTGCGACCGAGACATTGCACAGACAGCTTTGCAACAGCATGACAACATAGATATTGACATGGAGGTAAGTTTCTCGCAGCTGCGTGCGTGGGGTATGAACAAACGTTCTCCTTTGCTGTTGGAGCGTTTCAATAAGTGGTTGGATGCTTATAGCAAAACAGCGGAATACCGTCGTTTGGTCAAGAAGTATTTCAAAGGCTCTTAACAGTATTGCAGAAAGAAACAGATGGAAACGATACAGCAAGTCAGATGGGGTTTCATTGGTTGCGGAGAAGTAACGGAGAAAAGCGGTGCTGCTTTTTCGATGGTGCGACATTCGCAAGTAGTGGCGGTGATGAACCAAGACGAAGAAGTGGCTCGCTCTTATGCACAACGCTATAATATAGCCAAGTGGTACACAGACCCGCAAGCCATCATCGGCGACGAAGAGGTAAATGCTGTTTATATCGCCACACCGCCTTCGACGCATGCCACTTTTGCTATCATGGCTATGAAAGCAGGCAAGCCTGTGTATATAGAAAAGCCAATGGCTGCTTCTTACGACGACTGTTTGCGTATCAATCGTATCTCTCGCGAGACGGGTGTGCCTTGTTTTGTGGCTTACTATCGTCGTTATCTGCCTTACTTCGACAAGGTACGGGAGCTGGTCAACAGCAATATGATAGGAAGGGTGATGAATATCCAAGTTCGTTTTGCACAACCGGCGCAAGACCTCGACTACCAATCCACGTCGCAACCTTGGCGTGTGCAATCCGATACTGCCGGCGGTGGTTTCTTTTATGATTTGGCTTCCCATCAGTTGGATATATTGCAGGATATCTTCGGTTGCATTCTCGAAGCCGGAGGTTATACGGGCAATTTGCAGCAGCGGTACAATACGCCGGATACCATCAGTGCCTGCTTTAAGTTCGAATCGGGAATACCGGGCTCGGGTTCTTGGTGTTTTGTGGCGCACGATTCGGCAAAAGTAGACCGCATAGAAGTGATAGGCGATAAAGGACAAATCTGTTTCTCCATCTTTACATACGACCCCATTACGCTATTTACAACGGCAGGAAGAGAAGAATTTCCCGTATCTCCCCCCGATTATGCACAACTTCCGCTCATAACAGCGGTTATCGAACACTTGCAAGGCAAAGCAATATGTACTTGCGACGGCATCAGTGCAACTACGACAAACTGGGTAATGGACAAGATTTTGCAAAAACTGTAAGACTAAAATGCGTTACCGCTTACTGTTGCTCATGATTTGCGGTGTCTGTATGCTGCATGCACAGGACACTATCCCGCCGAAATCGCTCCATACGGACACATTGCAATCGTCTGCCAAACTATTGGAAAATGTCACGAAATCGCTGCAAACAGCCGACCGTTTATTCAACGGTGTAGATACGCTTTATATCAGCCCCAATCGTTACAACTTGACGCTGATGTTCGAGCAGAGTACCTGGTTTCAGCGTTACACCATCGGCGACCACAAGTCGGAAACGAGGCAGAGTGTTTCTCTCGCTCCCAAAGCCAACAAGAAAGTGGGACTTTACTTCGGTTGGCGTTGGCTCTTTTTCGGTTATTCGATAGACATAGACAAAATCTTGCAAACGAAGAATTACAGGTCGCGAAAGGAATTTGTCTTCAACTTTTATACTCCCAAAGTCGGTTTCGACCTTTTTTACCGAAAAACAAGTCAGGGTTTCAAAATCAAGTCTTACGAAAACTTCCGCATTCCGGAAGATAGTTATGTGGATACGGACTTCGACGGCATCAGTGCGCGGGCTTTGGGCGTGGGAGCATATTGGGTATTCAATAACAAACGCTTTTCATATCCTGCCGCATACAGCCAGTCTACCAACCAACGCCGTAGTGCAGGCTCTTGGCTGTTGGGGCTGCACTATTCGAGTCATAGAATCAACTTCGACCATACCAAACTACCGGCTCCGCTCTTGGCAAACTTGCAGGAGCCGTTGAAACTGACGCATATCGAATACACGGATTATACGGTGAGCTTCGGTTATACGTACAACTGGGTTTTTGCCCGTAATTGGCTTTTCAATATCTCGTTTATGCCCGGTGTGGGTTACAAAAAATCCAAAGTGGATGTGGTGCGCAACGGTATTCGTCACAACATCAACATGGACTTGATGGTGCGTTCGGGTATCGTTTGGAACAACTCGAAGTATTACATCGGTGCGTCGTTGGTGATGGAAACTTACGATTATCGCAAAGAAACCTTCAGCTTGACCAATTCTTACGGAGCATTGAAAATCTATGCCGGTTTCAATTTCTGGAAACGGTGACCTCCAAACCCATCGCTTTTTCGGCACTTTCCCCACCTCGTAACTCTAAACCTGAAAGCTCCGAACCCAAACCAAAGTGTTCTATTTTTCCTTTCACAAAAGACTTCTCCTTGTAACTCATCAACTCAAAAACTTCGAACTTCAAATTGGCAACACGTTGCCGATTTGATAACAACATGTACGCAAGTTGATAGCATCATGTTGCTATCGCGATAAGAACATGTTGCTATCGCGATGACAACAGCGTCAAAGAATGTTAACATCATAATCGCATCGAGAAGCCGTCGTAGAGGCGTTTTTTCTTCGTCAGGAATGCGCGATTTCGGAGTTTGTTCCGATGCTTTTTCGTCATCTTCTCCATCTCATAACTTCGAATCCCAAAACTCGTAACTCAAAAAAAAGTGTTCCATTTTTCCTATTTGCAATATCCTTGCCCGTTTCGCAAACTTGGAACTTGTATGCTTGCTGTACTTATTTATCTGCATTCTTTCTATCTTCGCAATATATAAGTAAGGTGAAGTATGCCTTTGAAGAAGAAATATAAAATCGCGGCTTGGATTCTGTGTACTCCCGTAGTACTGTTTCTCTTGCTTTGTGTCTTGATATATATACCGCCTGTACAGCGTTTTCTGGTCAATCGTGCTACGGCATATGCCTCCGAAGCGTTGGAGATGGATGTACATATCGGTCGTGTTTCGCTGTCTTTTCCTTTGGATTTGGAATTGCACGATATCCGGGTAGTGAAGGAGAAAGATACGCTTCTCAACGCTCGTTCCGTAACGGCAGATGTACAGTTGTTGCCGCTTCTGGATGGCAATGTCAATATAGATGGCTTGACCATAGAGCGTGCCGACCTCCATACTGCGGATATGATAAAAGGTATCGAGGTGAAGGGGCATATCGGACAGTTCGATTTGGTGTCGCACGGTGTTTCGTTGTCGAAAAAGACCGTTGTGCTCGATAATGTAACTCTGTCGGATACGCGGCTTTTCGTTGCTTATGCCGATACTGCCGCAGTCGATACCACGAAGAGCGAACCGCTCGACTGGAAAATACGGACACAGGAGTTGGAGTTGAAAAATATAGCATTGACGTTGGCGTTGCCTTTGGACACGATGCGCATTGCTTCCGGAATAGAGCAGGTGACACTGCGTAATGCGGATTTAGACCTTTCCACCACTACTTTGACGGCAGAGAAGCTCTTGATGAATGTGGCTCGATTGGATTATCATGCCAATGCCGATACCCCCCTTGCGCAAGGATTTGATGTCGGACATATTCGTCTGCGCGACATCGTTACCGCGATAGATTCCATCCACTATTCTCCCCACAAGACGATGCTGTCGCTCCGTTCGTTGCAAATGGCAGAGCATTCGGGCATACGTATCAACGACGGAAAGGCGTATGTCTACATGGATAGTTTGGGTGTTCGCATTGCCGACGCAGAACTCCGGACAGACGATTCCCGACTGAACATGGTGGCTGATATAGGTTTGAACAAGCATTTGCCGACGGCAGAACAGACACTTGCTGCTACGCTCTTGGCAGAAATAGGGCAGGACGACCTCTTGCTGTTGCAACCCGAACTGAAAAAAACACTTCCTCCACATCGTCCTACCGCACCGTTGCGTTTTCGTCTCGTGGCAAACGGCAATATGCAGCACTTGCGAATACCGATTTTGTCGGCTTCCATTCAGGGCGCATTGGACATAAAAGGAGATGGCGAATTCTATCATTTGCAAGACAGTTTGCACCGCAGGGGACAATTGAATTATAATACGCGCATAGGCAATATGGCATTTTTGGAACCATTGTTGGGTGGTGTGCGATTGCCTCAAGGCATGCGGATAAACGGAAATGTGGGAGTAAACGGCAATGAAGTGACGACCGACATGCTACTTCACGAGACAGAAGGGAAAGCTACATTGCAAGCCACTTATCATCTGAAAAAAGAAGCCTATGACATAGCTTTGAATACGGAACGTCTTAACATAGACCATTTCTTGCCCGGCGATTCGCTCTATTATCTCACGGCTGCCGCAACGGCAAAAGGGCGCGGTTTGGACTTCCTGGCAGCACCTACCGGCATGCAAACACATTTGGATATACGGTATTTCCTCTACGGAAGCAAAGAAATAAGCGGTGTGACACTCGATGCACAGCTCACCAAGCATCGGCTGACGGGCGATTTGCAAGCGCGCAACAATTATATGGATATAACGGGACGCATCGATGCGCAGCTGACAAAGGCGGAGACGAAAGGAAATATCCGTTTGGAGGTAAACAAGTTGGATTGGCACGCACTGCACATTACGGAAACACCGTTCTCCACATCGCAGCAACTCACTTTCGACTTTCTTACGGATATGAAGTCGGAATACTATCTTACGGGCGATATGACCGCCATACGTCTTATCACACCCGAAAAGACTTACCCTGCAAAAGACATACACGTAGGTCTCGGTACGCAAAAAGACTCTACACAATGTTTCGCCTATGCCGGCGACCTTGCTTTTGTTTTTGCCACAGAGGGAAGTCTGGAGGATTTGGGCAAAAAGTTGAATGCTCTCTCTGTGGAGTTTGCGAAACAATGGGAAGCCAAACACATCGACCAACCGAAATTGCTGAGCTTGTTCCCTTCGGCAGAAATCAATATCCTGTCGGGAAAAGACAATCCTCTTTACAACTTCCTTGCTACAAAACATCTTTACTTCGACGATATCAATATAGAACTGAGTTCTCACCCTCAACGGGGCTTAAACGGGCATGCGGAAATCGTCGGTTTGCACACGGACAGTTTGTGGGTAGACAGCATTCGCTTTTATGCACAGAGCGAGAAAGAGAAAATGCTTTTGCGCGGTGGCGTGAAAGCTTCGCCACATCCGAAACAGGAAGCTTTCGAGGTGAAGATGACTGGAGAAATAGCTGCAAAAGATGCTTTTCTGCGTCTTCAATACTTGAATGGCAAGGGAGAAACGGGAGCAGACATCGGTGTCAAAGCCTTGTTGTTGCAGGAAGGTATCAGTTTCCATCTTTTGTCGGACAAGCCCACGTTGGTGTATCGTACTTTCCAAGCCAATGATGACAATTATGTCTTTTTAGGAAACGATGGAAAGGTGGAAGCGCAACTCAAATTGCACGATGCGAATTACAGCGGAATAGAATTCTACTCCACACCCAACGAAACGGCTTTGCAAGACGTTACACTCGCCTTGCATCGTATCAACATTGGCGAGTTCAGGCGCATTTTACCTTATATGCCGGATGTGAGCGGTATCATCAACGGCGATATTCACTACGTATTGGAAGACAAAGAGCCGCATATCTCCACTGAAATCAATATAAAATCCCTTGCTTACAACAAAGAGAATATGGGCGACTGGTCTATGAGCGGTGTTTACTTGCCGAAAGAAACGGGTGAACACAGAATAGACGGCTTCATCACGCGCAACAATGTGGAAGTGGCTTATCTCAACGGTTCGTATTTTGCTCCTCTTACGCCTGCCTCCAAACCGGGTATGTCTGCCGACTTGACTTTGACAGCCTGTCCTCTCGAAATGGTCAATCCTTTTGTTCCGGAGCGATACGCTGTTCTCAGTGGAGGACTGAACGGAACGCTCACTATTGCCGGAGCTACGGACAGATTGCTCGTCAATGGGGATTTGGGTTTGGACAAGGTGGATATGCGTATTCCCAAACTATCCATGCATCTTCGTTTCGACAATCGTCCCGTGACCATAACGGACAGCAAAGTGACTTTCGACCATTACAATATCTATTCGCAGGGAAAGGAACCTTTTGTGATAGACGGAACAATGGATATTCGCGATTTCGCAACGCCGTCGCTCGACCTGCATTTGTCTGCAGAAGACTTTGAACTTATCAATGCAAAGAAAAGTCGCGATGCCATGGTGTACGGAAAGATATTCGTAGACTTCAACTCTACATTGCGCGGTAGTATCAATGATTTGGATATGCGTGGCAGTTTGAGCGTGTTGGGAACAAGCGATTTTACCTATGTCATGGACAACACGCCGCTTACTGTGGAAGACCGCTTGGGTGAAACTGTCAAGTTTGTGAGTTTTGCGGATACGACACAAACGAATAAGCCTGTTCCGGAAATCGTTTTGCCGAGCACTATTGCCATCATGATGAACATTCAGATAGACGATGCTGTGCAGTGTCGTGCTTACCTCAATCCGTCGGGTAGCAACTATCTGCTCGTGGAAGGAGGGGGCAATCTGACATTCCAATATACCAAAGAAGGGAATATGCGTTTGAACGGTCGATACAATCTCAACAGCGGAGAGATGAAGTACGACCTTCCCGTCATCCCGTTGAAAACTTTCCATATCGTAAATGGCAGTTACTTGCAATGGACAGGCAATGCGATGAACCCCACACTAAGCATCAAAGCGTACGAAAGAGTGCGCGCTTCGGTGGCTTCCAATGGGCAAAACAGTCGTATGGTAGCTTTCAATGTCGGGGTCAATATCACACAGAACTTGGAGAATATGGGCTTTACCTTTACGTTGGAAGCACCCGAAGATGGAGCGATGCAAAACGAATTGGCTGGAAAAACCGCCGAAGAAAAGAACAAACTGGCGGTAACCTTGCTTGCTACGGGTATGTATATGAGCGATACGAATACGGCATCGGGCGGATTAACTGCAAGCAGTGCACTGAATGCTTTTCTGCAAAGCGAAATCAACAACATCGCCGGAAGCGCACTTAAAACGGTAGACTTAAACTTCGATATGGACAGCAGTGACTTGGATGGCGACGGTAATTCGGAAACAAATTACAACTTTCAATTCGCCAAACGTTTTTGGAACAACAAGGTGCGTGTGGTCATCGGCGGAAGAGTCACAACCGGCAATAATGTACAGCAGGAGAGCTTCATCAACAATATCTCTTTGGAATACCGTTTGGATAATGGCGGTACGCGTTACGTGAAACTTTTCCACAACAAGAATTACGAAAGTATTCTCGATGGAGAAGTCACGGAAACAGGAGTAGGTTTGGTATTGAAAAAGCGTGTGAGCAGATTGGAAGAACTCTTTATCTTCCGTTCAAAGAAGAAGACAAACAATACGACATCTCATGAGAAAAAAGAATAGACTTTCTGTTGCATCTCTCCTTGTTTGGTTATTGTGCGGACTGGCTTTCGTGCAATGTTCCACTACGCGCAATTTGCCTGAAGGAGAAGTCTTGTACACCGGTATTCGGAAGATACAAATAAACAATAAAGACAAGTCGCCCAAAGGTGGCAGTACGCTGGACGAAGTAGAAGCTGCCATCAGTGTGGCACCCAACAACTCTTTTATGGGAAGTGCTTCCATACGCACGCCTTTTCCCGTCGGGCTATGGCTTTATAACGGTTTTGCGAATGCCAGGTCCGGTATAGGCAAGTGGATATTCGACAAGTTGGCTCCTACACCCGTACTTATTTCCACCATAAACCCGGCGACACGCAGCAAAGTAGGCACAAATCTGTTGCGAGATTATGGCTATTTCAACGGGAAAGTAACCTACGAAATCGTGGATACGAAAAATCCGAAGAAGCAAAAGATAAGCTATACCATAGATATGGGGAAGCCGTATCGCATAGACTCTGTGATTTACGAAGGCTTCGCACAACCGGTTCAGGAGCTGATAGAACAACATTACGATGCACGACTTGTACACAAGGGCGACCAGTTTGATGTGACGGTATTGCAACGCGAACGCGAACGACTGATGTACTTGATGCGTGACAATGGGTTTCATTATTTCCGCAATGAATACATCACATTTCTGGCAGATACTTTGTTGCGTCCCGGTGCCGTTTGTCTGAAAGTAACGCCTAGACCCAACATCCCGGAAGAAGCCAACAAGCGTTATTATATCGGCAACACCTTTTTATCGCTGACAGGCTTCAACGGAGAAACGCCCACCGACAGTATGCGACAGGAGGATATGACACTCTATTATTACGGCGATAAGCCTGCCGTGAAGATGAGTGTACTCCGCGACCGCATCATACACAAACCCGGAGAAATCTTTTCGCTCAAACGTCTGGAGTATTCGCAAGAGGGCTTGACGAGGCTGGGTATTTTCAAGTACAACGAATTCAATTATGTTCCTCGCGATACAACGAAAGCCAATTGCTGGCTCGATGTCTGGATAAATTCGGCACTCGACTTGCCATACGATGCGCAGTTGGAACTGAACGTTGCCAACAAGAGTACACGACAATTGGGACCCGGTGCCATCTTCACGCTCTCTCGAAAGAATTTCATGCGGATGGGAGCGAGTCTGAACCTTGAACTGAAGGGCTCGTACGAGTGGCAAACGCAAGAAACGACGTTGGGCGAAAAGTCGAAGCTGAACTCTTATGAGATGGGAGCTTCGCTTTCTTTGAATTTTCCGCGTCTTGTTTTGCCGTGGGACGGTGACAAGGGCAATCAGTATAAATTCTTCTCCGAGACCAATTTCAAGATATACACCAACTTGCTGAACAGAGGACGCTACTTCAGGATGCTTTCTTTCGGTGGTCAGGCACAATACAGTTTTCGTCGTCGTTGGTCGTGGCGGCATACCATCACTCCGTTTCAGCTGACTTATAATACACTCTTGTCGCACACTGCCGTTTTCGACAGTGTGGCAACAGCCAATCCTTTGCTTTTTCAGAGTCTCGACAACCAGTTTATTCCTGCCATGAAGTACACACTCACGTACGACGATGCCTACAAGAAAAAGAGAAAGAACAGTTTGTGGTGGGAGAGCAGTATCACATCGGCAGGCAATGTCACGTCTTTGGCTTATGCCATAGCGGGCAGGGATTTCAAGGAAACGAACAAACAGTTGTTGGGCACGCCGTTTTCGCAGTTCCTGAAATTGACTTCGGAACTTCGCTGGCTTCATACATTCGACCGTAAGAACCAATTGGCTATGCGATTGATGGGGGGTGTGATTTGGGCATACGGCAATCGTTCGGTGGCACCTTACAGCGAACAGTTTTATGTGGGAGGAGCCAACAGTATTCGTGCATTTACCTTCAAGAGTATAGGACCGGGACGTTTTCTGCCCGACCCGACGGATGCTTATGCTTTCATGGATGCTACGGGCGATTTGAAACTCGAAGCCAACATAGAATACCGTTTTCGTATATTGAGCAATCTTTTCGGCGGAACTTTGAACGGAGCTACTTTTATAGATGCCGGCAATGTGTGGTTGCTGCGCAATGACGATGCGCGACCCGGCGCACAGTTTTCTTACGGGAGTTTCTTCAAGGATATAGCGTTGGGTACGGGTTTCGGTTTGCGATACGATTTGTCTTTTTTGGTTTTGCGTCTGGATTTGGGAGCGGCACTCCATTTACCGTATGCCACGTACAAAAGCGGTTATTACAATGTGCCCAAGTTCAGAGACGGGTTGAGTTTGCACTTCGCCATCGGTTATCCGTTCTGACGATGGGAAGATACGAAAAATCAGAAGGGCTTCGAAATGTTTCGAAGCCCTTCTGATTTTTGATAAAGTCTTGTGCTTTTATTTCTTTACACGGTTGCCATAACGGCTCATGAACTTGTCTACACGTCCTGCGGTATCGACCAACTTGGATTTGCCTGTGTAGAAAGGATGAGATGTGCTTGAGATTTCAAGTTTCACACAAGGATAAGTTTTGCCCTCGAATTCCACTGTGTCTTTGGTGTTACAAGTAGAACGAGAAAGGAACATGTCGCCGTTGGACATGTCTTTGAAAACCACTTCGCGATAGTTTTCAGGATGGAGTCCTTTTTTCATAACTGTTTATATTTTATTCTTTTACTTATTTCGTTAGTTGGTGGTAACGCCAAATGAGGGTGTAATGGTCATTTGTTCGGCAAAAGTACTGCTTATATTTTAATTGTAAAAGGAATAGGTGATAAAATCTTTTTTCCTCGTGGAAAACATCCTGTCCCCCATCGTGATGCTTTGTATTTTCCTGCATAAATATGCGCTCTTCTTTATAACTCTATAAACTCATAAACTCAGAACTTCAACCTGACAACATATTGCTGATTTGATAACAACATGTTGTCAAGTCGATAGCATCATGTTGCTATCGCGATGAGAACATGTTGCTATCGCGATGACAACAGCGTCAAAGAATGTTAACAACATAATCGCATCGAGAAGCCATCGTAGAGCCGTTTTTCTTTCGTCAAAAAAGCGATTTTTCGAGGCTTTTTCGGGGTGAAAAAAGATTGCGTAGCGACCTGTTTTCGTACGGAAACAGACATGCGGCATTGCATAAATATACAGAAAAGGACGCAGTTTCTGCATATTTATGCATCATATAGGGGTGGTGGAAAGTGTTTTCTTTACTTCATGTTCTCCCACCAATGTGTGCCGGTATAGGTTGTATCGTTCAGTAGAAGCGGTTCGCCGATGATGGGGGTAAGCAGAGGTATTCCCAACTCTTGGGCTATCTTTCCTGCATTGCGCAGAGGCTCGTTCCACGCATGTCGTGCAAGGGCGAATTTTCCATGATGTACCGTCAGTACCTTGCTCGCTTGCAGGTCTTTTATGGCAGTCTTCAGTTCTTCGGGCAACAGATGCACGAAGTGCCAGTCTTCATTGTACTGTCCGTTTTCCATGATGGCGAGGTCTATCGGTGCGAAGCGTTTCGCTATTTCTTTGAAACGTCCGTCGTAACCTCCATCGCCTCCTATGTAAATCTTTTGCCCCGATACTTCGAGGAGAAAAGATGCCCAAAGCGTCTTGTTCGGCGTTAAGTTTCGTCCCGAGAAGTGTCTTGTGGGCAGGCAGTGTATGCTGTTGCCATCGCCTAAAAGGGCATCTTCGTACCAGTCGAGTTCTACGATTTGTTCCGGTGCGTATCCCCAATACTCCAAATGCGCGCCTACACCCAGCGGACATACCACTTTTCCCACGATATCTTGCAATTGCTTCACGGTGGCATAGTCCAAATGGTCCCAATGGTCGTGTGTGATGATGAGAAAATCTACGGGCGGAATATCTGTGGGTTTGTACAGATACTCCGAATCGAAGGGTTTCATCATCAGCGATGCGGGAAACTTGTGTGTCAAAACCGGGTCGATGAGAAAGCGCATACCGCTTATCTGTAAGAGATAAGACGAGTGTCCCAGCCAAACGACTTGGTCTTTTCTCGGGTCTAATTCGTAAAGATTGGTTTGTCTGGCGGGTATCTTTTGTTCGGGGCGCAAATGCTGAGGCTTTTCGAAAAGGAATTTCCAGAGCAGGCGGATGCGGTTTCCTCCTTTGACCAGACGCGGTGTGGGTTCCTGATTGTGAAACTCTCCGTTTTTGTAATTGGGCGAACGTTCTATTCGTGCCAATCGTTCTCCTTCGGGTGCGTGCCCGAATGCCGGATGCCGGAATACGCGCCATACGGCTATCGTCGCCACGATGACGAGAATAAGTGATGTGTAAAGAAACATTTTCTTCTTGCGTGAAATCATTGTTGTATTTGTATTTGTCAAACAAAGATAAGACAAACACACAGTCTCACTTCTCTGTTTCAATGAGATACTGCGAGAAATGGGCATGCGTTTTGTCGTGGGAACAACTCCTCTTTACCTTCTCTCGCAAGGGGTAAAAGCTATGAAACCAAAGGTTTAGAGCGTCTTGCTGTTCTGTCGATGTCTTGGTCGCATGGCAATAAAAAGAAAAAATACCCTTTGAAAATCTTATATTTCGTTGATTATTTATAACTTGCGGAACAAAAACACCTTATCATGACTTTACATTGTATTTCCAAGACTGTCGTATTCTCGACTGTCATTGCGGTGCTTGCCATTATCGGTCTGATAGTGGCGATATGTACTACGGAAAGTCTTTGTTGGCAGTTCTTTTTGGCTTTTCTCGTACTTGTTTTGTTGTATCCTCTCACCAGAGTCCCTATACGTTCCACGCAGGAAGGAAGTATCATCCATATCCGACAATTGATAGGGCACAAAGAGTTCGATTTGCGACATTACGAGAGCAAAGCCATTGCTTTGCATCAGTTGGGCGGTGTCATACGGGCTTTCGGTTCTTCGGCGTGGTGTTATGTAGGTATTTTCTATTCGAAGCGCATGGGTTTTTATCATGCTTTGCACATGAGCAACAAGAACCTTTTGCTTTTGACACATCGTAAAAGCGGTAAGCGATACGTCATAGACGTCCCCGACGATGTATGACTCTGTGTTTGCCAACATTCTTCAATCCATATCGCTGTTTTGAATATACTTTGCGTATCGTACGTTGATGCTGTAAAAAAACGGGTGAATGGAAGCGTATCTTCGGAGTTTGTACGGACGAAACTCCCGCTTTCCCATGAATGATACTGCGGTATCCGAATGCCGAAGTCATGAATTGAAACTCTCGAACTCACGGTTATTTTATTACTTTTGCATGCGAATAGATACCGGTTATGATATTATTGAGTTTCGATATAGAAGAGTTTGATGTGCCGAAAGAGCATGGCGTGGACATTTCTATGGAAGAACAAATACGACTTTCCGAAGAAGGAACACACCGTATACTCGATTGCTTAAGAGAGCACCGTGTGAAAGCTACGTTCTTTTGTACAGCCAATTTTGCTCAACGTGCTACATCGGTCATTCATCGCATACAAGCCGACGGTCACGAGGTGGCATCGCACGGTTTCTATCATTGGACTTTCGAAACTGCCGACCTGAAACGTTCGAAAGACGCACTCGAAGCCATTACCGGAGTAGCGGTCAAAGGGTATCGACAAGCACGCATGATGCCCGTTCCCGAAGAAGAAATCCACAAAGCAGGTTATACTTACAACTCTTCGCTCAATCCTACGTTCATTCCCGGTCGTTATATGCACCTGCGTGCACCGCGTACATTGTTTATGAAAGCCGGCGTTTGGCAGATACCGGTTTCGGTGACACCTGTCGTGCGCTTTCCGCTTTTTTGGTTGTCGATGCACAACTTGCCATTACGATTGTATCTGTGGATGTGCGGACGTACACATCGGCACGATGGCTATTTTACCACTTACTTTCATCCGTGGGAGTTCTGCGAGTTGAACGAACGTTCCGATTTACGTTTGCCGGGTGTGATACGTCGTAACTCGGGCAAAGCATTGATTGCACGTTTGTCTGCTTTGATACAGTACTTCCATTGTAAAGAAATTCCTTTTGTCACATACAGCGAGTTTTTGCAAACACACACATCATGAAATGAGAAAGAAAGTTACGATACTCTTACCGGCTTATAACGAAGAAGCATCCATCCCTTTGATAGAACGTGCCATGTACAGTGTGGCAGGAGAAAATTCGCAATATGATTGGGAGTTTCTTTTGGTCAATGATGGCAGTACCGATGGAACACTCCATACGATAAAAGCTTTGCGCCAACGCGACACGCGTTTTTCTTACCTCGATTTATCGCGCAACTACGGCAAAGAAATTGCGATGATGGCAGGCTTGGATTATACTACGGGCGACGCTGTCATTATCATGGATGCGGATATGCAGCATCCCATCAATGTCATTCCTGAAATGTTGCGGTATTGGGCAGAAGGCTACGACGACGTGTACGCACAGCGTCGTGAACGTAAAGAAGGATGGATAAAACGCAACGGCTCGAAGTTTTATTATCGCCTGTTGCAGCATCTGACACGTATCCCCATACAAAAAGATACGGGCGATTTTCGTTTGTTAGACCGTAAGTGTATCGAGGCTTTGAAACTCATGCGCGAAAGTGCACGCAATACTAAAGGAATGTATGGCTGGATAGGCTTCCACAAAAAAGGCATTTTCTATGATGAAGCAGAACGACAGATGGGTACCACGAAATGGAATTACAGTTCCTTACTCAATTTGGCACTGAACGGAATCACTTCCTATACGACAGCTCCTTTGCGTATGGCAGCCATCATTGGTATCTTGGTTTCCTTGTTTGCATTTTGCTACCTTATATATATAGTATGTAGTACGCTTTTGTTCGGCGAGGAGATACAAGGTTATCCGACCATCATGGTAACCATTCTTTTTCTCGGTGGTATCCAACTTTTATCTTTGGGTATCATCGGCGAGTATTTGGGACACGTCTTCAATGAAACGAAACGGCGTCCCGGATATTTTATAAATGAATATAATAATGAACCTTCGCGTCCCAAAGCCCAAGAATAAACGATTGCTGCGGTATTGGAACAACGAGGCTGTCAGACAGTTCGTTCGTTTTTGTATTGTGGGCGTATTGGCGGCAGGTATTCATTACGGTATTTATTATCTGCTGCAATTCTTTTTGCCATTGAATGTATCCTATACGGTAGGTTATCTTATCAGCCTCGTTTGCAATTTCTTTCTTACGGCTTATGTTACTTTTCGTCGTTCGCCTACCTTTGGCAAGGCTTTCGGTTTCGGTGCAAGTCATTTGGTCAATTATTTGTTGCATATTGTCTTTTTCAACATGTATTTGTATCTCGGCGTGTCGCGTTATATCGCACCGATAGCTACAATGCTGACAGCCATGCCTGTCAATTTCTTGATATTGCAGCGGGTATTTATGCACAAAAAGAAAGAAACATCATCTTCAAACCATTAAATCATGCAATTCGTTTCCCGTATTCGACAGTTTTTGAGCAAACCGTTCTTTTCCGACCCGCGTACACTCTTCGGGCTTTGGTTGCTCATCGGTATACTCTCTTATGTTTTCAAGTTCAAGAAGGTAAACAATTATATGATATTCCGAGGCGTTTTTTGGCATACTTGGAACGAGACACCGCTTTATGCGGAATATCCTGCCGAATACTTTGATACCAACTTTTACGGTCCGTTTTTCAGTATTATTGTCGCGCCTTTTGCTTTATTGCCCGTGTGGATGGGAATGCTATTGTGGCATGTGAGTTTGGCTATGTGTTTGTATTTCGCCATTCGGCGGTTGAACCTTTTGCACAAGCAGTATGTTTTTGTCATTTGGATTTGTGCGCACGACTTGCTTTCAGCCTTGTTTATGTCCCAGTTCAATGTGGCGATAGTGGCAATGATTGCTCTGGCATTTTATTGTATCGAACGTGGTAAGGATATTTGGGCTGCTTTATTCATCGTTATCGGGATGTTCGTGAAACTGTATGGTGTCGTAGGTTTGGCTTTCTTTTTCTTCTCGCACAACAAGAAGAAGTTCATACTTTCTTTTATCGGTTGGAGTGTCGTGTGTTTTGTCTTACCGATGTTGATTAGCAGTCCTGCTTTTATTTGTGAACAGTATGGTGCATGGGCGGAAAGTTTATCTGCCAAAAATTCGGCAAACCTTTTCTCCATGGCGCAAAATGTTTCGTTATTGGGTATTGTTCGTAAGGTTTCCGGAAATCCGGACTATTCCGACTTATGGTTGATAATATCGGCTATCGTACTTTTTATGCTTCCGTATCTTCGTTTCGACCAGTATAAGTACGAAGGTTTTCGATATACGTTTCTGGCATCTGTGTTGATGTTTGTTGTGCTCTTCAGTACAGGAAGCGAAACGAGTACCTATATTATAGCGAGTGTGGGTGTTGCACTGTGGTACATCACGGCTCCTTGGACACGTGGGCGCACGGACTTGTATTTACTTATCTTTGCAGTGATATTGGGTAGTTTCGGAGCTTCCGACTTAATCCCTAAAATAGTAAGAGAGGAGATGGTACGTCCTTATGCGCTTAAGGTATTGCCTTGTTCCATCATTTGGTTGAAGCTGTGTTACGAACAATTGACTTGTGATTATCGTCCTCGGCAAATAATAGTAAAAGAATAAGATGAAAAATAATAGCTGGAGAGATGCTCTCTATACAATAGGTATTTATTTCTACAATCTGCTCATCGTCTATGTTGTGTTTATGATATGTAGATTGGTGTTCGTGTGGAAAAACCTTTCGTACTTTCCGGAGCTTACTTCTTCCCGTTTGTGGGAAATGTGTGTCGCAGGGTTGAAGTTCGATGCTTCTGCCATCGCTTATGCCAATGCGCTTGTTACGGTATGTTTGCTATTTCCTTTGCATTGGAAAGAGAAAGCCGTCTATCATCAAGTAGTGAAGTGGATATTTGTCATTTTTAATACGCTGTGTGTTGTGATGAATTTTATGGATACGGCGTATTTCGCTTACAGCAACCGTCGTACTACTTGTTCTGTTTTCAGTCAATTCTCACAGGAACAAAACTTGGGTGGTATCTTCGGTATCGAGTTGTTGAAGCATTGGTATCTTGTAGTATTGACTGTGTTGCTGGCTTGGGGTATGTACAAATTGTATCGTAAGCCAAAACTCACGGTTGGGCGTAACTTGAAGAGTTATTATACGGTTTATGGATTGTTCTTTCTCTTCGTCATACCGTTCAATGTGGGATTGATGCGCGGAGGCTTTACAACGGCTATACATCCTATTACTATCAGCAATGCCAATCAATATGTAGACAGACCGATAGAAACGTCTATCGTATTGAACACGCCTTTCTCCATGTTCCGTACTGTTTCCAAAAAGCCCTTTGTCGTACCGCAATACTTTACCGATAGAGAGGAGATGCTTTCTTATTTCAATCCCGTACACATGCCGTCCGACAGTATTGCCGGACAACGAAAAAATGTGGTGATATTGATACTCGAAAGTTTCGGTACGGAGTATTTCGGTGTTTTCAACAAGGATTTGGATGGAGGTAAGTACAAAGGTTATACGCCTTTTCTCGATTCTTTAGTACAGGAAAGTTTGATATTCGAACAGTCTTTTGCCAATGGGCGAGGCAGTATAGATGGGATGCCTTCTGTTCTATCGAGTATTCCCAAAGCCGTAGAATCTTTTTTCTTGACACCGGCGTCATTGAATGATATTACCAGCGTGGCGGGGGAGTTGCGCAAAGACGGTTATTACACGGCTTTTTTTCACGGAGCATTCAATGGCTCCATGGGCTTCATGGCATTTGCCCGTACGGCAGGCTTTCAAGATTACTTCGGACGTACAGAGTATAATAATGATAAAGATTTCGATGGGCATTGGGCTATCTGGGATGAGGAGTTTTTGCAATACTATGCAAATGAGATGTCCAAGATGAAAGAACCGTTCTGTACAAGTGTGTTTACAGCTTCATCGCATCATCCTTTCCGCCTTCCCGACAGATACGACGGAGTATTTCCCGAAGGTCCGAAACCTATCCATCGTACCATTGCTTATGCCGACCATGCTGTCAGACGTTTTTTTGAAACGGCTTCTCGACAACCTTGGTTTAAGAATACCATTTTTGTACTGACTGCCGACCATACCAATGCGCCTTCTTACGATGTCTACAATACGGAGGTAGGAACATTTCGTGTACCTGTGATATTCTATACGCCCGACGGTTCGCTCAAAGGAGTACGTCCCGGTATAGCACAACAGATAGATATCATGCCTACTGTCCTTAATTATGTAGGATATAAGAAGCCTTATGTGGCATTCGGTTGTGACTTGTTTTCTACGCCGCCCGAAGAAACTTTTGCTTTCAATGATGTGGCAGGAGTTTATCATTATTATAAAGGCAACTACGTGATACAGTTCGATGGTGAGAAAGTGACAGGCGTGTATGCCTATAAAACCGACCGATTGCTAAAAGAAAATCTTGTGGGAAAAGTGGATGTCCGTCGTCTTGAACTCGAACTGAAATCTTTCTTGCAACAATACATGGAGCGTATGAATAGCAATAACCTGCTTTATCAGCCCCGATAATCTTTAATACAAATCAATTTCATAAAGAATGAAAGAGTTTATTCAAGTAATGTCTCGTTTTGTTTCGCCTTACAAACGCTTTTTAGGTGGAGCAATTGTCTTGAACATACTGTCTGCCGTATTCAATATATTCTCGTTCACATTGATTATTCCCATTCTCAACATCTTGTTCAAGACCGATGGCGGAGAAGAAGTGTATCGCTTCATGGAGTGGGGAAGCGGTGATTTGAAAGATGTGGCGGTCAATAACTTTTACTACTATGTCTCTTCGCTGATAGAAACTCATGGCGAAGCCAACACCTTACTTTATCTCGGTATCTTCCTTGCAGCGATGACATTTGCCAAGACTGCTTGTTATTTTGGCTCGGCTGCCATCATGATACCTTTGCGAACGGGTATCGTGCGAGATATTCGTGTTACGGTGTATCGCAAGGTGGTGAAGCTTCCTTTGGCTTTCTTTTCGGACGAACGAAAAGGGGATATCATTGCACGAATGAGTGGAGATGTGATGGAAGTGGAGAACTCTATCATGAGTTCGTTGGATATGCTTATCAAGAACCCTATTCTCATACTCTTTTATTTCACTACGCTGATTGTTACCAGCTGGCAACTGACGCTTTTCACGCTGTTGGTATTACCGGTAATGGGTTGGGTGATGGGGCGTGTCGGTCGCGCTTTGAAACGCCAGTCGCTTGATGCACAAAACAAGTGGAGCGAAACGATGACGCAGTTGGAGGAAACGCTGGGCGGTTTGCGTATCATCAAAGCTTTTATAGCCGAAGAAAAAATGAATGAACGTTTCGAGCGGTGCAGCAATGAGTTGCGCAGAGCCAACACGAGAGTATCCACACGTCAGGCGTTGGCGCATCCCATGAGCGAGTTCCTCGGTACGATACTCATCGTGTTTGTCTTGTGGTTCGGCGGTACGCTCATTTTGGGTAATCATGCTTCCATCGACGCATCGACTTTTATTTTCTATATGGTGATATTGTACAGCCTTATCAATCCTTTGAAAGAGTTTTCCAAAGCCGGCTATAACATTCCCAAAGGTTTGGCATCAATGGAACGTATCGACAAGATATTGAAAGCGGAAGATACCATCATCGAATCTTCGGATGCTAAAGAAATCAAACAGTTCGGAGATGAAATCGTCTTCAAAAACGTAAACTTCTCGTACGATGGAAACAGAGAGGTGTTGAAAGATATCAATCTCACGGTGAAGAAAGGCAGGACTATCGCACTCGTCGGACAATCGGGGTCGGGAAAGTCTACGCTTGTGGACTTGTTGCCACGCTATCATGATGTGACAGAGGGAGAAATTCTGATTGACGGTGTGAATATAAAGGATGTGAAGATACACGACTTGCGTGCCATGATAGGCAATGTCAATCAAGAGGCAATACTTTTCAACGATACTTTTTTCAACAATATAGCTTTCGGTGTGCAGAATGCCACGTTGGAAGAAGTCATGGCGGCTGCCAAAATAGCCAACGCACACGATTTTATCATGGAAACTCCCGACGGTTACGACACGAATATCGGCGACAGAGGAGGAAAACTCTCCGGCGGGCAACGACAACGCATCAGCATCGCTCGCGCCATACTGAAAAACCCTCCCATACTGATACTCGACGAAGCTACGTCTGCTCTCGATACGGAGAGCGAACGACTGGTGCAAGAAGCACTCGAACACTTGATGCGCTCGCGCACAACTATTGCCATCGCGCATCGTCTTTCCACCATCAAGAACGCCGATGAAATCTGTGTGATGCACGAAGGACGCATCGTAGAGAGTGGTACACACGATAGTTTGTTGGCGATGAACGGTTACTACAAACGACTGAACGATATGCAGTCGCTGTAATGAAACCAAGCAGTATAATAGAAAATCTCCCTTTCGACGCGGTACGGTTGAAAGGGAGATTTTATTTTGTCCTTATTCCTTCGGTGTGGTTCGGAGAGTGTCGGGATGCGTGTGGTACATGTGCCGCGATAGCCGAAGCATTACAAAAATATCTCGCACCAGGCATCGAAACGCGCCAGACCTTCTTCGCCGTGTTTTGTGATGCTTTTTCGTGCTTTTTCCACGCTTTTTTCTTCGCCAAGGTGAGTCTTGGAGAAAAACTTGTCTGCAAAACAGACGATTTGTTCTTCGATGCTGACGGGCAACATCTCCCGATGCGGTATGGGCAGATTGCCGTCGATGATGGTTTGCAGTGAGATGCCTGCTCCCGTATGTCGTTCGCATACGAGTGCATGGCGCGGATAACCTTCTTCGCGAAGCAAGTCGGCTCCCAAATAACCGTGACAAATGTAGGGATGTATCCCCACGCACTCGATGGCAGGGGCGTGAGTAAGAAAAATACCGATGTCGTGCAAGAGAGAGGCTTCTCTCACAAAATCCGTATCTGCTTTGAGTTCGGGGTGCGACAGTGCGATGGCTACGGCTTTGCGTGCCACGTCTTCGCTGTGGAGAATGAGAATTTCTCGCAAACGGTTGTCTTCGGGATAATACTTGTCGATAATGGAATAAGGGTTCATAGCGAAGTGTATTTAGCAGAAAAGTCGACAAGAAAACAGCTCGTGCTTGCTTGTCGACTTTTCGTATTTGGGCGATTGTGCATTATCGGCTGTTCAACGCTTCATCTTTTGCATCAAACCTGCCATTTTGTTGCCGGTGACCATCTTCATCATCTTGCGCGTTTGGTCGAACTGTTTCAGCAGGCGGTTTACTTCCTGAATGTTGGTTCCGCTACCTTTGGCGATACGTGCGCGACGCGAAGAATTGAGTATTTCGGGGTTCGTGCGTTCCTTCGGAGTCATGGAGTGGATGATGGCTTCGATGCTTTTGAACGCATTGTCGTCTATATCTATATCTTTCAACGCCTTGCCTACGCCGGGTATCATGGAAGCGAGGTCTTTCAGATTTCCCATCTTCTTGATTTGTTGAATTTGCGAGAGGAAGTCGTTGAAGTCGAATTGGTTTTTTTGGATTTTCTTTTGCAGACGTTTGGCTTCGGCTTCGTCGTATTGTTCCTGTGCGCGTTCCACAAGCGATACGATGTCGCCCATTCCCAATATACGGTCTGCCATACGTGCCGGGTGGAACTGGTCGATGGCTTCGAGTTTTTCTCCCGTACCGACGAATTTGATGGGTTTGTTCACGACGGAGCGAATGGACAATGCCGCACCACCGCGCGTATCGCCATCGAGTTTCGTCAATACCACGCCGTCGAAGTCGAGGCGGTCGTTGAATTCCTTTGCCGTGTTCACGGCATCCTGTCCCGTCATGGCATCTACCACGAATAGTGTTTCGTGCGGATTGACGGCTTGTTTGATGGCTGCTATTTCCTGCATCATCATTTCGTCTACTGCCAGACGTCCGGCTGTATCGACGATGACGAGGTCGTAACCTTTGGCTTTGGCTTCCTGTATGGCGCGTTGTGCGATGTCTACGGGATTTTTGCTTTCCAGGTCGAAGAATACAGGCACATCTATTTGCGTAGCCAATACTTTCAGCTGTTCGATGGCGGCAGGGCGATATACGTCGCAGGCAACAAGCAGAGGTTTGCGTTTTTTCTTTTCCTTGAGCATGCGAGCCAGTTTGCCCGAGAATGTGGTCTTACCCGAACCTTGCAAACCCGACATGAGGATGATGGCAGGGTGTCCTTGCAGATTGACTTCGGCGGTTTCGCCTCCCATGAGGTCGGCAAGCTCGTCGTGTACTATCTTCACCATCAATTGGCTGGGCTTCACGGCTGTGAGCACGTTTTGTCCCAGTGCTTTTTCTTTTACGGTATCGGTGAAGTTCTTGGCTACCTTGTAGTTCACGTCGGCATCGAGCAGGGCACGGCGCACGTCTTTCAAGGTTTCAGCCACGTTGATTTCGGTGATTTTGCCTTCACCTTTCAGAATCTTAAACGATTTCTCTAATCTTTCACTTAAGTTGTCGAACATATATGTGTCTGTATTTCTTCTGTTATCGAGGCGCAAAAATACTAAATACTTGGTGGAATTCAAAGCCCGTAAGCCGCTGTTGCTGCTGTGAACGGCGGAGAGAGTTTGAGAAGATTTGAGTCGCTTGTCGAAAAAAGGGGCTAATCCTCCCCGCGGGCTCGTCTATCATCCTCCTCAAACATAATTGGCATGAGAATCAATGAGCCGGAATAGAAAATACCGAATGGAATAAAAGAAATGACGAAGGTATTCGCGGTAGCCGTTTTATACCCCAAACAAAGAAATATAGGTATCAACACAAGAGTTATAACCCAAGCAACAAGGGCTAAAAAAGAAATTATTGCAAGAATATGTCTTTTTTTTAGAACAGGTCTTTCTTCCATAAGTCTATCGTATTCTCTATACAAAGTTACGACAAAAAATAGAGATATGGAAAAACATAACGATGGATTTGCCGCATTTCCCGATGAATTTCGCAGGCAGACATTTCTGTATAAATCTACACTTCCTCTCGTACCTCGTCGACTCTCGAACTTAGCACTTCGAATTGATAACATGAACACAGTTTGATAACAACATCTTGTCAAGTCGATAGCATCATGTTGCTATCCCGATGAGAACATGTTGCTATCGCGATGACAACAGCGTCAAAGAATGTT
>JBGXXU010000161.1:0-15331 GCA_041814865.1 Phocaeicola sp. | reverse complement strand
TTGTGGACAATTCCCGAAGAACCGGCAGCATGGGACGAGGTATTGGAGGTCTTGAAACATACGATAGACGATGATACGGAAGCATATATTCGTCTGAATGTGTTGATTACCGACCACTTGCCTGTCGATGCCAACGAGCAGGCTTCTCACTTGTTGAAAGACAAGCGTGCCACGTTTTGCACCATTAAAACTACATACAAACACGAAGGCACTTCCAACGAACAGCGCACTCGCTATTCGTTGGAAGAGATACGCAGCAAGCATCCGTTGGAAATAGCCCGATGTTTTTATGTGGAAAAGTACGGTGTGGAAATGCCGGAAGATTTGACAGAGTGTATGCGCATGGCTATTCAAGCGGTAGAAGAGGAGGGCAGGTTATGAAGTTGCAACAATTGGTCATACACAATATAGCCTCTATCGAGCATGCAGTCATCGACTTTTCGCGAGGAGCTTTGAACGAATCTTCTTTGTTCTTGATTTCAGGCGATACGGGAGCCGGAAAAACCACTATTCTCGATGCCATTTGTTTGGCTTTGTACAATGATACTCCCCGTTTCAGAAGTGCGGTGAAAGGAGAGTTCGAGCAAGACTTGGGAGATGGAAAGGAAGTACTCAACATCAACAACGTAAATCAGCTGATGCGTCGCAATACCGGAGAGGCAAGTGTGGAACTTACGTTTGTCGCTACCAACGATGAATTGTACAAAGCACGCTGGAGTGTGGCTCGTGCACGCAAGAAAGTAGACGGTAAGATACAAAACGTGATATGGGAGTTGCATCGTTTGCGCAACAATGAGATTTGGACAAAACGTGAAGAAGTACGGACGCGTATCATCGAATTGGTTGGTTTGGATTTCGAACAATTCTGTCGTACTACCATGTTGGCGCAGGGAGAGTTTATGCGTTTCCTCAAAAGCGAAGACAAGGAGAAAAGCGTTATCCTTGAAAAGTTGACGGGAACGGATATTTATAGCAAGATAGGTATAAAGATATTCGATACTGCAACAGAAAAACGCAATGCTTATCAAACTCTGTTGCGTGAAATGGAGGGAATAAAGTTGTTGACCGACGAAGAAATAGCGGAACGAAACAACAAAAAAGCGGAATGGGAAACGGAGGTGAGACAAATAGATACCCGTCGCCTCTTACAAGTAGAACTATTGAACAGATGCAGGGAACGTGCACGCTTGCAACAAGAGTGCGAACGATTGACGAAAATTCGCAAAACGATAGACGATAAACTTTTTTCTGCCGATTTTTTGGCTTTGAAAGCATGGGTTTCCGATTGGAAGCAGACGACAGATGCCCGTACTGCACTGCAAACCCGATTGCAACAGGAAATGATTTTGTCGCGTTGTGCTCAAGATGAGAAGGTGTTGAAAGAGGATTATGTGCGTTTGTTGGCTATCATCAATCAAAAACAGGCGGAAAAACAGCAGTCACAAATCCAACTCGATACGTTGAACCACGTTCTTCAGACTGAGCAGCCGCACCGAGCGATGTATGAGCAAGCATCGGGGATAGTGAGCACGCTTTCTCGCGTGATGGAAGATCGTTTGACAATGCAATCATATATAAATAAGGTGCAGGAACTATCGAAACAACTGCCGAATAGAGAAAAGGAAAAGCAGGAAGCACACGAATATCTGTGTTTGCTTGTAGAAAAAGAAAAGACACATCGAAACTTGCTTTTGGAAAACAGAGAAGCCATAGATGCGCTTTCTCCCGATAAAGTGGAAAAAGAAAGGGAAAACTATCTGGCATTGTCGCAACAAATAACCATAGCTCAAACCAACAGAAAGATGTTTTTGGAGAAAAAACAGGCATATGCGTCCGGAGTTGCGGAACGTGAACGGTATGAGCAGGAATTGAAAGGCTTGAAACTACGATTGCCCGATGCGGAAAAGCAAACCCTTGAAACCGCGATTGCTTATCGAAATACCAAAACTGCTTTCGACAAGGTCGAATTGGGTACGAAAGAACAAGTGAGGGAAATACGCAGTCTGTTGTCTGTCGGCGATGATTGTCCGGTTTGCGGTCATCGAATAGAAGAGGTGTTGAACGAAGAGCGTTTTATTTCGTTGTTGGCTCCGTATCGTATGCAATTAGAAGAAAAAGAGAAAGAAAAAAGCGATGCTGAATTGGCATTGAAACTCCTACAACAGTCTATAGTACAGAAAACAGCCCAAGAAAGTGAACTGACAAAAACATTATTGTTGGCAGAAGAGAATTATCTGGATGCTCGTCGGACGTTATTGGAAGATATCGGTAGAGTGGGCTTTTCGGAGTTGACAGAGGATTTGGAAGTTGCTTTGCAGGAAAAAGCAAAAAATGTACGAGAGAAGTTGGAAGAGAATGCCCAAGTCTTGTCGCAAATCAAGTCTTTGCAATATCGACGTGAAGAGTTACTGAAAGAAAGCGAACTAATACAGACCAATATCAAAAAAGCGGAAACTCTACTCAATGATATACAACGGGTATATGATACACTGCATTTATCATTGTCGCAAAATGAACAACAAGTCCGATTGCTTCAACAACAAATAGATAAAGCGTTGGCAGAAGTGAGTTTGCTTATATCGTGGGAAAAGTGGAAAGAGGATTGGAACATAGAACCGAAAAGATTTCTGGAAAAACTGAAACTTCGGTCGCAGGATTACATGCGAGCGAAAGAAACAGCCAGCAATCTGGAAAACCATCTTCTTCAGCTGAACAGAGAGATGACTTTCGTTGTTCAAGTGCAACAGACTTTGTGGGAAAAAAATCCGCACTGGAAAACTTTGAATACCTCCGATGTCATACGGGTGGAAGATATTTCTGATTTCGTGCAAACGCTACAAAGCAAAGTCATCATCTTGTCCGAACAACGTAACCAGGCGAATAAACAGTTGGAACAGATCAGGGCGGAACTTCAAGAGTTTTATTTTTCTCATCCGCAAATAGGAGAGGAACGTCTCACGGATTTGTATGCTTGCAAGAATATCGAAGAGCAGGAGACAGAAATCTATGTGTGGGAGCAGAAAGCAGTGGAATGGCAAGGAGAGTGGAAACAATATCTTGCTGCTCAGAAAAGTTTGGAGGAGAAGAATGCGGAACTATCCGAAGCAGACCCCGAAACTATATCGCGAGAAATAGAGACGATGCGCTTGCAGACGGAAGAGAAAAACAGATTGATAGGTGGAGTAAAAGCAGAACTCGACTTGCACGAGGAAAATTTGCGTATTCGTCAACAAACTTTGGAAAGATTGCAAGCACAAAAAGCGGAATGGGAAACTTGGGAAAAATTACGTAAAGACTTCGGAGGAAGCGACGGAAAAGAGTTTCGTACCATCGCTCAAAGTTTCGTGTTGAACGATTTGTTGAGAAGAGCCAATATCTACTTACGCAAATTCAACAACCGTTATCAAATGGAGTGTCAGCCGGGTTCGTTGACCATTCTGATAAGAGATTGTTATCAGTCTTCTTTGAGTGGCGTTTTCAATCTTTCGGGGGGAGAAGGTTTTTTGGTTTCGCTTTCGTTGGCATTAGGGCTTGCTTCGTTGAGCGGTAAAGGCTTTGCTGTGGATACACTCTTTATTGACGAAGGTTTTGGTACATTAAGTGCGGATTTCTTGTCTACTGTTATCGATGCTTTGGAGTGCTTGCAAATGAGCGAGAATAGAAAAGTCGGTATCATCAGTCATATGGAAGGCTTGAAAGAACGTATTCGTACACAAATTCAGGTAACACGTGTAGACAATTCACGCAGTGAAGTTCGTGTGGTTTCTTCTTGAAAAGAGAAAATACCGATGAAATAAGAAATGCTTTTCTTTATAATGTAAGTGTTTCGTATGCTAATGTGTTTCTCCCAGTTTATGCTTGGATAATACTTGTAAAAGTAAAGCCGTTTCAGTGAATTATCATGCTGAAACGGCTTTAGCTTTATTCGACAAGAAAACAAAATCGTTGTTTGTTACTTACCGCATGCAGGTTTGATTTGTTTGAAGAAATCGTTGCCTTTATTGTCTACCAAAATAAAAGCAGGGAAGTCTTCCACGCGTATTTTCCAAATAGCTTCCATGCCGAGTTCGGGATATTCCACGCATTCTATGCTTTTTATGTTGTTTTGTGCAAGGATAGCTGCGGGACCACCGATAGAACCCAAGTAGAAACCGCCGTATTTCTTACAAGCATCTGTCACGGCTTGACTGCGATTTCCTTTGGCAAGCATAATCATGGAACCGCCATGTGATTGGAACAAATCGACATAAGAGTCCATGCGACCGGCAGTAGTAGGTCCCATCGAACCACACGCCATTCCATTAGGAGTTTTTGCAGGTCCTGCATAATAGATAGGATGGTCTTTGATGTATTGTGGCAATCCTTCACCATTGTCTATGCGTTCTTTCAGTTTGGCATGTGCAATGTCGCGTCCCACAATAATGGTTCCGTTGAGTGAGAGACGAGTAGATACCGGATGCTTATCCAGTTCTGCAAGTATTTCTTTCATTGGTTTGTCCAAGTCGATTTTTACAACATTGCCTTCGCCTGCTTGACGTAATTCTTCCGGAATGAGTTCTCCCGGATTACTGTCGAGCTTTTCTATCCAAATACCGTCTTTGTTGATTTTGCAACGGATATTTCTGTCGGCAGAACAAGAAACTCCCATTCCTACGGGGCATGAAGCGCCATGTCTTGGTAGGCGGATGATGCGAATGTCGTGTGCATAGTATTTACCGCCGAACTGTGCACCAAGTCCTACTTTGTATGATTCTTCGAGTACTTGTTTTTCCAATTCCACATCGCGGAAAGCGCGTCCGTGTTCGTTGCCTATTGTCGGTAAATTGTCATAAAAACGTGTTGATGCCAATTTCACTGTCAGCAAATTCTTTTCGGCAGAAGTTCCACCGATGACAAATGCGATATGATAAGGAGGACACGCTGCCGTACCTAAAGTCTTCATCTTTTCCACGAGGAAGGGAACCAGTGTGGCTGGATTAAGGATGGCTTTGGTTTCTTGATAGAGATAAGTTTTATTGGCAGAACCGCCGCCTTTTGTCACGCACAAGAATTCGTATTCCATTCCTTGTGTGGCTTCTATGTCGATTTGTGCAGGGAGATTGCAACGTGTATTGACTTCGTCGTACATGTTGAGGGGCGCATTCTGAGAGTAACGCAGATTTTCCTCCGTATAAGTCTTGTAAACACCGAGCGAAAGGGCTTCTTCGTCGCAATAACCTGTCCATACTTGTTGTCCCTTTTCGCCGTGTATGATGGCTGTACCTGTATCTTGACAGAAAGGAAGTACACCTTTGGCTGCTACTTCTGCATTGCGAAGGAAAGTCAATGCTACGTATTTGTCGTTTTCACTGGCTTCGGGGTCGCGAAGTATTTTGGCTACCTGCTCGTTGTGTGAGCGTCTTAACATGAAAGATACATCGCGGAAAGCCGTGTTTGCCATAGCTGTCAAACCTTCTTTTTCTATTTTCAAGATGGGTTTTCCTTCAAACTCGCTTACTGACACATAGTCCTTTGTGAGCAAATAATACTCTGTCGTATCGTGTCCGTGTTCGAACATGGGTTGATACTTGAATTCGGGTGTTGCCATATCTTTTCTAATTGAATGTTAGTTATTACGGGCAAAGATAGGAAGTAATAGCGATTTTTTTCCTTATTGCCTTTACTATTTTGCAGTGGTGCGACAGAATGGAAAAATCCGCCGATGAAAGCTGTCTTTCTTTCGGCGGATTCTTTGTGCGATATTGTTTTACTGCAAAAGTACGGGAGTTATTTATTTTCACGTTGCTCCTCTATGACTTGCAACTTCATTTCCGTCAGTGCCAACTCTGATTTCAGACGTTCTACTCTGTGTTGTAAGTCTTCTATGAGTGCATTGCCTTTTTGAGGAGAGAGGTTCAGGAAGCCCAGATTGTTTTCGTAATTGAGAATTTGGTTCCTGAGTGTCTTGGCTGTCTTTTGCAGTTTGTCGTATTCCTTTGCCGTGTTTATGTCTTTGCCCAAAGAGTTTTTGAAAAGCAATAGACGCTGTTCGTCTTTCGATATATGTACGCGTTCGAACAAAGCGTTGATAAGTTGCTTGTAAAGAGCATTGATGCGGTCTTTTTCTTTGAAAGGTACGAAGCCTGTTTTGTTCCATTCGTTGATGATGTCTCGCAACGATTGCTCGATGTCTTCTTCTTGAGGAGTTTCTTTTAGTTGTTTCAGTGCTTCCAAAAGTCGTTCTTTCTCTGCGAGATTTTGTATTTCTTCTTCGGATTGTACGGAAGTGGCTTTTTGTTTTTGTGCGAAGAAGTAGTCGCACGCTGCAATAAATCGTTTCCATACGGTTTCCGAATGTTTCTTTACTACGGGACCTATGGTTTTCCATTCTTTTTGCAGGCGTACCATTTCCTCTGTGGTTTCTTTCCAGTCCGTGCTGTCTTTCAGTGCTTCGGCTTTTTCGCACAGTGCAAACTTGTGTTCAAGGTTGGCTGCCATATTGTTTTTCATGGTCTTGTAGAACTCGCTTTTCTTGGAAAAGAAAGCATCGCAGGCAGCTCTGAAGCGTTCGAATATCTTGACGTTCATACGTTGAGGAGCAAAACCTATGGTTTTCCACTTTGTTTGCAAAGCCAAAATCTCGGCGGTTTTTTCTTCCCATATGGCAAAAGTCGTAAACTTGTCGAAGTCCATGGCTTCTGCTATTTCGCAAATCACGGTTTTCTTGTCCAAGTTCTCTTCTTCTCGTTTTTTGATGGATTCGAAATGAGCCTGATGTCTTTTATTGATAATGGAAGACGCAGCTTTGAATCTTTCCCAAACAGCTTCTTTTTGTTCTTTGGGAACGGGTCCTATTTCACGGAACTCTTGATGCAGTTTTTGCAAAGCATGGAATGCGGCAATGGTGTCGTTGTCGGTTGCCAGCTTTTCGGCAGCCACGCATAATTGTGTCTTCAGTTCGAGATTTTTCTTCTGGTCGTATTCGCGGAATGCCTGATTGAGCTTTTGTTTGTTGTAATAGTCATCTACATATTGTTGGAAAAGCTTCTCTTTTTCTTCTTTTTCCGGAGTGTTCTCCAATTTGTTCCATGCTTCTTGCAGCTGTTTGAACGAATGACGCGGATTGTTGACAGATTGCTGCGGAGCAATCAATTCCTGCATGCGTTCGAGCAGTGTTTCTATTTCTGTCTTTTCGTCGGGAGTAGAATACATGGTATTCGCAGGAGTTTCGCAAGTTTGCATGGCTGTGTCGTCTTGGGCGACGTTCTCTTTTTCTTGCAACTCTGATAAGGTAAGTTCTTCGGTAACTTGGGAGCAATCGGTCGCTTGTACTTCGTCATCTCGAACAGGGTCGGATGGTGTCAAGAGGGGTTTCGTTTCGTTCGAATCCATGTATCTATAGTCTTAAGTTAAGCAATAAAAAGCATGGTAAAGATTGGTCTTTATCTACTTCGAGGTTATTGCAAAGTAACTAATATAATTTGATATTTTGAAGATTTCTGCATTTTTTTTCGCTAAACAATGAAATCTTTTTGCTATGCGAATTGACAGACGATGCGGTTCTTTGCCTTTATGTCTGTTTTTCATCGTGATAGCTTCGGTAACAATGTATTTATATCTCTTAATATACGGGGAAAAAGCCGTCCGTTTGCTTTTTGTTTATGGAGTTCTGCATCGAGCGACGCTTGAATAATGGGGATGCTTCATTGCATAAATATGCAATAAACGCGCTTTTTCTGCATATTTATACCGTGTCGACCATGTATTCTTGTGAGAAATATGGATATTCCCGCCCTCTTTCCCCGGTCCGAAAATGCCTTGAAAAGTCGTGTTTTGATAAGAGAAAAACGCCTCTACGATGCCTTCTCGATACGTTTTTGTTGTTAACATTCTTTGACGCTGTTGTCATCGCGATAGCAACATGTTCTTATCGCGATAGCAACATGATGCTATCAACTTGACAACATGTTGTTATCAAATCGGCAACATGTTATCAGTTTGAAGTTCTAAGTTTTTGAGTTGACGAGGTACGAGAGGTGAGTGTATATTTATGCGGAAACCTACGGGTGTTCATGCCGCCTCACTTACTCTTGGGCTTTGTTGTTTATCGGGATATCCGACGAAACCTGTACATTTGTGTCATTATAAACGTATGATGTATGACTGACAATAAAAGTAAACGTGCAGTGGAGTATTTTCATGCTGCTCCGAACAATTGGAATTGTGCGCAAGCCATAGAGAAACACTTTCAGTCGCTGACGCTTCTCTCGGACGAAGAGATAGAAAACAACTTTCGTTGTAAGGGAGGAGGACGTGCCGAAGGAGGGATTTGCGGAGCTTTGTATGCAGCGAAACGTATTTTATCCGAACAGGGGAAGAGTACGGAAGAATTTGTGGAGGAGTTTCGTACGAAAATGGGAGGAATCACCTGTCAGGTTTTGAAAACAGAACTTGCCATACCTTGTCCGCAAACAGTGAATACGGCAGACGAACTTTTGAAAATATATCTTACATCTCCGCGCTGAATTTATGGCGGATAGCGCGATGGGGAATACCATAATTGCACTATTTTTGTACTCGGATTCTTAAATCATATTTTCGAACGGTGAAACTTGACCTCCTGACAATAGTGGGACCTACGGCTTCGGGTAAAACTGCATTGGCTGTGGCTGTGGCATCGCAACTTGGTGCGGAAATACTGAGCGGTGATAGCAGACAAGTATATCGTGGAATGGATTTGGGAACGGGAAAAGACATCGCAGAATACACGCTTTCCGATAAAACCATCCCTTATCATCTTATAGATATCGTGGATGCCGGTACACGCTACAATGTTTATCAATATCAGCAGGATTTTCTTTCGGCTTACGAAGATGTGAAAAGTCGCGAACGTCTTCCCATACTCTGCGGAGGTACGGGGCTGTATGTGGAGGCTGTTCTGAAAGGATACCGTCTGCTTACGGTACCGCAAAATCCCGTACTTCGAGCGGAATTGGAACATAAGTCGTTGGATGAGTTGACAAAAATCCTTTCCACTTATAAGACGTTGCACAATACTACCGATGTCGATACGGCAAAACGGGCTGTTCGCGCCATCGAAATAGCCGAGTACAATTTGCAACACGCATCGAAGGAAATACCTTTTCCTGCGTTGAACAGCCTTTTGATAGGAGTTTCCATCGACCGGGAATTGCGCAGAGAGAAAATCACCCGCCGCTTGCACGAACGTTTGCAGCAAGGCATGATACAGGAAGTGCAGGGCTTGTTGGCAAAAGGAATTGCTCCCGAAGACTTGATTTATTACGGTTTGGAATATAAATACCTTACTTTATACGCCATCGGAAAATTATCTTACGATGAAATGGTGCAACAATTGGAAATCGCCATCCATCAATTTGCCAAGCGACAAATGACTTGGTTCAGAGGAATGGAACGCAGAGGTTTTACCATTCGCTGGATAGATGCAAACCAACCCATGCAGGAAAAAGTCAATAAGATATTGGAACTTATAAGCATACACACAAATTCTAAAAAGAAGTAATATGGCAGTACATCCCGATAGATGGGGAGTTATTTATAATCCCAAAGCAGGCGGCAAGAAAGCTCGTAAACGCTGGCTGGAAATCATAGACTACATGGAAAGCAAGGACGTAAAATTCGACTATATGCAGTCGGAAGGTTTCGGTTCCGTGGAACGACTGGTGCGTACGCTGGCAAACAATGGCTATCAAACCATCGTGGTGGTAGGCGGTGAAGGAGCTATCAACGATGCTGTAAACGGGATTATGCACTCCGAAGCGGAGAATAAGAGCGAAATAGCATTGGGTATCATTCCCAATGGTATAAGCAATGACTTTGCCAAGTTTTGGGGAATAGATACCGAAGATTACAGAGAAGCGGTGGATATGATTATCAACCGTCGTCTTCGCAAAATAGATGTAGGTGTATTCAAGTATAATAATGGAGAAAAACTCGTGGTACGCTATTTTGTCAATGCCATATACTTGGGGTTGGTGGGAAGAATTGTGCGTATCACGCATGGTACCAAACGTTTTTGGGGAATACCGTTGCTCTCTTATTTGGCTTCGCTGTTTCTTCTGATTTGGGAACGCAAGCTTTATAAGATGAAACTGAAGATAAACAACGACACGATAGACGAACGTATCATGACGGTGGCTATCGGCAGTGCGAGAGGATATGGCTTGACGCCAAGCGCGGTTCCTTACAACGGTTGGCTGGACGTTTCCATTATTTATCGTCCCAGTATCAGAGAATTGATATCCGGTTTGTGGATGTTGCAACAGGGACGCTTCTTGAACCATCGCAATGTGAAGGCTTACAGAACCAAGAAAGTGCGTATTCTGGAAGCAAAACACGCAGAAGTCAGTCTTGACGGGCGCATTTTGTTGGAACAACATTTTCCCATGAAAATATATATAGACCACGAATCATTGACATTGATTATTCCTAAATGAAATGATATGAAACAAACAATAGCAGACTTGACTGCAGGAGCAAACTTCTTTTTGCTTGCCGGTCCTTGTGTGATAGAGGGCGAGGAGATGGCACTTCGTATAGCAGAACGTATGGTGGAAACTACCAATCGTCTGCGTATTCCTTATGTATTCAAAGGTTCTTATCGCAAAGCCAATCGTTCGCGCATCGATTCTTTTACGGGAATTGGTGATGAAAAGGCTTTGCGTGTTTTGGAAAAGGTACGTCGAACTTTCGACATTCCTGTTGTTACGGACATACATGCTCCTGAGGAAGCAGAACTTGCAGCAGAATACGTGGACATATTACAAATACCTGCATTTCTTTGCAGACAAACGGATTTGTTGGTAGCGGCGGCTCGTACGGGAAAGATTGTGAATGTGAAGAAAGGGCAATTCCTTTCGGCAGAAGCGATGCGATTTGTTGCACAGAAGATAGTGGATTCCGGTAATAAACAAGTTATGCTGACGGAGCGCGGTACTACGTTCGGATATCAGGATTTGATAGTGGATTATCGCGGACTTCCTGCGATGCAGTCTTTCGGTTTCCCCGTAGTGCTCGATGTTACGCATTCTTTACAGCAACCCAATCAGACTTCGGGTGTGACGGGTGGAATGCCACAACTTATAGAAACGATAGCCAGAGCCGGTGTGGCAGTGGGTGTCGATGGCCTTTTCATGGAAACACATGAAAACCCTGCTGTGGCGAAAAGCGATGGCGCCAATATGTTGCAGTTGGATTTGATGGAGCCGTTATTGACTAAATTGGTACGTATCCGTGAAGCGATACAAGACTAATCCTAAAACTAAAGAAACAAAAGATAATCAGATATGCTTACAATAAAACAGATAACAGACAACACAGCAGCAGTAGTGCGTGGTTTGGAAAAGAAAGGTTTCAAAGATGCACGAATTGCCATTGAGCAAGTATTGATGCTTGATGAAAAACGCAGAGGAGCACAAAGTAAACTGGATGGCAATTTGGCTGAGGTCAATGCAATATCCAAAGCCATCGGTGCTTTGATGAAAGAAGGAAAAAAGGAAGAAGCCGAACAGGCAAAACAACGAGTAGCAGCAATCAAAGAAACGAACAAAGCGTTGCAAGAAGAAATGGACGCGGTGGCAGAAGAGTTGCGTACACTGCTTTGTGGTATTCCCAATATCCCTTACGATGAAGTTCCCGAAGGAAAATCTGCCGAAGACAATGTAGTGGTGAAACAAGGAGGTACACGACAAGTTCTTCCGAAAGATGCAATGCCACACTGGGAACTTGCAAAGAAATACGACCTGATAGACTTCGACCTTGGTGTGAAAGTAACAGGTGCAGGCTTTCCTATATATAAAGGTAAAGGAGCGCGTTTGCAACGTGCTTTAATCAACTTTTTCCTTGATGAGGCATATCGTGCAGGTTATACGGAACTCATACCTCCCACTGTGGTCAATGCGGATTCGGGATATGGCACGGGACAGTTACCCGACAAAGAAGGGCAAATGTATCATTGCGGATTGGACGATTTGTATTTGATTCCTACGGCAGAAGTTCCTGTAACCAATGTATATCGCGATGTGATTTTGGATGAAAAGGACTTGCCTGTTAAGAATTGTGCTTATACACAATGCTTCCGTCGTGAAGCCGGTTCGTATGGGAAAGAAGTGCGAGGACTCAATCGTTTGCACGAGTTTGCGAAAATAGAAATCGTGCGGATAGACAAACCCGAGCATTCGCGTCAATCGCACGAAGAAATGTTGACACATGTGGAAGGCTTGTTGCAAAAGCTGGAATTGCCGTATCGTATTCTTCGTTTGTGTGGTGGAGATATGAGTTTTACCGCAGCTCTTTGTTACGATTTCGAAGTGTATTCCGAAGCACAGGAGCGTTGGCTGGAAGTAAGTTCTGTTTCCAACTTCGATACTTACCAAGCCAATCGTTTGAAATGTCGCTATCGTAATGCCGACCGAAAGATAGAATTGTGTCATACATTGAATGGTTCGGCTTTGGCTTTGCCACGTATTTTAGCTGCTTTGCTCGAAAACAATCAAACGGCAGAAGGTATTCGTATTCCTAAAGTTTTGGTTCCTTACTGTGGTTTCGAGATAATAGACTGATATTTTCGTCCGCCGACCAAGAAAGAATAAGTAAGTATCCGCACGAGCGCTTTGGGTGTTCGTGCGGATTTTTTTTCTCCGGTGACTGACAAATATAAGAAGAGGATAACAGGAGGCTTTTTGCCCTATCTTTGCAAGAGATAAATTAGAATCAATGAAAACAACACAGATACAGCAGAAAACTTTTCCCGTATTGAAGATGGGATGTGCGGCTTGTGCCACACGCGTGGAAAAGACTTTACAAGAGCAAGAAGGAGTGATAAACGCAAGTCTTAATTATGCTTCGGCATTGGCACAAGTGACTTATGATGAAAAAATCATTTTGCCCGAACAGTTGCGACAAGCTGTTGTCGATGCCGGGTACGACCTCTTGATTGCGGATGACGAGAAAGAAACTTCGGAGCAAGCCGAGCGCGTGCATGCCGAACATTATCACGATTTGCGTTTACGTACATTATGGGCGTGGGCTTTTGCTCTTCCTCTGATGATAGTAGGTATGTTTTTTATGGATACTGATTGGATGCCTTGGGTTACTTGGTTGCTTGCTACTCCTATCGTGTTGTGGCTGGGACGAGGTTTCTTTATCAATGCTTGGACACAACTGAAGCATGGAACTTCCAATATGGACAGTCTTGTGGCGTTGAGTACGGGTATTGCTTATGTTTTCAGTTTGTTCAACTTGTTCTTTTCTGATTTTTTGCACGCAAAAGGATGGCATACCCATGTCTACTTCGAAGCGTCGGGGATGATTATCGCTTTTATTCTTTTGGGGCGTATGTTGGAAGAACGTGCCAAACGTAATACTTCTTCGGCTGTAAAAAAACTCATGGGATTGCAACCCGATACGGTGACACTTGTAAACGAAATGGGTACGGAACGTATTGTTCGCATAGAAGAGGTACAAACGGGCAATAGAATACGCGTTAAGCCGGGCGAACGCATTGCTGTGGACGGTATCGTAATAGAAGGCGCCTCTTACGTAGACGAAAGTATGTTGAGCGGGGAGCCTCTTGCCGTCAAGAAAACGATAAATACCAAAGTCTTTGCAGGTACCATCAATCAAAAAGGAAGTTTCATTTTCGAAGCACAGCAGGTGGGCAAACACACCATGTTGGCACGTATCATACGCCTGGTACAGGAAGCACAAGGCAGTAAGGCACCTGTGCAACGGTTGGTGGATAAGATAGCATCGGTTTTTGTACCCGTCATTATTGTCATTGCTATGGTGACTTTCATTGCATGGATGGTCTTTTCTCCCGATGATGGCTTTACACAAGGCTTGTTGTCTGCCGTTACCGTTTTGGTGATAGCTTGTCCGTGTGCTTTAGGGCTTGCCACGCCTACGGCTATCATGGTGGGAATAGGCAAAGGGGCAGAGTGGGGCATACTTGTCAAAGATGCGGAGAGTATAGAAATTGCGAAGAAAGTCGATGTGATAGTACTCGACAAAACGGGTACCATCACGCAAGGAAAACCCGAAGTAACGAATGCTTTGTGGAGACATGGAGAAGACAGACTGAAACACATATTATATAGTATAGAGAAACGTTCGGAGCATCCGTTGGCAGAAGCACTCACGCGATATTTGCAAGCGCAGGAAATGGTGCTCGACGAAATGGAAAGTATCACGGGAATGGGCGTCAAGGCGCATGTGAATGGCAACATCTTTTATGTGGGCAATCGTCGTTTGATGGAAGCGGAGCGTATTGATATTCCGAAAGAGCTACAAGATGCGGCTGTGCGTTGGGCGGAAGAACTGAAGAGTGTGGTTTGGTTTTCCGCAGGCAACGAGGCGATAGCGGTTTTTGCCATTCACGACGAAATTAAACCAAGTTCGGCGACGGCTATTGCTCTCTTGCAGGATGCAGGTATTCGTGTAGATATGCTTACGGGCGACAATGAAGCCACTGCCAACAGCATAGCCGCTCGTTGCGGAATAAAGCATCACGTATCGGAGATTTTACCCGAACAAAAAGCCGGGTATATCCGTCGTTTGCAAGCCGAAGGACACTGTGTGGGTATGGTGGGCGATGGTATCAATGACAGTGCGGCTTTGGCGCAGGCAGATTTGAGTATCGCGATGGGACAAGGTAGCGATATTGCCATAGATGTAGCAAAGATGACCATAGTACAATCCGATTTGACAAAGGTTTCCGATGCCATTCGCTTGTCTCGTGCTACTGTACGTACTATTCGCCAAAATCTGTTTTGGGCTTTCATCTACAATCTTATCGGGGTGCCCATAGCGGCAGGAGTGTTTTATCCCGTTTGGGGATTTCTGCTCGACCCGATGTGGGCAAGTGCTGCCATGGCATTGAGCAGTGTCAGCGTGGTCATGAATAGCTTACGTTTGCGTAAGCTCTGAACACTTTAGATAAAAGACAGGAGACCCCGTCCGAAATAGCTTCGGACGGGGTCTTGTTTTTACCTCGATGGGATATGAAGATGGAGAGTTTCCGTGTGAAAACAGGATTTCTTTTTTTTTGTGTGTTTCGCTTGCGCAAAACTGTGTTGCTGAAGCCGATTTGACACGCCGCATTCTTATTGCAACAGCAGATGTATGCTATGCTCGGGATGCCATTTTGCAAAACACTTCCCGTACCTTGTCAACTCAAAAACTCATCCCTTCGAATTGACTATATATTGCTGATTTGATAACAACATGTTGTCAAGTCGATAGCATCATGTTGCTATCGCGATAAGAACATGTTGCTATCGCGATGACAACAGCGTCAAAGAATGTTAACATCATA
>JBGXXU010000160.1:0-32633 GCA_041814865.1 Phocaeicola sp. | reverse complement strand
TGACTCTTCCAATGAAGGTATCGTCTATCTGTATTTTCTTTACCTTGTCTTTGATGTTCACTACCTTGTCCCACTTTTTGTGGTGCTTGTCTGCAGTACCGTTTTCGTTTTTTGTCGTACAACTGTACAGAGATAATACAGACAATAAGATACATAGTATATGCTTCATTTTCTTTTTTTTATTTTAGGTATATATGAGCTTGGATTTAACCAAGCTCATTTGTTAACACTATTGTTGAGTAATCTCTTCTGGATCTATTTTCTTATCTCCCCAATCATATTCGTCATACTCGAGATGATTTCCGTAGCATTTACAACCCTTTGGGTTCTTGATTGGTTCAATACATCCATTAGGACAAAGAGGATTGATTTTTCCTTTATCAAAAGCTTTGATATTATCCAAGAGCAAATCTGAAGTTGTTGCACGTTGGGATGCGTAAACCGCATGTATTGCAAAGCCAACGAACAAAGTGGCAATGAAAAACTTGATGTATTTTTTCATAATCTTGCTTGTTTTTTGATTAGTGATATAAATGATGTCCGTATTTATCTTTTCAACGGAATGGCAGCTGTGCTACCGATATTCATAAGGTGATGGTGTTGATTTTCTTCCTCCTTTCTTTTGATGTTTGGGTTATGAAACGGCTGTTTTCATGATTATATGGCATTTCCCGATACCCGGAATACGATGGGCGATGCCGGAGTATTACAATATACGGTCAGTGTTTTATCAAAATGTTCGGGATGGTCTGCCTTGTAGGTTATCTCTATGAGTGCCGTTTTTTGGGGTTTGATAGGTGCTTTGGTATGTTTTATGGAGATGCAACCGCAGGATGTGGTGATGCCTTGTATCACCAAAGGATGATTGCCTTTGTTCGTTAACTTGAAAGTGGCTGTTTGCGGTTGCTTCCATGAGAAATCTCCCAATGAAAGTCTGTGTGTCTCTACCTCTGCTTCTGTCAGTGCAGGAGATTTCTCGGATATGGGTTCTGTTGTTTCTCCTTTTATGGTTTTTATATACAGTTCTTGTATATAAGGATTGTGGATGGGATTACCTACCACGAGGACTTTATTGTCTCTGTTCAGCAAGAATGTTTGGAAGTTTTCGTATCGGGGAAACTTGTTCAACGCATCCAATGCCTTCTTCTCGTCTATACAAACAGGGTGTGTGAAACCTGCCGATTTGAAATTGCCAATAATGTTTTGTTTATTTTTCGGAGAATAGAAATAAAGAAACTGCACCTTGTTCGGAACGATGGAGTCTGTCTCTTTCATCAATTTTTTCCAGTTGTCCAATTGCAGTTTACAACCGATGCAATTTGTGGAATCCACATAGGTCAGTATTTTGTATTTTTCCGTTGAGATGGGAAAGTCTACCGTATCTTTTCCTTGTATGGTGAACACAAGATTGTCCGGAAAAAGAATTTCTTTTCCACTCCATTCGCGCACAATTTCTTCTACTTCGTTTTGTACTTTATTCTTGCATGCACATAGCACCAAGAGTAAACAGAGAAATATATACTTTTTCATAGGTCGGTTTTCCTAAATAAAAGCTTTCGTACGGTGTATAAATGGTAGCAAAACTTTTGCTTTCCCCCAAAGTTATAATAATGTGTTTATATTTCACAAAAAGATGTAGAGTTTTTTGTCCGGATTTCTTTTGTTCGGTGTAGAGGCATGATGTGCGGATGATTTTGGGGGGCGGAACATGGAGTTATTTCATCGTTTTCGCATGACAAAATGCGACAAAAAATGATAAGGTCTTTGCATGGCAACCTGTTGGCGAAGGGCAGATGTGGCGATGTATATTTATGCAGGAATGTGCCCTTTTTCTGCATATTTATGCAATGTCGCACTCGTGTATCGGTACGAAATTCGGTGACTGTGGCATGATTTTTCAGTCCGTAAAAGCTCCGAAAACACCCTGTTTTGATGAAAGAAAAATGCCTCTACGATGCCTTCCTGATGCGATTATGTTGTTAACATTCTTTGACGCTGTTGCTATCGTGATAGCAACATGTTCTTATCGCGATAGCAACATGATGCTATCAACTTGACAACATGTTGTTATCAAATGGGCAATATGTTGCTAAGTTGAAGTTCAAAGTTTATGAGTTGACGAGGTACGAGGGAGGAGTGTATATTTATGCAGAAACCGTCGGATTGTCGTACTTTTACGTGGTAAATTAAAATAGAATACGGCCATGAAACTATTATTCGGCATAGGGGTGTTGTTTTCCCTCGTTTTTTGTCAGAAAGGAGAAAAGGTGACAACCATCTCCGTTGTAGAGTTTGCCACGTTGGTTGCCGACCCCGGTGTGCAATGTGTAGATGTTCGTACTGCATCGGAGTATCGCGAGGGGCATATTCCCCGTAGTATCAACATGGATATCCTCGACAGTACTTTTGTGGAAAAAGCGGATTCGCTTTTGCAAAAAGAACGTCCTGTGGCTCTCTATTGCCGCAGCGGTAAGCGCAGCCAAAGAGCGGCACGTCTCCTCGCCGAGCGGGGGTATCGGGTTTACGAACTTGCAAAAGGTTTTACTGCCTGGACTGCGGCTGGCAAGGAAGTTGCGCAGTAGCATTTGTGGATAAATAGAAATCCCCTGTCGCACGTATGCGTGCGGCAGGGGATGCTTGTGTTTTTGCAGGTTGTTGTCAGTTTGTCTTTTTCACACGGTCGCCTTGTCCTTTTCCGCCGACGGTGGCAAAGATGTAACGGAAGTAGGCTTTGACATCCAGTGTTTCGTACATTCGTGCATCCGTTTCGGCAAGCAGTCGTGGCGTGGACATATCTATCTCATTGATTTGTGCCAATCCCGTGATACCCGGCAGATGATGATAAACGCCTCTTTTTTCTCGTTCTTCTATCAGCTCCGTTTGGTTGAAAAGATTGGGACGTGCTCCCACAAGACTCATTTCGCCTTTCAATACATTGATAAGCTGGGGCAACTCGTCCAACTTCGTTCTTCTCAGAAACTTGCCATATTGGGTCACGGAGCTTTGGTTGGCGAGGTGCGTAGCGACAGACTGTGTGCCCTTTCGCATGGTACGAAACTTTATCAGGGTAAAGGGGCGTTTGCCTTTTCCCACTCTTTCTTGCAGAAACAGCGGAGAACCGGTATCGAACAACCCGATAATATAAAGCAACACACCTACGGGCAGCAGAAAAAGAAGACCGAAGAAAGAAAAGATGATATCGAAGAAACGTAACATATAGGTTTTATTTTAGTTTGAAACTGTCGAATGTTTTTGACAAGCCTTCTTGGGCTTTGGTGGGGAAGGCGGAGATATTCAAGGCACGCTTTATTTTCTCGTTGGATACGATATAGTTCTCGGTGAGTTTTTTCAGTCGTTCCCTGTTCAACGGCAAATGCAAGAGGCTTCCCATACTTGCCAGCATCTGTACGACACCGCGAGGAATGTTCAGGATACGTGCGGTTTTGCCTTCCGATGCGGCAATCAGTCTTATCAACTCATTGGTGGAAACTGCATCGTCGTCGCACACATGATAAATACCGTTGGTTATATCTTTTCGTAGTATCAATTGTTCCGTCGCATAGATTATGTTGTCGATGGAACAGAAAGAGCGTTTGTTCTCGAAAGCTCCCAAAAACCATGGAATGCCCTTTTTCACTACCTGATATAGTAGGTTCAGGTTACCTTTGTTGCCCGGACCGTGAATCATCGCCGGACGCAGAATGTAGATGTGCTTGTCTTGTGTTGTGGAGTTCGTGTTTAGCGTGTTCAGGATGTATGTTTCTGCCTTGATTTTCGACTCTCCGTATGGTCCTATGGGTCGAGGAGCGACTTCTTCCGTCAGCATTTCTCCCTCTACGGTATCAGCCGCAGCCTTTACGGAACTGAAGAAAATAAAGGTTTGTGCTTTCGATTGCAGGAAGTAGTCGAAAATCTTTTGTGTCAGTCCTGTATTTATATCGAAATACTCTTGCGACAGACTTTTGTTTTTCGTGTCGTGTGCCTTTCCTGCCAGGTGCACGATGGCGTCCACTTCCGGAATTTCTCCTAATTGTTCCCACGCATACAACTCTTGCACCCCTTCTTTGGCAGAACGGTTTATGTCCAATCCGTACAACGTATGTTTTTTGCTCCACGCCTTCGTGAAGTTAGACCCCACAAAACCTTGTATCCCTGTGATGAGAATGTTCATTTTCTTAATTCAAAAACTTTGTATAAATACTTCAGGAACAAAAGGAGGAGGTTGGTGTAGATGCCGTATTTCTTGCAAGCAGTTACTATTTCCTGGTTTAATAAGATGCGATTGTGGAAACTCTCGGTGCTTACTCCTCCTGTACGCATGGTTACAAAGTCTTTTTTTATATACTTGTAACGTACTTTCTGTTTATATAAATAACGAATCAATAAGTCATAGTCGGATGCTATTTTATAATCGAGTGAATATAGTCCAAACTTATCATAGCAACATTTTTTCATGTAAAACGATGGATGAGCCGGCATGAAACCATAGCGAAATAAAGATGGTTTGAAGATTGCGGAGGAGTAATATCTGACACACTTCTTTAAGTCTTCTGGATTTACAAAATGAACATCTCCATATAGCGCGTCGATATCATTGTTTTCAAAGACTTTTGCTACCGTAGCTATCACATCTTCGGATGTGAAGAAATCGTCTGAGTTTAGTATCCCGATAATATCTCCTGTGGCAGCTTGTATGCCTTTATTCATCGCATCGTAAATCCCTTTGTCGGGTTCGGAAATTATTTTGGCGATTTTATCTCCATAACTTTTTACTATGTCGAGTGTGTTATCTTTACTTACACCGTCCACAATAATGTGTTCGATGTCGGGATAATTTTGAGCTATCACACTATCAATGGTATCTCGAATAGTAGAAGCACTGTTATAGGTTGCTGTAACAATAGAAACTTTCATTTGTCGTATTATTAGAGAATCCTTTTCCATTTATTGAAACCGGTTACACCCGCTTTCCGATAATCGAAAGGTCTGAATTTGATTTTCTTCACATTAGAGGTGCTCTTAAACGTAAAATCATTCAATTCCGGATTCTTAAACAGTGGGTCTATGATATGTGAAGACTTATCTTTGAGAGTTTTGGTTTTCCACTGGTCAAAAGAGGTATTGTAAAACTGCACCTCTTTTTGCTTTGGATTCCAATAAATATTGTTATCCGAAACAAAGTTTACGATGTCCCATCCTGTTCTGCCAGAAAGTTTCCCGGTAGTATAATAAACAATGTTGTTTGTGAAGGTAAATGAATTATGTTTTTCTTTTCGAGTAGCTTCCAACTGACTGTTTACCTGATTGGCGAAGATATTGTTTTTAACGATGTTATTTCTTCCATAGTGCTGATGGAAACCGGCACTCTTACAGTTATAAACCAAATTGTTTTCTACTAAAATATCCGACGAGCCTTCATCTAAATAAATACCCCATCCTTTGTTGTCATACGAGAAAATATCGTGGATTAAGTTATTGTTTATTTGGGTTCCTGAAGAAGGCCCCAATGTATAAATACCACCCAAATCGCTCAATTGAGAAAAGCCTAAGTGATGAATATGATTATACTCTATCTTGTTGTTTTGGGCAACGCTATTTCCATAACCCCATACCCATCCGGCAGATACGCCCGAGTATATGAAATGAGATATCTCATTGTGAGCTATAATATTGCCTCCCGAATGAAATATAATGACTCCTACTCCTGTTGGAATTTCTTGTCCGCCATGTCTGATAATGTTATTTTCTATGACAATGTTGCCTGTGGCGATTTTTGTGCTTGAAGGAGGGAGAAAATCTCCTATCTTGATGCCGCCAATACCTACATCATGGATATATGAGTTTAGAATTTTCACATTATTGCATCCTTTTCTTATCCATACGGCATTGTTGCTGATATTGGCAATCTCGCAATTATCAAAGGATATATTTTCTGCGAAATTCAATGTTATGGAGGCGGTTGTGTGTGATGCCGATTGAGCAGGCATATCACCGTGCAACGGCATTAACCGATTGGTTTGTTGGAACGATATATTTCTGAAAGTGATATTCTTTACCTTTTTTTCGGCACTTCCCTCAATCTTCAAAAGTTCATTCAAAAGAGGAATTTCTACAATCGTCTTAGTAAAGACTTCACCCTCACGTGGCATGTAATATAGAATTTTATTATCATCCAAAAACCATTCTCCACTACAGTCTAAGAAACTCAACGAATTCTCGAAATGAAATTGAGAAGCCTTGCCAAGTGCTATCCAATCGGGAAAAAGAGAGGTTTCTACTTGAATTGATTTTGTTTCCGGAACACTCTTTTTTATACGCACTCGCGTTCTGTTCCACTGATGGTTGAATGCTGCAAGAATGTCTTTTTTATCTTCTGCCGCATAGAAGACATCCCACTGTTCTGGAGTCAAAAAAACTGTATGGAACGATTTTTTATTGGCTTTATCTTTCTTCTCTTCTACTTTTAAGGTGGTGTAAAGTTTATCCAAATTGGGTGTTCGAGCATGTGTGGCTCTTTTCCCATTTACAAAAATCTGTTGGACATCTATATCATTGTCTTTCAAAAAAGAAGAAAGGTCTAATGTCCAAAATTTGCCTGATTGCTTTGTAAAATTTCCGACAGAAACGCTTCCTTTGATAATCGGCATATTGGTTTTATCTCCTTCTATAAGTAGATTCTTCTGCCCTTTCCACAACTCGGAGTCTATATTGATAGATGTTTTTAGGGTGTATACGCCTCCGCATATTACTATTTTTTGATTTTCATTTTTAAGATGAGAGACGATAGCTATGGCTTTCTCCAGACTCTTTACCGGATGGTTTTTGCTACCGTCGTAACTATCGTTTCCTCTGGTTGAAATGTGCACTTGGCTGTGAATACACAGACAGGTGTTCAACAAAATCATAATGAGGGTAAGTATCTTCTTCATTTTTTATCGCTCAATAATTTTTCATATAAAAGCATATACTCCTCAAAACGGTCTTCTTTTCGAAAAAGTGATAGAGCTCTTTTTCGGCAGGCTTCTTGATAAAACTTTTTTCCGTTGGATTTCACTTCGTTCAACACCTTTCGTAAAGCTGTTATATCGCCCTGTTCCACCACGAAGCCCGTATCTGCCGAAATAGATTCGGGACTTCCCCCTGTTTTATAAGTTACAACTGGTGTTCCACAAGAGATTGCTTCTAAATTGGTTGTAGGATAATTATCCTCCCATGTAGGATTAGCAAATATATCTGCGCAAGAGTATAACTCTGCCAGTTCGTTTACATTCTCTGTTCGTTGAATCCCTATGATATTTTGGGGTAATGATTTTATTTGCTTATCGGTTAATCCGACCAAAATAAGTATTTCATCATTTCTTAGCAACCTGCTTAACTTTATAAAATCAGCTAATCCTTTTCTCTTATCCCATATACTTGCAACACCCAACACAACAAATTTGTCGTATAAATTGTATTTCTCTTTTATTCTATGTGTAGGGATAGGCTTAAATACATCCAAGTTTATACCATTATGGATTACTTGGATAGGGTAGGTATGTAGAAACGATTTTCTTAATAAATTTTCCAACCAATGTGAAACAGGTATAAGTGTAAGATTTTTTACGGATGTGAACAGCTTTCTTTTTGTTTCGAAATTGCTATATGAATTGTCCAGTAAAAAACTTGCCGGATATTCTTTCTTCTGTGGACAGTTGATGCAATGTGTTTTCCACTTTTCGCAATTGATGTATGAAAAATAAGGGCAATGTCCTGTAATGGACCAACAATCGTGCAAAGTCCATACTATGGGTGTATCAATAGTTGAAAGATAATCGAAGAGAACATTGATATTCAAATAATAGCCATGCAAATTGTGCAAATGAATGATATCCGGGTGGATTTTTATTACTTCTTCTATCAATTTCTCTGTTGCTCTTTTTGAAAAAAAAGCATGCTTGTCTGTCAGCCGTGTTCCTATTCCGTGAAGAAAAATGTCTTGTTGGTTGCCTATCCGGATTTTATGCGATTTGCTGGGGCGTTCTGCTTTGCGACCAAAAGCTATAAAACTTTCCCCTCCAGCCTCGATAACTTTCGAACCTATTTCTTCCGCTATACGTCCGGTAGAACCACTGTTTATTACGGTATTTATTTGCAATAATCTCATTTCTTCGCGGTCATTTTCATCACTTTATACACAAACCAAATAGATATAAGAAACCCTACCGTGTAGGCAAAAGAGCTCATCAAATCACCTCGAAGGATAAAAAATAGCATTCCAATCAAAACCATATAGATGACGTGGAAATAGCTATGTTTTTTACTATATATAATTTGCCAATATGTCTTATCTAATCGAGCACTAACAAATGATAAAAGCAGGACAAATAATACAAGACCCCAAAAACCAAAATTTATATATCCTTCGGCAAAAAAATTACAGGAAACATTGTCAAAAAAGAAGCCTTCTTGTTGAGCCATAAAAGCTCCGGAACCAATGGGCTTATCAGGCCAAAAACTTCGCGGCAACCAAAAAAGTAGAACTCCCAACAACTGACGTCCCCAAGTGATAATATTCTCGAAAACTATCAATGTGAAGTTCTGATAACTGTCAAAGTCTCCCGCTAAAAACATGTTTAAATCCAATCCCGTTTTTATTTCGGTATTTTCGGAGAAATACCGAAAGTTATTCAGAAAAGGGAAAACCAATAACAGCCCCCCTACCACGGACAATGAAAAGATATTTTTTTTCCGCATAATAGGCACTGCTATTAATAACAAAGGAATATATAGGGCTGCTGCTGAAAAACGTGCCATTGCCAATGGAAAACATGTAAGTAGTGCTGAAACCGTTAGCATTAAATAAACGACTTTTTTCTTGGAAGGAGATAAAATATAATAGAGTAAGCACATCATTGCTAACGGTTGAAATGTTCTAAATATGATAAGGGATGTCGTGCCAGATTCAACGGCTGACTCTTTCAATGCTCCTCCTCTAAAAAACAAACTGAAAAGGTTGAAGTTGTTTGCCCAAAAAACTATGAAAAAAGAGAAAAGAGAAATCCCTATGAGCAAAATAGTTTGTGTGGGATTGAGCTTTTGGGCTAATGAGAACTTTTCAAAAAAACGAATACGACTGTTGGTGATTTTTCTCTGCAAAAAGAAATAATAAGAAATCTGGTAAAATAGAAATATAAAGATTATGAGCAGATTCATGTAAAAATACTCTGCTTCTTTAAGAGGGCGTGCTCCGAAAAAAGAAGCTCCATCATAGAACTGTAACAAAGGAGCCACTCCATAAAAAAAATAAACAAACAGAGATACTATTTTATTAAGAGAATAGGGTGTATTCTCCTTACGGAAAATAAAAAAAACGGCTATAAGCTGAATTAACAGCGATGATATAAAGACTCTATTTGAAAAATTACTCATAGGCTCTATGGAGAAAACCATTAACCCCATAGAAATAATAGAGAATAAAATTATTAGTATTTTATTCATGATTGACGGATAATGGTTGTTTTCAACTTTGGGCAATCAAGAAAGTACATTAGCGAAGATGTGCCGTGATGAGCAACTACTACTTCTTCGGACTTAACCAACAATTCGTAAATAAATATCTCTACAATGTCAGAGCCTTTCAGTACATAGTCGAATTTATGGAAATAGCTATTTGTATCTTTTCTTATGTGTGGATGAGGTTTCACTATCTTACTGTAATCAGAATATTCTTTTAGTGATTCCTCAATCTGTGGAAAAATACTCCAAGAGGTTAAGTATAGAAAAACTTTTTTATCGATTACTTCATCAAGAATCTTCTGCGTATCTTTATTCAAGAAAACATCCCTGTCTCGAAATTTTTTTAAGTGTTCTATAAATGATTCCTTAAACTCATATATAGGTTTGAGAGAGTTTGGGTGAACATTTTTAAAGCGGTTTTTATCGTATAAATAAATACCCTTAACATATTTGGAGCCACCTAAATAATTCCTGTTTCCTAAAAGATTATAGGAGAACTCTTTCAAGGTACCTATCACTCCCTTTTCTTTTAGTTTTTTCCTATAGTTCCCTATTCCCTCCTCATAGAGAAATATGTCGATATTGCGTATTTGGCTTAATATTTTATACTTTGTCGCCCCGTAATCACTATCTATAAAAAGAGCTTCAATATCTTTCTTATTATCTAACACCCACCTATATGCACTTTGCATTGTTTCAAAAAAGAGTATTTTATCCCAATACAAAGAGTCCTTCTTTATTTTATAATAAACATTTTCTGCATCATAGAAGTTATTTACCAATAAACAAATCCTATATCCTACAGTGGCAATATTGGTTGCATTAAAATACTGCAATGGTTTGGAGACTATGAAAACATTCTTATACATTATAATTGAGCGGACAACTCCTTTAAATTAATTCTTGAAATCTTAAGACAAAACCCACCATTGTTATTTCCCGTATAGTAAGAGATATACAGAAACTCATCTTCAATATACATTCCACAATACCCCATTTCTTTGATCCCTCCTGGGAATGTTGCGATTTCTTTGAGAGTATTGGCATCTAACGAATAACTAAAGAGCTTGGCTAGCCCGTTTACTCTACCGGTTATTAACAATTTATTCTCATATATAAGAAAGTTAGGTCCTCCCATTTTCTCCCAAGGGAGGTCAATAAATGTCCAAGCTGTCATATCTAGAACTGAGGAGCGGGCAAGAAGTGCTCCGCCTTCCTCTCTTCTTATAAGTGCATAAACAACATCATTACTAAATCGTAAGGTTGCTTCGGATGGTCTACCTTGAATATCTGTAAAAATAGATAGTTCTTTAAAGTCAGTTCCATTATTACTTGTAAAAAGTTTTAATGGCTCTCCAACACGATAAGCTATTGTATATATCTTATTGTTATGTTCGGTTAATCTCCAGAACCAAGATTTTTTATTAGTATTCTTATTTATTTTAATTGCATTTCCCCATTTGTCATTTTTAGGATTATACTTAGCTATGTAGTCATTTCTTGACTCTCCATAGGGCTTAATTGTGGTTGAATGAAAATGGATACATAATACGCTATCTTTGATTAAGAACTTTGGATCTCTTAAATCATACCCATTTTGCATATAAATTTGCTCAGATTTCCATGTCTCTAAGTTCTCGCTTTTTGCGATAATAATATGTCCGAAGTTGGTAGCTACATGCTCATCAGAAAATCTGAAAGCAATATACCAGACATCATTGTATTTAATCAAATCAGTAAATGCCAAGTGATATTTGGAATTGATAATTTCACGAGTTACGATAGGTCTATTGATCCCTTTTAGAAAAGGATTGGGGTAGTTAATTAAAGAACTTAGAGAATCATTTAGAATAGAGTTGTATATTGGCGGAAATACTATTCTCGGGTCATTAAAAGATTTTGTGGGAATATCCTTTAAACAACTCTGCAACAAAAAAATATACGAGAAAAGTATCGTTGATAAAACAACTGTATGTATTCTTTTTTTATGCATGTATAAAGTTTGTTTTTATATTTTCATTGTGATATCTTTAATTATCAGGATGTTTTTTGTTAGGGCTTTTGACTTTTCAGTCCATTTAAGAACAACAATTCTTTTATGAAATAATAGCGTAAACAATTTATTTCAAATAGTCCTTAAAGTAGCGTGTGATACGCTCGTACAGATGTACACGTTCGGGACCAATCATGTTGTGTCCGCTTTCCGGATAGACAAAGAAATCGGGTTGTGTACCCGCATCTATGCAGGCACGAAGGAATGTGTAACTGTGTTGCGGTAAACATACGGGGTCCATACCGCCGATAATGATTTGCAAACGTCCTTTCAAGTCGCCGGCACGGAGGTTCAGGTTGTTCTTCTTATAACCTTCGGGATTTTCCTGCGGTGTATCCATATAACGTTCGCCATACATTATTTCATAGAAGTTCCAATCGATGACGGGACCGCCTGCCACACCTACTTTGAATACATCGGGATACGTCAACATCAAGTTGGTGGTCATGAAGCCACCGTAGCTCCATCCGTGTACGCCGATGCGCTCGCCATCCACATAGCCCAGACTCTTTAGCAGCTTGACACCCTCCATTTGGTCGCGCATCTCTTCCGTACCCACTTGGCGATAAATCGCATTCTCGAACTCCAAGCCACGATTAGAACTGCCTCTGTTGTCTACCGTCAGCATCACATATCCCTGCGTCGCCATGTAAATATCCCAACCGCGTGCACCGTAGAAGCGTGTATCCGTGATAAGTTGCGTATGCGGACCGCCGTATACATAAATCACTGCAGGATATTTCTTGTTCGGGTCGAAATCGAGCGGTTTTATCAGGCGATAGTACAAATCGGTCTTGCCATCTGCCGCTTTTATCGTACCCAACGTGATTTCCGGCATAGCGCATTTTTCCACAAGCGGGTCTTTTGCATCGAGTAGTGTGATGCCTTCGGCTTTATCCGCTTTGCGTACTGTGATGTTGCGAGGAACGTCGTGTGCCGTATAATTGTCGATGAGCCAGTCGCCTTGTTCGTTGAATTGTACAAAGTGTGTGCCACGTCCGTTGTCCAACGGCGTACGTTTGCCTTTGAGTGTTACTTCGTAGATATTCGTTTGCAAAGGAGATACTTCCGTAGAAGCAAAGAGAATAGTCTTTTTCTTCGCATTGAACCCGAATACATCTTTCACCAACCAGTCGCCCGAAGTCAGTGGCGTAACTTTATATTTAGCCCAATACTCACCTTGCGGAGCAGAAGTCCATTCGCCTTTTACGGGACGCTTCAAGTCGAACAAATAAATGTGATGATAGCCGTCGCGTTGAGAACGATAAATGAATTGCGTATCGTCCCAAGGCAAAAACTCGATGGGGAATTGCGGCTCTACGTATTTGGGATGTTTTTCTTCGTAAATCACTTCGGCAGGCTGACCTGTCGCCACTTCATAACGTATCAGTTTCGCGTGGTTTTGTCGGCGCGCCACTTCCACCATGTACACGGAAGTTTCGTCGGGACTCCAAGCGATGTTGGTAAAGAAACGGTCTTCCGGGTCGCCTGCTTGCAGGTAGTGTATCGCTCCGGTTTTTACGTTGTAAATTCCCACCGTCACTTTGTGGTTTTTCGTTCCTGCCATAGGATAGTGTTGCGGTTCATGTGCAGCCATTCGCGCAGCGGTATTCACTTGAGGATATTCCGATACCATGCTTTCGTCCATACGATAGAATGCCAGATAATTTCCTTTCGGACTCCAGAACGTTCCTTTGCGGATACCGAACTCGTGCTGATGCACGCTTTGTCCGTACACCACGCCTTTTTCTTGCGAGACCGGACTTATCTGTACGGATTTGTCATCGGGTGTCGTCACGAACAAATCTTGACCAACGGTGTAAGCCATACGTCCGTTCTCCATGCAGAAGTCGTGATTTTGCGCTTTCGCGTTCGTACGAATGGTGGAAACGAGTGCTTTTTGCGCAGCATCGTACACTGCGTAACGACCTTTGCCCAATGCAAACATCAGCTGATGGGGCTTCGGGAAAGAAGCACTCATCAACGAAGCGACACGATACGTTGTGTCTTTCTGCTGAAGCGCAAGGTTCACCTCTTCCAGACGCACCAAAGTTTTTTCCGAACCGTCTTTCAAAGAGATTTCTTCGATGGTATTCTTTGTTTTCTTTACGCAGACATTGCCCCACCATCCCAAACCGTGAACGGTGGCAGGCGTCATTTTACTGTATGTCTTTCCGCCCGGTATTACATCTGCAAGCGTAAAGTTTTTCATTTCCTGTGCTTGTGCCATAGTCGTCAAAAGACAAGCTGATAATAATAGTTTCTTTAGCATATCGAAAAGGTATTGATTGTAAAGTGAATGATAGCGCGAAGTCAATCTTCCAAGTCTTCGGGCTTTCTTCTCGCATGGAGATAGCGGAACTGTATCTCGCGCTTGGGTCTGCCGTCGTCCGTATTCGGACGTTTGGGGCGTTCTTCGTAAGGACGCTTGGGACGTGCATCTTCCGAATAACGGAATTTATTCTCCCTGCGTTCCTCTCTGTCGTTTTTGCGGAACGGTTTTTCGTCCTTGCGGAAACTCTTTTCTCCCTTACCGAACGGTTTTCCCTCTTTGCGGAACGGTTTGTCATCGCGACGCGCACTTCTTTCTGAGCGTTTGCCGAAGGCTTTATCATCCTTGCGGAAGGCGTTTTCTTTCTTACGGAAAGGCTTGTCGTCGCGACCGGAGCGGGCGTCTTTCTTAGGATTTTCCGTGCGGAACTCTCTGTATCGTCCGTCGAAAAGTTCGTACTTACGGAATTGGCATTCCAACGCTCCATTGAACAGGTATATCTTTTGCGAAGGTTTCAATCCTATTTGGTCGAAACATTCGTCGCGATAACTCAATATCCAGGCATCGTTGCCGGAGAACTGATGTTTCAGTTTCTGACCTATGAGTTTATAGAAACCCAACAAATCGTCTGTGCTGATACGTTCGCCGTAGGGCGGATTGGTTATCATGATGGCTTTTTCGGCAGGACGCTCGAAGTCTTCGAACGGACGTTGCGACAAGCGGATGCAAGCATTCAATCCTGCCGCTTTCACATTGTTGGAGGCGATGAGGTGTGCATGCTGATTGATGTCATAACCGTAAATGGTGTGCTTAAACTCCCGTTCTGCCGAATCGTCGTCGTATACTTCTTCGAAAAGCGCACGGTCGTAGTCTTTCCATTTCTCGAAACCGAAGCCTTTGCGAAAAACACCCGGCGCGATGTTGCGTGCGATGAGTGCCGCTTCGATGGGTATCGTACCCGAACCGCACATGGGGTCTATCAAATCGCACTCGCCTCGCCAGCCCGTGAGCAAAATCATGCCGGCAGCCAACACTTCGTTGAGCGGAGCTTCCACTTGCTCTTGACGGTAACCGCGACGGTGCAAGGATTCGCCCGAACTGTCGAGCGAAAGCGTACAGCGTTCTTCGGCAATATGAATGTTCAAGCGCAAATCCGGATTGTTGATGCGTACGGAGGGACGTCTTTCGGTGCGTTCACGAAAGAAATCCACAATGGCATCTTTGACTCTGTAAGCCACGAATTTGGAGTGACGAAACTCGTTGGAAAACACCACGGCATCTACGGCAAAGGTGCTGTCTTCGTCCATATACTTCGTCCAGTCTATGGCTTTCACCGCGTCGTAGACATCGTCTGCATGAGCAGCTGTAAAATGTTTGAGCGGTTTAAGGATGCGAATGGCGGTACGCAGACTGAAATTGGCTTTGTACATCATGCGCTGGTCGCCCGTAAACGACACCATACGACGTCCTATTTCTATATTGCCTGCTCCTATCTCCGTGAGTTCTTGTGCCAACACTTCTTCCAGCCCTTGGAAAGTTTTGGCTATCAGCTCAAATTCTTGATTCATTAGTGTATCTGTTACGTAACTTCTTTATTGCGACAAAGGTACGAAAAGCCCCCGATACGCTCAAAACAAAGCAAAAAGAAGTTGAGACGAAGCCGATAGCCCGTTTGCGTCGCAAGAGAGAGAGGAGCGTACGTGGTTTGCACGAAGCAGACAAGCATTCCGGCGAAAAAACATGCAGTGGGAGATTTTGGAAAAAGGAAAAATAGAACACTTTTCTTTGAGTTATGAGTTTGGGAGTTCGGAGTTACGAGGGGAGAGAGGGGACGAAAGAGTTTTCGTACGAAGTACGGAAATCGTGATTTCCACTGAAGAGAAAACGCCTCTACGATGCCTTCCTGATGCGATTATGTTGTTAACATTCTTTGACGCTGTTGTCATCGCGATAGCAACATGTTCTTATCGCGATAGCAACATGATGCTATCAACTTGCGTACATGTTGTTATCAACTTGGCAACGTGTTGCCAAGTTGAAGGGACGAGTTTTTGAGTTGACGAGGTACAAGGAGAAGTTTTTTGCGAAAGGAAAAACAGAACACTTTTCTTTGAGTTACGAGTTTCGGAGTTCGGAGTTACGAGGTGGGAAGAGGGGACGAAAGAAAACGCAAACACGCGTGCAAGGAGGAACAACGCAATAAAAAACGGCGTTTTTCGCATGCAAATTCTTAAACAAAAGTGAAATGCGGGGAGAAACGAGGGCTCTTTTCCAAAACTTTGTTATATCTCAAATTTTTCTAAGCTGTTTGTTTGGAGATAATGAAAAAGCCCGTACCTTTGTAGTGTGTTTTTCATAGTATTAGATTTAAGGTTAACAAAGGTTGGAGTACGGCGGTACTCCTTTTTTTATGCCCTTTGCAGAGCTGCGCTTGCCCGATAGCGCACGAAATATCCTCTCGCAACAAAACAAAAAAGCACGCCCCGACGGGAGCATGCTTTCGTAAAACCGTTTTCCGGTGATGACTGCTTGAAACTATTTCTCAAAACACACGAAACTCGTAACCTTCGCTTATCAACCATTCGATGGCACGCGGCAGTGCATAGCGCAAATTGACTTCGGACTTGAGCGCATCGTGAAACGTGATGATGGAGCCGGGACGCGTATAGTGTTTCACATTCCACAGCACACGCTTACCGTTCATCAGTTTGCTGTAATCGCGTGTCACCACGTCCCACATCACAATGCGATAATGCTTTTTCAGGAGCTTGTACTGCGCCAGTGTCATGTGTCCGTGCGGCGGACGAAAGAGGTCGGTATGCAGGTATTCGTTGGCTTTTTGTGCATTTTCCAGATAGTGTTCCGCATCGTACTCGAACCCTCTCACATGATTGAACGTATGATTGCCGATGCGGTGTCCGCGTTTCACCACCTCCCGGTAAACATCGGGATGCTTGCGCACGTTGTCGCCAACCATGAAAAACGTAGCTTTGATACCGTATTTATCCAACGTATCCAAAACCCATGGCGTGACTTCGGGAATAGGACCGTCGTCGAAAGTCAGATAAACGGCGCGTACGTCCTTATCCATCCGCCACAAAGCGGATGGATAAAACAATCGCAATAAAAGAGGGGGACGCTCTATCAGCATATCACAGCATCAAGAAGGAAGAGTGAGACGTTGGTCGTACTCTTGAATAAGTTTGTTGAAGAGATTCGTGTAATGTACGGCAGCCGCAACAGGTTTTCCCGTTTTCTCATCCTTCAACAACTCCAACACTCTACAAACCTCGTTGAGAATATAGAGGTGTTTCTTGCACTCTTCCGCAGAATTTATCAGTTTCTTTTCTTCGAGAGAAAGATACCAGGTAAGATATTCCACCGAATTGTTTGCCAACGCTTCCAGTATCTCAAGGGCTTTCTTCTGTTGCCCCAAAGCGAGGTAAACTTTTGCCATTTCGCCCGAAGAACCATAAATAAAGTCGTGTGGAACATTGTAAGCCGGTATCACCTTTTCGCAATAATTCAATGCTTTGAGTGCTTTGTCGTTCTTGCCTTCTTTGACAAGTTCGGTTGCCAGCTGCACGAACAAACGTCGATGCGTATCGCACATACGAAGCACCGTCTCGTCCAGATAAATACCTTTTTTGTCGACACCACCGTATTTGTACTTATTCATCAAGTTGTCGTACATGCGTTCTGTGTCTATGCGCTTGCCTGTTTGGGCAGTATTAAAGGGTGTGATACGATATGCCAACCCTTCCTGCACGGCGTACTTCGACAATCCCAGCTGGCTTTCCGTGCCTACTGTTATTGCCATGTACATCGGTCGCTTCCAGTCTGCATTCGCCAACATTTCAAGCATCATCAGCTCGCTTTTGTCCAAACCGCGCTTTCCTTTGAGCGAGAAATGCATGTATTCGGGAATGCTGTCTTGCGGTATCATCATGCCCGATTTGAGTACGGCATCTTTATTGACTTTGAGCATGACACTGTCTGTCGGGAAACGGTGGAAATCACTGTCGGCACCTGTGCGCACCCACTTGCGGAAGATATTGCTCAATTCGTATGGGTTTTCTCCGAATTCTTTATACAAAATCTCTTTGTTGTTCTTCAGATAATCCATTACGGCAGGCAATGCCGTAGCGTCCAAAGGCAGGTATTCGTTGTGTCCCGATACGTAGTCTATACGTTCCCATGTGATAGGCAATGCCGGCGAATCGTAAGCCGGACGTCTCATTTGGTCGATGTACCAGTCTGTCTGCAAATAACTCAGGTTACAAACACGCACATCCGTACGCACTCCTTCCACATCCTGATTGTACCACAAAGGGAAAGTATCGTTGTCGCCATTCGTGAAAATGATGGGATAACCCTTTTCCGGCAAAGTGTTCAAGTAGTTTTGCCCGAAATCGCGACAAGTATAACGTCCGCTTCTATCGTGGTCGTCCCATGTCTGACTCACCATCTGAAGCGGTACTATCAATCCGAGCACAGAAGCAACAACCGCACTTACGGTTTCATTCAACTTGATGCGTTGTCGAAGTATCTCTGCTATTGCCGCAACACCCATTCCTATCCATATGGCATAGGCATAGAAAGAACCGGCATAAGCATAGTCGCGTTCGCGAGGTTCCTGCGGTTTTTGATTGAGGTAAAGAATAATTGCCAAACCCGTCATGAAGAAGAGGAAGAATACTATCCAAAACTGACGGACACCTGCCGCGTCTGCTTCGCGAACGCCCAACTCATTTGTGCGGTAGTGTGTCTTGCTCGATTGCCAAAACAAACCGATAAGTCCGAGTATCAACGGCAAGCAATAGTAGACGTTGCGCGCTTTGTTGTTTTTCAACTCGGAAGGAAGCAATGTTTGGTCGCCCACCAGGAACTTATCTATGAAATCGATACCCGTTATCCAGTTTCCGTGTTCTATTTCGCCTTGCCCTTGTATGTCGTTTTGTCTTCCGGCAAAGTTCCACATGAAATATCGCCAATACATGAAATTGACTTGGTAGATAAAGAAGAAACGGATATTGTCCCACTGCGTAGGTACTTTTATCATTGTGGTTTCGCCGGCACGGTCATAGGGAACCATCTTTCCTTCCACGCCACCCAACCAGTCTTCGTAGGCTTGTGCATGTTTATCGCTATACATACGTGGGAAAAGCATGTTTTGCGCATACTTGTATTCCAGCTTGTCGCGGACTTTCTCGTAACTGTCTTTTTCTCCCGGATGTTCTTTCTCTTTGCGCTGATAGACGGGTGCGCCTTTCACCGTTTCGTACATCCAGCCGTCTGCCGTCTGCTTGAGTTCCGGTTGCGAAGCATAACTCTGTCCATAGAGAAGCGGACGCTGACCGTATTGTTCGCGTGCAATATATTCGTCCAACGCGAAAATATCTTCGGGAGAGTTTTGGTCCATAGGAACGTTGGCGGTAGAACGTATCACGATAAGCGCATACGAAGAATAGCCCACGAATATCATCATAAAGGAAAGCAGAGTGGTATTGAGCATACGAGCCGATATGCTGTATTTGCCTTTGTATTTCCAAAGATAAAGTGCCAACACACCCAACACAAAGATGCCCAATACAGCCGCCGACCAACCGTAGCCATAAAAAGGAATACCCAGCAACGCTACCGTAAGCAGGAAAGAAGCATTCATACGGGCAGGGCTTTTCTCCGTATAACTTTCGTATACGCCCCAAATGATGGCAAAAACCAATAAAACAAGGTAAACGAACAAGCCTGTATTGAAAGACATACCCATGCCATTGACGAACAAGAGTTCGAACCAACCGCCCATCTTCACGATGCCGGGAACTATTCCATACAATACCAAGACAATGAGCAAAAGAGAAATAAACAACGCCCACAAGCTGCCTTTGAGTGTAGCATTGGGACGTTTCTTGTAATAATATACCAAGACAATAGCGGGAATACAGAGCAAATTAAGCAAGTGTACGCCGATGGACAGACCCATAAGATAAGCTATCAATACGAGCCATTTGTCGCTGTGCGGACGGTCTGCACGACGCTCCCACTTCAAGATAAGCCAAAAAACCACCGCCGTGAAAAGACTGGAATAAGCATAGACTTCGCCTTCTACGGCACTGTACCAGAAGGTATCGCTCCACGTATAAACCAAAGCACCTACGACAGCCGAACCCATGATGGTGATAAGTTGTCCCCGTGTCATCTTGTCGTCATGAGGTGCAACGAGCTTGCGTACCAAAGCCGTAATACTCCAAAAAAGAAAAAGGATACACGTGGCACTGAGCAATGCACTCATGATATTGACCATATACGCCACCTTCGTCACATCGTCGGTAAACTGTGTGAACAAGTTGGCAGTAAGCATGAAGAAAGGTGCGCCGGGCGGGTGCCCCACTTCGAGCTTGTAACCTGTGGTGATAAATTCGGGACAGTCCCAAAAACTGGCAGTGGGTTCTACCGTACTGCAATAAGTAAATGCGGCAATGGCAAAGACAAGCCATCCTATCAGATTATTGACCTTGTCGTAGTGTTTCATCTATCTGAACGAGTTAAAAAAATGTCTATTGGCGACAAAGGTAATTTATTTTCGGTTCGGAATTAACAAGTTCGCTGTTAAGAGTTCGGAACGCTGCAGAGAGTCTCTCCGAGCGACGAACAGAGTTTCGTCGGCACGTATTATATATAAAAAGGTATAGAGAAAACTAAAACAGAAACAGAGTTGTTCCCACGCTTTCACACACCTCCTCACCCCATCAGGAAGCTGTTCTGACAGCATTTTGTTGTTAACATTCTTTGACGCTGTTGTCATCGCGATAGCAACATGTTCTTATCGCGATAGCAACATGATGCTATCGACTTGACAACATGTTGTTATCAAATCAGCAATATATAGTCAATTTGAAGTGCTAAGTTTGGGAGTTGGAAAAGTACACGAAGAGACCCTCGTCTCCTACGGCAACAAGAGTTTATAACCTATACCACGCACATTGATGATACGGATACGTTCGTCGCGAGAGAGTTTGTGGCGCAATTTGGTAATGAACACATGCAGGCTGCGACCGTTGAAAAAACTGTCGTCTCCCCACAGTTCCAACAACAAAGCCCTGCTTTCCACCACATCGTTGGAATGACGACACAAGCGTCTCAGAATCTCCGATTCGCGGTGCGAAAGTTCGACCTCCAAGCCGGCATACGTCAAAACTTGTCGAACGGCATCGAAATGGTAATCTCCAATCGCATACACGGAGACTTCTTTCTCCGGCTCTTCTGCTTTGCGATGCGCTCTTCCCAGCAACGCCTTGATACGCACTATCAACTCCTGCATGCCGAAAGGTTTCTTGAGATAATCGTTTGCGCCAAGCTCGAATCCGTCTACCACATCGTTCACCGACGAACGTGCTGTAAGAAACAGAAACGGAATCTCTGCATCCATCGCACGAAGACGGCGCAACATCTCGAAACCATCCATACGCGGCATCATCACATCTGCCACCACGACATTGGGGCGTTTTTCGGCAAACAGCCTGAGTCCTTCCATACCATCGTATGCCACACGCACCCGAAAACCTTGTCCTTCCAGCGTATCCTTGAGTATCATGGCGAGCGTCCGCTCGTCTTCCACGAGCAATAAGTCTATACTTTCCATCGTGATTTATAATTGAATGGTGAATGTACTTCCTTTGCCGGGTTTGCTGTTTACACTCACACTGCCTCCGTGTCGCTCCACCAGTGTTTTTACATAAAACAGTCCCAATCCGTAACCCTTCACTTCGTGCAGATTGCCTGTGGGCACGCGATAAAACTTGTCGAAGATGTAGCGTTGCTGTTCTTCGGTCATACCTATTCCTTTGTCGGCAACAGAAATACGAACTTTGCTTTCTCCGTCTGTTTCCACAGCTGTGGCAATGATGTGAATATGCGCCTCTTCTTTGGAGTACTTCACGGCATTGTCTACGAGATTGCTCAATATATTATAGAAGTGTATGCGGTCGGCGTACACAAGCAAGTCGTCGGGGTTCACTTCGGTCGTGAAAAACAAAGGTTTTTCCGCCTTGAGTTTGTGCTGTTCCACGAGTTGTTCCAAGACTTTCCGCACGGAAATCTCTTCCATCTGCAAAGCAAAGGTTTTGCGTCGCTCCATGCTCATGGAAAGGATTTGTTCCACAAGACGACTCAAGCGTTGCAATTGCTCCTGACAAATCAACAGGTATTTCTCGCGCTGTTCTCTGTCTTTCTCCGCGTCGAAATGGAGGAGTGCATCGTTGGCAGCGTATGCCACTGCAATGGGTGTCTTCAGTTCGTGGGTGATATTATTGGTAAAGTCGCTTTTCATTTCGTCCAGATGTTTCTGTTGCAAGAGGACTCGAATGAGATACCAGAAAGAAAAAGCCAAGACCAGCAGTATCACAAAAGAAGTCAGTAGTATTCCTGCCATCTCGCTCAATACTTTTCCTCCTAATGATGGCATATAACAGCAGAAGTTATGAAAGGTATATTTCTTGTTGGAGGGCGAATGAACATAGTCCGGTGTTTGTTTCGAAGCTATCGGTATCATAACGCTCACAACGGAATCGCCCACCGTCTGATGCTCCTCCATATATGTTTCCACGCGATAGGGCAATAGTAGGTTTTCCCTTTTCAGATACACCGTCAGCAGACTGTCGTAGGTATTCAGGTCCGCGTCGCCCAGCATATCGAAACCTTGATGCACGCCTTCCTGGATATTGCCCAACAAGTCTTCTACCGTATTCTTTTTTGGAGAAATAATCAAAGTTTGCATTCCTCCTTTGTGAGGATATCGCCGTCCGTCCAATGATTTATCCGAAGAATTGATATACAGACTGTCGCCTTCCTTTATCAGACTTACATTCGTGGGTTTGTTTTTCAGTGTGTCTTTCATCAGGATAGAGAACTGTACCTGATTGCTGTCTTGCCCGGACACACGCGTACTGCTATGTACATACGAGTTTCCATCCTGCGAAATGCGGGCTTCCACCATCACTGCTCCATGCAACGCTTTTTCTTGCATACGGTCTACACGCGTCATTATCTCCGAATAATCGCAGAATTGCATGATTTCGACGATGCGTTGTTCCTTTTTACTCTTTTGCGACTCATAGAGATTGACAAGCCAATAAGCCTGATATGCCAAAATAGCCGTGAACGACAATAACACAAGCGATGCGATGTATTTGGATGGTAATTTCATAAAACAACAGATGATGTGTCGATTACGAAATCAAATATAAAGGCTTTTGTCCGAGCCTTCACCATCCGATAAGACTAAATAACAAAACTCAAAAGGACGCTCCACCGAACTTCTTCTCCCGAGTATGAAAGAAAAAGCCGACTCTTCGAAGAGCCGGCTCTATTTTGTCATGCATAATAAGCATTGATAACATCATATACTCGTAGCAACGCATTGACCAGTGTTATCAGAAACGCAGTCAAACAAATCCCGCGTATTGTTCTGCTCTTTGCATCTCTTACCTTATACCATATAAATGTCAGTAACGGAATAACAAGCAGATAGAAGTAAAGCAACGTGGGATTACTATCAGAAAAGAGTGTTACTATCACATTAAAGGAGAACCATATACAAATGGAAGTAACAGCAAAAACAAGTTCTTTGCGCAGGGCTTTCATAGTTTCAATATTTTATTCAATAAAACAAATTCTGCAGCAAATATATTTGCTTTAACGAAAGAAGCAAAAAAAAACAGTTTTTTTTGACGTGCAATACATTTCCTACTACACTCTCTCGTTTTTGCGATAACACTCGGTAAGACTTGGTAAGCACACGATAACACAGAGCGAAGCTTTTTCTCCTGATTTTTGCATCAAACAAAAGACTATGGATATGAAACACTTGTTGATGACCATCACCTTAGCCATGTGCGGACTCACGCTCGCGGCACAAACGGAGAAAGAGAAAGAAGTAACACTGAGTGCAGACAGCATCATCACACCGGACAGGCGTGTGGACAGTCTTTATCGCACTTTGCCCGAAGTAATGGTAATGGGAGAACGACCGCTTGTCAAGGCAAAAGCTTCCAAGCTGATATACGACTTGCCGCGTATGATAGCCCGTATGCCGATAGATAATGCTTACGAAGCCTTGAAACAATTGCCCGGCATCGTGGAAATGAACGGTTCGCTGACATTGAGCGGGCAAGGCGTTGCCATTCTCATAGACGGGAAAGTAAACAACATCTCCGCAGAACAGTTGTACACTTTGTTGCGTTCCATTCCTGCCGGTCGCATAGAACGCGCAGAAGTGATGTACAATGCACCTGCACGCTACGGCGTGCGAGGAGCAGCGATAGACCTGCACCTGAAAAAAGCCGACGCCGATACGCCAAGCAGTGTTCAAGGAGAAGCCTATGCGAAGTACGAATACGACAATCGTCCGCATTACGAACAAAGAGCCTCGTTCAATTTCAATCACAAGCGTTACAGCACCGATTTCCTATACCGACACACACATGAAAAGGATTATCAGGAATCCGAAAAAGAAGCCATACACACACTTGCCAACGGCACGCAACACCATATCCGAACATGGGACAACTCACAGAGTCGTTCGTACCGACACAGCCTGCGCTGGGGAAACGAATACGAATTCGGCGAAGACCATCACTTAAGTTTCGTCTACAACGGCACATACAGCAGCGGAAATTCACAGGCTGAAGGAGGGGGCGATATCGTTTCTTCCACAAAGAAGAACACGACTTCGTGGTTGCACAACGGGCAACTGAACTATCGCCTGCCTTTCGGTTTGGAACTGGGAGCCGAAATGACTTATTACAACACTCCTTCCGAACAAACACAATACAGCAAAGATGCACAAACGACACTCCACTTCCTGACCGGAAGCGGACAACGCATCAACCGTTGGAATTTCTTTGCAAAACAGTTGCACACTTTCCCCAAAGGCTGGGAACTGAACTGCGGAGTCATTTACAACACGACGATAGACCACAGTTACCAATGGTACAAGAAACAAGCCGACAATACCGTCTTGCCACAACCGCTCGACTCCCGTCGTCGGGAAGAAACGTTCAACAGCTATGCAGGTTTCAGCAAAGAATTCGGCAAGAAGTTTTCTCTGGAAATGTCTTTGGCGGCAGAACATTATCGCACGGAACGCTGGAACGAGTGGAATATCTATCCCACACTGAATGCGAGCTTCCGTCCAAGTCAGGAACATATGTTCCAATTTGCGTTCAACAGTTCGTCTTCTTATCCTTCCTATTGGGCTACGCAGAACGCTGTGAGTTACAGCAGCAGCGGTTATTCGGAAATACACGGCAATCCACTCTTGAAACCCTCGCGTTCCTACGAGAACTCGCTTACCTATATATTAAAGAACAAGTATATCTTCCGTGCGTGGTTCGAACACATCGACGACTATGCCATGCAAACGGTATATCAACTGCCCGACCGCCTGAAGGAAGTATATCGCTATATGAACTTCGACTTCAAACAGTCAATAGGCGTGATGGCAAACTTTCCCATCAAATGGTGGAAACAGGCGAATACACGTATCACGGCAATTGGTGGTTGGACGCGAGAAAAAGACTCGGATTTTCACGACATCTCGTTCGACAGACAGAAACTTTACTGTTTCCTGAGCTTGAACAACACATTCACCCTCTCTCGTCGTCCGGACATCACGATGCAATGCAACGGATACTTCAATAGTGGCTCTATACAGGGAACATACGATTTGCCGGCTTCGGGCAGTCTGGATGCGAGTCTGCGCTATCGCTTTGCCAAACAAAAAGCCACATTGCGTCTTTTCTGCAACGACATTTTCAACACATCGGGTATCAGTCCGCGCGTACGCATGAACAATCAATGGATAACCAATCGTTGGTCTTATTACACGCAGGTAGGTGTTTCGTTCAGCTATACTTTCGGCGGTTACAAAGAGAAACAGCGCGAAGGCGTGGATACATCCCGCTTCAGATAAACCGATGTCCCGATATATCTCTTACATGAAAAACACATTCTATTAGTTATACATTAATTAAAGTCTGTCGGACACGAGAAACAAGGTCGCAGGAGAGGAACGAGCCGGTGTATCGGTTTTCCCATCCGCCACCTTGTTTCTTTTTTCTATGAGAACAACTCTCCTGTTTCTGCTATAATATACATTTCCCCTTGTAACTCGTCAACTCAAAAACTCGCCCCTTCAAATTAGCAACATATTGCCGATTTGATAACAACATGTTGTCAAGTCGATAGCATCATGTTGTCATCGCGATAGCAACATGTTCTTATCGCGATGACAACAGCGTCAAAGAATGTTAACATCATAATCGCATCGAGAAGGCATCGTAGACGTGTTTTTCTATCATCGAAAACACGATTTTTCGGAGCTTTTTCGGACCGAGAATTCATTGCGCGGCAAGAGTCTTTCGTGCAGAAACACATGCACGACATTGCATAAATATGCAGGAATACGGCGTGTTTCCGTATATTTATGCAGTCCCGCTTGCCGGCGAACAGCAAAAAACTTGCGACTCCGTAGGCGGGAGCGCACAAAAAGAACCTATCTTTGTGTCGTAAAGAAGCAAAAACACATATCCGAACACTTCTCATGAACACACCTTACGATGTTATCGACACTACCACACAGTTGGGCATAAAGAAATACGAGACAGGTTGGACGAAAGTATTCATACTCGGCATGCTTGCCGGCGTTTATATTTCCATGGGCGGTTTGCTTGCCTCGCTCTCCGCAGCAGGTTTCGGGGCTTGGGCAGAAGGAAATCCGTTTCTTCCCAAATTGCTTGCCGGTGCCACCTTTCCCGTTGGTTTGATGTTGGTCATGCTGGTGGGTGCGGAACTATTCACGGGCAATACGGCTTATCTGATGCCTGCCACGATGCGTGGAGACATACCGCGCAGTTACTTCATCAAGAACTGGATGGTGGTTTTTCTTGCCAACTTCGTGGGTGCCTTTCTTTTCGATTATTTTCTGGTATATCAAGCCGGCGTGATGAAACACCCCGCTTACGCCTCCTACATCGTACAGATAGCCGAGTATAAAACGAATTTGGACTGGAGCGTGGTATTCCTGCGCGGTATCGGTGCCAACTGGCTTGTTTGCCTTGCCGTATGGATGGGCTTTTCTTCGCGCACCATGCTCGGGCGCATGGCAGGCATCTGGTGGCCCGTGATGGCTTTCGTCGCCATAGGCTTCGAGCACTCCATTGCCAATATGTTCTACATCCCCACCGGCATATTGCACGGCGCGAATGTATCGTGGAGCGATTTCGCCGTACACAATCTCATCCCTTCTACGCTCGGCAATATCGTTGGCGGTGCCCTGTTCGTAGGGTGTCTTTATGCTTACCTTTACAATAGGAAGAAGTAAATATATTCAGGGCTTATTCTTTCTTTCGTCATCCCTCACTGCACACCGCTCCTTGTTTGATAAGAGGCTTTGAGTAGTTGGCACATCGCTTTATCTGCCAAAAACCAAAGACCTTATGCGACTTGCGTGCATTATTCTTCGTAACTTTGCCGACCGAATTACGTATTTCTATCGGACTACATACAAAAAGAACAAATTCACAACAAACAATAACTTAGATACAATTATTATGACAAAAAAAGCGCTTTTGGTAATCCTCGACGGGTGGGGCTGCGGCTCACACGGAAAGGCAGACGTGATATTCAATACTCCCACTCCTTATTGGGATTCTCTCCTGGAAAAATATCCACATTCGCAACTGCAAGCCAGTGGCGAGAATGTGGGCTTGCCCGACGGACAAATGGGTAACTCGGAAGTCGGTCACCTCAACATCGGTGCAGGACGCATCGTTTACCAAGACTTGGTGAAGATAAATCGCGCATGTGCAGACGGCAGCATTCTGAAAAATCCTGTCATCGTAGAAGCTTTCTCCTATGCGAAAAACAATGGAAAGAATGTGCATCTCATGGGGTTGACTTCGACAGGTGGTGTACACAGTTCTTTCGACCACTTGTTCAAACTCTGTGACATTGCAAAAGAATACGGTATAGAAAATACTTTCATTCATTGCTTTATGGACGGTCGCGATACCGACCCCAAGAGCGGAAAAGGCTATATCGAAGCACTCGATGCACATTGCCGTCGTTCGGCAGGCAAGATAGCTTCCATCATCGGCCGTTTTTATGCGATGGACCGCGACAAACGTTGGGAACGCGTAAAAGAAGCTTACGACCTTTTGGTCAATGGCGTAGGTACGCCTGCTACCGATATGGTGGAGGCAATGCAGGCTTCTTACGACGCCGGTGTAACGGACGAGTTTGTAAAACCTATCGTCAATGCCAATGTGGATGGACGTATCAAAGAGGGCGACGTCGTGATATTCTTCAACTATCGCAACGACCGTGCAAAGGAATTGACCATCGTATTGACACAACAAGATATGCCCGAAGCCGGAATGCACACCATATCCGATTTGCACTATTGCACCATGACGCCTTACGATGCTTCGTTCAAAGGATTGCATGTGATATTCGATAAAGAAAATGTTCAGAACACATTGGGAGAATATCTCTCTGCCAATGGCAAAACACAGTTGCACATGGCAGAAACAGAGAAATATGCACACGTGACATTCTTCTTCAACGGCGGACGCGAAACTCCGTTCGAAGGCGAGGAACGTATCCTCGTGCCTTCTCCCAAAGTAGCAACATACGACCTCAAGCCCGAAATGAGTGCTTACGAAGTAAAAGACAAGCTGGTGGAAGCACTCAATACACAAAAGTTCGACTTCATCGTGGTAAACTATGCCAATGGTGACATGGTGGGACACACCGGTGTTTATGAAGCCATCGAAAAAGCTGTGGTAGCTATCGACGCTTGTGTACGCGATACGGTAGAAGCAGCCAAAGCCAATGGTTACGAAGTCATCATCATCGCAGACCACGGCAATGCGGACAATGCAGTCAATGCAGACGGAACACCGAATACGGCGCACTCGCTCAATCCCGTACCCTTCGTTTACGTGACGGAAAACACTTCGGCACGCGTCGAAGGCGGAGTTTTGGCAGACGTGGCACCGTCGCTTTTGCACATCTTGGGTTTACCTCAACCCGCTGAAATGACAGGAAAGGATTTGATACACGAGTCTTAAAAAGACTCCTGCGTTCTCAAACAATAAAGGGTGCGATTCTATCAAGAATCGCACCCTTTTGCTTTTACGGAAAGTTTTATCCGCGCAATGCTTCGTGAATGAGTTTTTCTATTTCTTCAGCCAATTCGGGATTGTCTTTCAAGCATTGTTTTGCTGCATCGCGACCTTGTCCCAATTTGGTGTCGTTGTAGCTGTACCACGAACCGCTCTTCTTCACGATTTTCAACTCTGTTCCCATGTCGAGGATTTCTCCTACTTTGGAAATACCTTCTCCGAACATAATGTCGAATTCCGTTCTGCGGAAAGGAGGTGCCACTTTGTTCTTTACCACTTTCACACGAGTTTCGTTGCCGAGAACTTCTTCGCCGTCCTTGATGGGCGAACCCTTGCGTATGTCGATACGAACCGACGCATAGAACTTCAATGCGTTGCCACCCGTCGTAACTTCGGGACTGCCGTACATCACGCCGATTTTCTCGCGCAACTGATTGATGAAGATACAAGTCGTATTCGTTTTGCTGATGGTAGAAGTCAGTTTGCGGAGTGCTTGCGACATGAGGCGTGCCTGTTGCCCGACTTTGCTGTCGCCCATATCGCCTTCGATTTCCGCTTTCGGCGTCAAAGCCGCAACGGAGTCTATCACGATAATGTCAATGGCAGACGAGCGTATCAATTGGTCGGCAATTTCGAGTGCCTGTTCGCCGTTGTCCGGTTGTGAAATCCAGAGATTGGCAATATCCACGCCCAACTTTTCTGCATAAAAACGGTCGAACGCGTGTTCCGCATCTATAAACGCAGCTATACCGCCTGCCTTCTGCGCTTCTGCGATGGCGTGTATGGCGAGTGTGGTTTTACCCGACGATTCGGGACCGTAAATTTCGATGATACGTCCTTTCGGATAACCGCCGACTCCCAAAGCCAAGTCGAGACCAAGCGAACCGGTGGGAATCACGTCTATTTTCTCTACTTGTGCATCCCCCATTTTCATGATGGAGCCTTTTCCGTAGCTCTTCTCTATTTTCTCCATGGCAGCTTGGAGTGCTTTGAGTTTGTCCATTGCACCGCCTTTTTCTGCACTGTCGAAATCTATTTCGTCTTTCTTTGCCATACTGCTGTTATTTCAAGATTTGTTGTGCGTGTTCTTTTGTCTTTACTTCTTTGGGCAAGATGATGCGCTCTATCACTCCTTCTTCGTCGATGATAAAAGTGGTACGAAACGTGCCCATGTATTTGCGTCCGTACATGCTTTTCTCGCCCCAAACGCCAAAAGTTTGTACCAACCGTTGTTCGGTGTCTGCTATGAGCGCGAAAGGCAGGTTGTTCTTTTCGATGAATTTGAGGTGCGACTTAGCATCGTTGATGCTTACGCCCACGACTTCGTAACCGGCTGCACGCAGTTCGGCATAGTTGTCGCGCAGATTGCAAGCCTGTACCGTACAGCCCGAAGTCATATCTTTCGGGTAAAAGTAAAGTACTACCTTGCGCCCTTTGTATTGCGAAGCGCGTATTTCCTCGCCTTTTTCATTGAGTCCCCATATTTCGGGGACTTTATCGCCTACATTCATTGCTTGTCTGTATCTGTTTTGTTTTTACAACTCCAAATCGCCATCGTGTACTTCGTGCCAAGGCAAACCGTAGAGGTTCAACGCTTCCATGAATGGGTCCGGGTCGAATTCTTCCACGTTCCAAACACCGGGACGTTTCCAAAGTCCTTTGAGATACATCATGGCACCAATCATGGCGGGAACCCCTGTGGTATAACTGACGCCCTGCATGCCTGTTTCTTCGTAAGCGGCACGGTGCGAACAGTTGTTGTAAACGTAGTAAGTACGTTCTTTTCCGTCTTTGATACCGCGTATGCGACAACCGATGGATGTTTCACCGTCGTAGTTTTCGCCCAAATCCTGCGGATTGGGAAGTACGGCTTTGAGGAATTGAAGAGGAACTATTTCCACGCCATTGTACTGTATGGGTTCGATGCTTGCCATACCGATGTTTTGTATCACGCGAAGATGTGTAAGATATTCCTGCCCGAAAGTCATCCAAAAGCGTGCGCGTTTGATGGTGGGGAAGTTTTTCACCAGCGACTCCAACTCTTCGTGATAGAGGAGATAAGAGTCTTTCGGACCGATGTTGGGATAAGTCAAATCTTTGTGTATTTCGAGCGGTTTGGTGGTAACCCACTTGCCGTTTTCGTAATAGCGACCGTTTTGGGTGATTTCGCGAATGTTGATTTCAGGGTTGAAGTTGGTGGCAAAAGCCTTGTGGTGATTGCCGGCATTACAATCCACGATATCCAGGTAGTGTATTTCGTCGAAATGATGTTTTGCCGCATAAGCTGTGTAAATACCGCTCACACCCGGGTCGAAACCGCAACCGAGAATTGCCGTCAAGCCGGCTTCTTCGAAACGTTGTTTATACGCCCATTGCCAGCTGTATTCGAAGTGTGCTTCGTCTTTCGGTTCATAGTTGGCTGTGTCCAGATAGTTCACTCCTGCTTGCAAGCACGCCTCCATGATGGTCAAGTCCTGATAAGGCAAAGCCACGTTGATAACGATTTCCGGCTTGAATTCGTTGAACAGTGCCACCAGTTCTTCCACATTGTCCGCATCTACTTTGGCTGTTTTGATGTTCGGGTTGCCAATAGCTTTCACGATGGCATCGCACTTTTCTTTCGTACGGCTGGCTATCATTACTTCGGTGAAAACATCAGGGTGTTGTGCCACCTTGTGTGCCACTACGGTTCCCACACCGCCGGCACCAATTATCATCACTTTACTCATATCGTTGTTTTTAATTGTTTATTATATCGTTAGCACTTGCGAGAGTGTACGCAAAGATAGGATATATATACGAGTTGGGGGCTACGACAAGCTCACTTTTTGAACGGACGGAATACAGCAACGGCTTGTAGACCGCAAAAAGAAAAGCCCGACCGTAAAGTCGGGCTTGCGCATGCTATAAGCGATATTTACTTTCGAGAAAAGAGACGGTCGAGTGCGAACTCCCCCGCTCCCGTTATCCACATACCAACAAAGAGTACGAGATATATCAAAGCCAATTCTCCCTCTTTCGCATCGCCACCATGTACCACAAAGAAAGCGATAACCATGGTGAATATCATAGGTACCAATGCCAGGCGATACAGTAGTCCGACGATGAACGCCAGCGAGCAAGCCAACTCTGCAAAAATTGCCAAACTCAGCGAAATCTGTGAACCCAATCCCAATGGGTCGGGGAATGTTTCGGACAAGGCGGTGAAGTTTTCCACCTTTTGCCAACCGTGCATCAAGAACAAAACGCCTACGACTACACGCAACAGCAACAAAGCCAATGAAAAACGCGTGTGATTGTCTTTGGGAAATAGAATGTCTTTAATCATAATCCTACAGTTTAGTTTCTATTTAGTTTTATTTTCATGTTAAAGATACGGCGCGGCTTTCCATTTTCCCATTTCTTTAAGAAGATTTAAGTGGGATGATTGTCCATTAAAGAGTTGTAAACAGCTCGCACAAATGCCGTTTTTCTCCGATTCTTTCATTGCATAAATATACAGAAACACGCATCCGATTCTGCATAAATATACAAAGCCGAGCGTATGTCCTCGTGCAAAATCAGGTCGCTGCGCAATGCTTTTTCGGCACGAAAAAGCTCCGAAAAATCGTGTTTTCGATGAAAG
>JBGXXU010000159.1:0-3770 GCA_041814865.1 Phocaeicola sp. | reverse complement strand
TTGTCATCGCGATAGCAACATGTTCTTATCGCGATAGCAACATGATGCTATCGACTTGACAACATGTTGTTATCAAATTGGCAATATATTATCAGTTTGAAGTTCTAAGTTTATGAGTTCATGAGTTCAAGGAGAAGTGTATATTTATGCAGTAACAGGCGGTCTATTCTCGTAGAAAATTTTCGTTTTTCCTATACCCATTATTATCATGTTGAGATTTAATTGATAACTATTATTTTCTCTTTAGCGACAAAGGGCTACTTTTGTTGACGATAAAAAAGAGAAAATGGCAGAGACTTATAAAAAAACGCGTTCCTCAAAGAAAAACGATGCTCCGATAAATAATGAACTCGGACAACTACCGCCTCAGGCACTTGAATTGGAAGAAGCCGTCATCGGTGCTTTGATGATAGAAAAAGATGCCTACTCGCAAGTAAGTGAAATCTTGCGTGCGGAATCATTTTACGACCGCAAACATCAACTCATATATGCCGCTATTGCCAACTTGGCACTCAGACAACAGCCTATTGATATTCTTACAGTAACCGCACGACTGCGTGAAATGGGGACTTTGGAGGATGCCGGCGGCGCATTCTATATTACGCAGTTGAGTAGAAAAGTTACCACTTCTGCACATATAGAATATCATGCACGCATCGTAGCGCAAAAACATTTGGCACGCGAACTGATAACGTTCAGTAGTAATGTTCAGACCAAGGCTTTCGACGAAACACAAGATGTAGACGACTTGATGCAAGAAGCCGAAGGACGTTTGTTTGAGATTTCTCAACAGAACATGAAAAAGGACTATACACAGATAGACCCCGTCATCAAAGAGGCTTTCGCTTTACTCCACAAAGCGGCGGAAAGAACAGACGGTTTGAGCGGACTGTCCAGTGGGTTCCATCAGTTGGACCGTATGACTTCGGGATGGCAAAACTCAGATTTGGTGATTATTGCAGCACGTCCGGCAATGGGAAAAACCGCTTTCGTCCTTTCTATGGCACGAAACATTGCAATCACAAACAAGGAACCTGTGGCTTTGTTTTCTCTTGAAATGAGCAATGTGCAGTTGGTCAACCGTTTGATTGTGAATGTTTGCGAGATAGAAGGAGAGAAAATAAAAAGCGGACAGCTCAACCGTGAAGAATGGGCGCGACTGGATAATAAAATCATCGAGATGCAAGGAGCTCCTTTATACGTGGATGATACTCCCTCTCTCTCCGTATTCGAATTGCGTACGAAAGCACGTCGACTCGTGAGAGAACACGGAGTGAAGATTATCATTATTGACTACTTGCAGTTGATGAATGCCAGTGGTATGTCTTACGGAAGTCGTCAGGAAGAAGTCAGTACAATCTCGCGTTCTTTGAAAGGCTTGGCAAAGGAATTGAACATTCCTATCATAGCATTGAGCCAGCTTAATCGTGGTGTGGAGAATCGTGAGGGAATAGAAGGTAAACGTCCTCAACTTAGTGACTTGCGCGAATCAGGTGCTATCGAGCAGGATGCCGATATGGTGTGTTTCATTCATCGTCCGGAGTATTATAAGATATATGCAGACGAAAAAGGAAATGACTTACGAGGTATGGCAGAAATCATCATAGCCAAGCATCGTAACGGTGCGGTGGGAGATGTTCTTTTACGTTTTGTAGGCAAATATGCACGTTTCCTCAATCCTGACGATGAGTTTGCCATCCCGTTACCGGATGAACTTCCTCAAAATACAATTCATACATTCAAATCAAAAATCAACAATACACAAAGTCTTGCTTCAGCAGCTCCGCCTCCTCCTGTGTCTCCTTTTGATACGGGTGCGGGATTTGATGTAAATAATGATACGGTGCCATTTTAATCGAATAAATTTAATCCAACCATAATAATATGTTTTCCGGAATAGTAGAAGAATTTGCACACGTGGTACGTGTGGAGAAAGAAAAGGATAATCTACATCTTACATTGAGATGTTCTTTTACGCATGAATTGAAAATAGACCAAAGCGTTTCTCATAACGGAGTTTGTCTGACAGTGGTTAGCATCGAAGGCGATACTTACGTCGTGACGGCAATGAAAGAGACCATAGAACGCTCTAATATCGGATTGCTCAAAGAAGGAGACAAGGTCAATGTAGAACGCAGTATGATGATGAATGGACGTTTGGATGGACATATCGTACAGGGACACGTAGATGAAACTGCCGTATGTACTTCTATTGAAGATGCCAATGGAAGTTGGTATTTTACCTTTAGCCATAGTACAGATAAAGAAAAAGTGAAACGTGGCTATTTTACGGTAGATAAAGGTTCGGTGACTGTGAATGGAGTAAGTCTGACTGTTTGCAATCCTACAGCCGATACTTTTCAAGTTGCCATCATCCCTTATACTTACGAGCATACCAATTTTCATACGCTTCGTGTAGGGTCTGTGGTAAATATCGAATTTGATATTATAGGTAAGTATCTGACACGAATGATGCATCTCACTGCAGAGTGATATCGTTTTCGTATAAATCTTAAGTACAAACGGAGCGTATCTTTTCCTCAATAGGCGAAGGATACGCTCCAATCTTTTATGTGTATCTTATTTTATTTTGTAAAGATATTTACCAGAGAAACCACACGAATGCCGATGATGTCTTTGCGAGGGCGAAGATACTCGTACAACGACAGTGGGTCGACAACTACTTCTTTTTGTTTTTGCGAAGCATGAAGCAGGTGCAAAGTATTGTCTCGATGTATGGCGAAACCAAGATGCGAAACATCCAAACCGGCTTTGTTTGTGACCAGTGCTATAATTGCACCATCTTTAATCTTATCTGTAATCTTTTGTTGATTAAGCCACTCTTTGGGGATATAGTCATACCTGTAATTGGCAAACTCTTTTTCTCGCTCTTCGATGAGGGCGAGATTTTTTGTATTTCCTCTCAACGCATTGTAAAGCGAGGCGTGAGTACTCATGAAGTTCAGCGTTTTTGTTGCTTCTCGATGAGGGTATTTATTTGTTATCTCCTCTACAAGCCCTTTCCGTTTGTTGTCCTCAACCCATTGGCTGAAATAGTGCAACCGGGAAGCGTATCCATCGATGATACCATTTGCATATCGCAGACGGATGAGTTCTTTCTTCATTTGTTCATATCCTCCTTCTCGAGTAAGCGACAAGGCTGAAACCAACTCTACGAATGTGGTGCAATCCACACCCGCTTCACTGACGACCAAGCGTTCTTCGCCTTCCTGTTCGAGAGCTCCGGCCACGTAAGGAGTTTTCAGCAGCGATTGAGCAAAAAATAAAACTCTCTCATTCGTCGTTCCTTTGTGCGGAGCTTCTTGCAGGAGCTTTTCCAAAGAAAGACTGTCTGTTTTCACAGCTTTCGCCGAAAAAGAAAACAGGAACAAAAAGCCTAACAATACAAAACTATTCTTCATGGTCTATCTTGGATAAAATAGGCAACGTAATATGATACTTAACGGTCCCGATGCGGATAATGAAAACAGAAACTCCTGCTAAAATCTGTGTGATATAAGCAGGTATTCCTATTTCCATACATACCCAATAGATAATTCCTCCCGTGACGCAAGCCATGGCATAAATTTCTTTTTGGAAAATCATGGGTGTTTTGTTGAGCAATAAGTCTCTGATGACACCGCCACCCGAACCTGTTACTGCCCCCATAATAATAGCTACCCAAGAGGAATATCCCAATGAAATGGCTTTTTCAAATCCTACTATCGTAAAAAGAGCCAAGCCAAGACTGCCAAGAGCGACCGCTAACA
>JBGXXU010000158.1:0-18530 GCA_041814865.1 Phocaeicola sp. | reverse complement strand
GATGTGATGCAAGGGGAAGTGTATATTTATGCAGGAACTACCTGTTTGCTTTTTAGGGAAAAACAGACAAAACACAGTCCTATTTACCCCGATAAACGGCTGCTCGAAGAGGATTTTACAGTTAACATTTTTTGGCACGTCGTACAAATCGATAAGGTACAAAGAGAAGCGTGTCTTTATGCAGAAAAGGACAACGAAATTTCATCGGCAAGCTCCCAATACCATTATCAAAAAGAAGAAAGCACAAACAGTTACGCGCGCGCGTACATATTATATTAAATACAAAACGAAAGAAGCCATCGTGTGTCCTATGAAAGACAAGGTTTCGTTTCTCTAAACCAAAAAAGGCGCACACTTCTTTGTGCATCGAACAAATAGTAACATCTTTGTCTCACAAAACAAAACACATAAATTATGAAACTGGACGGAAGAAGAGAAAGTACAAATGTAGACGACCGCCGTCGCGGTGGCGGGATGAGAGGAAAAGCCGGTTTGGGCATCGGCGGACTGATAATAGCCGGCTTGATAACATGGCTCATGGGTGGCAACCCCTTGTCCGTATTGCAACAGACAGACCTCGCTTCGCTGACACAAGGCACAACCACACACCAACCCACCGCAGAAGAAGATGCGCTCGCAACCTTCTCCAAAAAGATACTGGCAGGAACGGAAGACGTATGGACTGCCGAATTCAAAAAGATGGGACGCGAGTATGTACCTCCCCGCCTGGTGTTATTCACGGGCAGCGTACAGTCGGGATGCGGTGGCGCAAGTTCTTCCATGGGACCTTTCTACTGTTCTGCCGACCAAACCGTTTACATAGACCTCTCTTTCTTTTCGCAAATGAAAGAACAACTCGGAGCCGATGGCGACTTTGCCTATGCTTACGTGATAGCACACGAAGTAGGACACCACGTGCAATATCTCTTGGGCACTCTCTCCGAAGCACACGAACAGATGAGTCGCGTCGGCGAAAAAGAACGCAATCGCATCAGTGTGCGTCTGGAATTGCAAGCCGACTTCTATGCCGGCATTTGGGCTTATCACGACCATAAGATGTTTCAATCCATCGAAGATGGCGATATAGAGGAAGGCATGAACATCGCTTCACGCATCGGCGACGACTACCTGCAAAAACAAGCGCAAGGCTATACCGTACCCGACGCGTTCAATCACGGGACTTCTGCACAACGTATGCGCTGGCTCAAGAAAGGCTTGACCACAGGCGACATACGCCAAGCCGATACTTTCAGCCCTGCTTACGACACACTTTAATCACAAGACGGTTTTCACCCCGAAGACTGTTTCCCAATACTCATCAATCCTATTACCTCCATGAAAACAGAAATCATACAACGCATTGACACTTTGCGAAAAGCCATGCGGAAAGCAGGCGTACAAGCCTATTTGGTTCCCAGTACAGACCCACACGCAGGCGAATATATCCCCGAGCACTGGGAAAGCCGAAAATGGCTGTCGGGATTTACCGGTTCGGCAGGCACACTCGTTGTCACCACAGACAAAGCCGGACTGTGGACAGACTCTCGCTATTATCTTCAAGCCGCTACGCAATTGGCAGATACCGGGATAGAACTGTTCAAAGACGGGCTTCCCGAAACTCCCGGCATCAATCAATGGCTCTGTCAAGTATTGAACAATGGTACGAACGTAGGTTTCGACGGCGAAGTGAATACCACCGCTTACATACAACAACTTGCCGAGAGTTTGCACGTCATCAAAGCCAAGACAGTGGATGCAGGCGATTTGTTGCAAGATATCTGGACAAACCGTCCCGCCATTCCCACACGTCCCATCACGATACTCGATGTAGCACAGGCAGGCATCGACGCAACGGAAAAACTGTCCACACTGCGCGCTTATCTGCAAGAAAGAGGAAGTGACAACGCCTTGCTACTTACCGCTCTCGATGAAATAGCATGGACGCTCAACTTGCGTGGCAGCGACGTTCCGTACAATCCCGTTTTCGTGAGCTATCTCTACATAGCACCGACAACGACTTACCTGTTTACAGACAAAGAGAAACTTTCCGACGAAGTACAGATATACCTCGCCCAAAGCAAAGTGGAAGTACGTCCTTACGACAGTATCTTCTCGTTCGTAAGCCAAGAAGCCCGAGAAAGCAACATTTATCTCCCGGCACAAGCCAATTACAAACTCCACGAAGTCTGTTCGCATAACCGCAACGTACATCTCATCGCTTCGCCCGTATCCACGCTGAAAGCACAAAAGAACGAAACCGAGATAGCAGGATTTCGTAAAGCCATGGAACGAGACGGCGTGGCACTCGTACGCTTTTGGCGTTGGTTGCTTCCTGCCGTACAAGCCGGCGGACAAACGGAAATCAGCATCAGCGAGAAGTTGGAATCTTTCCGCGCGGCACAAGAGAATTATCGCGGCGCAAGCTTTCACACCATAGCCGGATATGCAGCCAACGGTGCCATCGTGCATTACAGTGCCACTCCCGACAGTTGCGCCACCTTGCAACCTAAAGGATTACTCTTGCTCGACAGTGGCGGACAATACATAGACGGAACGACGGACATCACACGCACGATAGCACTCGGTGAGTTGACGGAAGAAGAAAAAACAGACTATACACTCGTATTGAAAGGATTTATCGCCCTCTCGTGCGCGCACTTCCTTGCAGGTACTTGCGGAACACAACTCGATGTGTTGGCACGTCAGTTCATGTGGCGCGAAGGTATCAATTACGGTCACGGCACAGGACACGGCGTAGGACATTACCTCAATGTACACGAAGGACCGCATCAGATACGCATGAACAATATGCCGGCACCGCTTCTTCCCGGTAGCACGGTAACCAACGAACCCGGCATTTACCGGGCAGGAAAGCACGGCATCCGTACCGAAAACATTTTGCTCACCGTAGAAGACAAACGCACGGACTTCGGGACATTCCTTTGTTTCGAAACACTGACGCTTTGCCCGATAGACAAAGCTCCCATTCGCACGGAACTCCTGACAAAAGAAGAAAAAGAGTGGCTCGATACCTATCACGCACATGTGTACGAACGCCTTTCGCCCTACCTCGATGCAGAGGAGTGCGAATGGCTTCGCAAAGCAACAGCCGCAATTTGAAACAACAACTATAAAACATAAAAAAGGAATGGCACTTATAAAATCAGTAAGAGGATTTACACCCGTTATCGGAGAGAACTGTTATCTCGCAGACAACGCAACCATCGTCGGCGATGTAATCATGGGACGCGATTGCAGCATCTGGTTCAACGCTGTATTGCGTGGCGACGTAAATTCCATCCGCATGGGCGACCGTGTAAACATACAAGACGGTACGGTGTTGCATACGCTTTACGAAAAGAGCGTGGTGGAAATAGGCAATGACGTCACCATCGGGCACAACGTGACACTGCACGGCGCCTGCGTCAAAGACAATGCGCTCATCGGTATGGGCTCCACAATACTCGACCACGCCGTAGTGGGCGAAGGCGCAATCGTGGCAGCCGGTGCACTTGTGTTGGCAAATACCATTATTCCACCCAACACATTATGGGCAGGTGTTCCCGCCAAGTTCGTCAAAGAAGTAGACCCGGCGCAAAGCAAAGAACTGAATCAGAAAATAGCCAACGGTTACCTGATGTACGCAGGCTGGTTCAAAGAAGAAGAAAAATAACAGAACCGCGACAGCAAACAAAACAAAAAAAACTTTCCCCTCCTACAATCATGATAAAGACTGTAAGAGGGGAATCTCTTTATAGGTATGCGCAATGGCGCAAAACTTTACAATAACAACGTTGAAGAGGCTATCGGATACCCCCAACTCCGCAAGTCGAGTTCTACACCAACTGTTGTATTCGAAAAGTGTAATGAAATTCCTAACTGATTTTTTCCCGCTGTTCCGGTCAGAACAAGTCCATCGGATGACCAATAAGCTCCCGAATATCCAGGTTCTCTCAACAGCAACTTACCATTATCAAAATAACCCATAGCAGGCAAAAAGAAATAACCGCTTGTATTCGCAGGACGTCCTTGTACTGGAGCCTTCAACCAAAGAGAATTGCCTTCTGCCCAGCTAGTAAAAGACTTACGATAGTCTTTCCCATCGCTATACTTATTTTTGCAGAATCCGGGAATTTGGCTCGATTTCTTAAACCACATTCCGCCTTTGTAAAGATGTCCGTGCATAGACCACAATAGTTCACCATCCCAACGTGGGTCACCATGCCAAATATACCACGATATTTCGTTGATATTTCGCGCTTGTGCTGCAGTGTTACTTGCAGTCACAAAACCGTCTGTCGTATTATGCCAACGAGCACTTCCCACTGTCGGGATATTGCTGTTGCTTGTTCCATCAAGATATGGTTGAGAACTCTCAAATCCTTGCCAATAATGTTGTTTTGCATCCCACATATAATACTTACCATCGAAACGAGTGATAGCCAAATCGTAAGCAATTTTCGTATTCTTACCAGCTGTAAACTTTACGCTAGGATAAGTCTTTTTGACCGTGCCCGTCACACCCGTTTTACAATCCTTGAGAGTGTACTCCACCATAAAGTTGGTGTAAGTTCCCGGAGCTATCACCATGATAGCAGCATTCTTGCTCGGGTCGGCTGAAGTCGGAATAGGGAAACCGCCCGACAACGTCAGTGTGATACACCTTGAGCCTGAAGTTATCGTATTCGTCAGAAGTCCCGTGTCATCGAAGTTGTAAGTACCTGCCACACACTGGTCGGCTTTGACTTTGATACTCTGTATTTTCACACTGGCATCAAAAACACAGCGATAAAAAGGAACAAAAGTAAGATACGATGCTTTGTGGTTGAGCATGAAATGATATACGCCATCTGTTCCACGCGTGGCAGTAGCCGTACCGCAATCGCCACACGTACCGATATGCGACGCGACATTAGGCGTAGGTTGTGTTTGTGAAGATTTTATAGTCACCTTATCACCCGAAGTACTGTTTGCACCTGTGTAGCGAACCGGATAACTGTTTTGGGCAGAGTAGTCGCCCGAAAAATAAAACTTTGCCGTAGGAGCAAGAGCTGTTCCAGAGATATTATCGCTCGTACTTTTCACCAATGTCCCACCATTGTTCAACCAAAGTTTATCGCCCGAAGTCCAAAAGAAATCCACAGCAGAAGTAGAAACAGAGTATTTGCCCGCCGTACGACTGGATTTATCTCCTACAGCAAACTCGGTCATGCCTTGCAGAGTTTGATTGCCGTTGTTCGGCTCATTGTTGTCGCCACTGCAACCAACGAGTACAACTGCCATCAGCAGCAGACCCATTATCATAGTTTTTCTCATTTTGATGTCTGTTTTAATGTTTTCCTGTAGGTTTTACCATCTTGCATCGATGGTTTCTTCTTCCTCGAAAGATTCTCTACTTGTGATACTCAATGTCTGTTCGTCGGGAGCAGAATTGTGCCCTCCGGAAAAAGATTCTTGCCTCAGCAGACTTACGGTACTCACCGCCAGAACTACCACTTCAGGCTTGATGTACGTTTGCTTTTTCATTTGAAATTAGTTTTTGTGTGTTAATTAAAAAATGACAACTCGTTTGTACGCTGTCATGAATTCATATGGATAACAGATGGAATCCATACAGGATTCCTTATAAATCGAGCGCAAAGATATGGGGAATTAGCGACATACAATCGTTAAGTTTTCATAAAAGTGCATCTATATCAGCGCAAACTACTACCAATCATCTTTTTACAGACAACAGTTTTCAAGCAACCGACAATCATGCAAACATTTCGGATAAACATACTCATCGCAACGAATAAAAATACAGGGTTTGTATTTATGTTGTCTTTTCAGGAAGAAAAAGGATGTACTACGGCATGAAAAAAGATAAATTCAGTCCATTCTACTGCCTCGTAAAAGTTCTAAAAAACCATTTTTTAGAAGAAAGAAAAATACCTCCACAATGCCTTCTCGATGCGATTATGATGTTAACATTCTTTGACGCTGTTGTCATCGCGATAGCAACATGTTCTCATCGCGATAGCAACATGATGCTATCGACTTGACAACATGTTGTTATCAAATCAGCAATATGTATATAATTTGAAGGGATGAGTTTTTGAGTTTACGAAGTTATGAGGGAAAGTGTATTTCTCAGTGCAGAAACAGTCTCTTTATTCACATGAAAAGAGCTCCGCTCGCTCTTATATATAAATAGGTATATAGACAAAGACACGAAGCAAACAATCCTTCCGGGTAAGGATTGCTTGCTCGAACGAAACATCTTTGGAAACAAAAAAGCCACTCGCCTCCTTATAATAGGGAAACGAGTGGCTTTCTTTCGACATGCGCCATCACTCCGCACCGACTACCATATCCACCACTTGTGGAAAGTGTTCGTACTCGAGTGCGTGCACTTTTTGTGCCAATGTATCGGGTGTATCTTCTTCGGTCACGGCACAACGCGCCTGGAAGATAAACTCTCCCTCGTCGTAATGCTCGTTGACATAGTGAATAGTGATGCCGCTTTCTTTCTCTTTATTGGTTATCACCGCTTCGTGAACATGACTTCCGTACATTCCCTTACCACCGTATTTGGGTAGCAATGACGGGTGAATGTTGACGATACGACGGGGATAAGCCGCAATGATGTCTGCGGAGATTTTCAATAAGAAACCTGCCAAAACTACGAAGTCCACTTTTGCCTCGCGCAAGATACGCAATGCCGTACCGTCTTCGAACGCCACTTTCGGCAACACGTGTACGGGTACACCTTCCCGCTCCCCTCTTGCTATCACTCCCGCAGTAGCTTTGTTCGTGAGTATCAACGTGATTTCTGCTTTCGCACTGCCTTTGTAAAACTCCATCAATCGTTGGGCATTTGTCCCTTCTCCCGATGCAAAAATCGCTATCTTCTTCATGTTTTCTTCTTTGTTTTATGCACAGGTTTCGAAAAAATGTGCAAAGAAACCGCATTTATTTGCCGAATTATTTGCGCACAATCGGAAATATTCATTCCTTTGCAACCTGAAATTCATTTATTTTATAACTAAAAACATTTAGATTATGTCTGAAATTGTAGCAAAAGTAGAGAAAATTATCGTTGATAAGTTGGGCGTAGATGCTTCTGAAGTAAAAAAAGAAGCAAGCTTCACAAACGACCTTGGTGCAGATTCTTTGGACTTGGTTGAATTGATAATGGAGTTCGAAAAAGAATTCGGCATCTCTATTCCGGACGACCAATCTGAAAAGATTAAAACTGTTGGTGACGCTATTGCTTACATCGAAGCAAATAAATAACTCAACACTCTCTTATGGAACTTAAAAGAGTAGTAGTAACCGGTCTTGGTGCGCTAACCCCCGTAGGAAACAGTGTCCCCGAATTTTGGGAAAACCTGACCAACGGAGTAAGCGGAGCAGGACCGATTACTCATTTTGACGCATCCAAGTTCAAGACCCAATTTGCGTGCGAAGTGAAAAACTTCGACGTGTCTCAATACCTTGACCGTAAAGAAGCACGCAAGATGGACTTGTACACACAATACGCTATCGCAGTAGCAAAACAAGCTATCGACGATGCAGCACTCAACGTAGAAAAAGAAGACCTGAATAGAATAGGTGTCATCTTGGGCGTGGGTATTGGCGGTATCAGAACTTTCGAAGAAGAAGTCAGCAATTATGCTTTGACTCGCGAAAGCGGTCCCCGTTTCAATCCTTTCTTCATTCCTAAGATGATAGCCGACATAGCATCCGGACAAATCTCTATCATGTACGGATTCCGTGGTCCGAACTTCACCACAACTTCTGCGTGTGCTTCTTCGTCCAACGCTATTGCCGATGCATTCAATTATATCCGTTTAGGAAAAGCCAATGTCATTGTTACAGGCGGCGCAGAAGCTGCTATCTTCGAAGCAGGAGTAGGCGGTTTCAATGCTATGCACGCACTTTCTACACGTAATGACGACCCGCAAGGCGCATCACGTCCTTTCAGTGCAAGTCGTGACGGCTTCGTAATGGGCGAAGGTGCCGGCTGTCTTATTCTCGAAGAATTGGAACATGCCAAAGCACGCGGCGCAAAAATCTATGCCGAATTGGTAGGTGCAGGTTTGTCTGCCGATGCACACCACCTTACAGCATCACATCCGGAAGGTTTGGGTGCAAAGTTGGTGATGAACAATGCGCTCGAAGATGCAGGAATGAAACCGGAAGATATCGACTATATCAACGTTCATGGCACATCTACTCCCGTAGGCGACGTGTCCGAAGTGAAAGCGATACAGGATGTCTTCGGCGAACATGCCTACAAACTCAACATAAGCTCTACCAAGTCTATGACCGGTCACCTCTTAGGTGCAACGGGAGCCATAGAAGCTATTGCATGTACATTGGCTGTACAAAACGATATTATTCCGCCGACTATCAACCACGCAGAGGGAGATAATGACGAGAATATCGATTATGCGTTGAACTTCACATTTAATAAAGCCCAGAAACGCACTGTACGTGCTGCACTCAGCAATACATTCGGTTTTGGCGGTCATAACGCATGTCTCATTGTAAAAAAATATATAGATTAAACTGTGTTTAGCAATATATTTGATAGGATAAGACTCCTCTTTCGTCGCGATAAGGAGTCTTATCTTCGTTTTTACCGTATGCTGGGGTTCTTTCCCCATGATATCAGTCTGTACGAACAGGCTTTGTTGCACAAATCTTTGTCGGTTAAGGAAAAAGGACGATTGCAAAACAACGAGAGATTGGAGTTTCTCGGCGACGCGATACTCGATGCCGTGATAGCAGAAATACTCTATCGCAAGTTTCCGGGTAAGCGTGAAGGCTTCTTGACTAACACTCGTTCCAAAATAGTACAAAGAGAAACGCTCAATAAAGTAGCCAAAGACATCGGACTGGATAAACTCATCAAATACGCCTCGCGACAATACACCCACAACAGTTACGTTTCCGGCAATGCTTTCGAAGCACTTATCGGAGCTATTTATCTGGATAGAGGTTATCGTTATACGCGCTGGTTCATAGAACAACGCATCATACACCGTTATCTCAACGTGGAGAAAATCTCTCGCAAAGAGATGAACTTCAAATCGAAGCTTATAGAGTGGGGACAAAAGAACAAGTTCGACATCGTCTTCGACTTGACAAAACAAGAGATGGACGACGGATTTAACCCGGTCTTCGAGACTTTGGTATTGGTAGGCAATGTGCCTGCCGGAACGGGTAAAGGCTATTCCAAAAAGGAATCGCAACAAGAAGCCGCAAGCAAAACCTTGAAAATGTTGAGACACGACCCGCTTTTTATAGAACGCGTGTTTGCGGAGAAAGCAGCTCATGAAGAGAGTCTTGAACAAGGAGAAATTCCCTCTGCACCGAAGCCTGCAACAGCAGAAGCAATGGCACCGATAGCAGAACGACCGGGTGACGAAGAAGACTTGATAGCACAAGCAGAAGCAAAGGCTTTTGAAGAATACGCCTGATACAAGGTGTGGGAAGAGAAAGAGGAAAGCAAGTTTCATACACTTGTTTTCCTCTTTCTTTTTTATGCCGCCGCGTTTGCCGGGAAATGCGTCGCAAGGCTCGAATCGATAGCGTATGCGCCGAAGGACTTAACGGCAAAACGGTATAAAGGATGTGTCGTAGAGATGTTTTTATCGTCGAGGATTGAGATTTTGCACTTTGTTCGAAGACTTCTTTTACTTGCACCTTTTCAACTCTCGAACTTAGAACTCCCAAACAGCTATATATTGCCGATTTGATAACAACATGTTGTCAAGTCGATAGCATCATGTTGCTATCGCGATAAGAACATGTTGCTATCGCGATGACAACAGCGTCAAAGAATGTTAACCGTATAATCGCATCGAGAAGGCATCGCGAAGCCGTTTTTTTCACCAAAGAAACGTTATCACGATGCCTTTTCTACATAAATCGATATGTGTCGAAAAATCACTGTACCTTCAGTACGGTGCCTGCCGTATGACTACCGAACTCCGGTGCATAAGCCGACTGTACCGAAGCATCGCCTGCATGATAAGTTCCGACGCGGTCTGCATACGTTTCGTAAACGATAATATACGTTCCCTTACGCACAACATCCATGAAGAAGTGCATCTCACTGTCTTTCACCGAGCGATAGAAGCCGATACCGCCCTCCCAAGTATAACCGGAAGTACGTGTCAGCGGTTCCAAACAAGCCGGACGACGTTCTCTCACTTGCACGAAATCCATGTCTCTATCCACACGGAGTGTCAATTCCACGCGTACTTTGTCGCCTACACGCAAGGGTGTTTCGGCAGTAATCTCCTTACCGTCTTTCAAATAACGACGACCGATGGCGAGACCATTCTCTTCGGATGCCTGCACATTGTCTATCGTGGTTTGATACTGTGCGAATACGGCTCCCCAACCTGTACTTTCGCCGGTCTTTTGCACCTTGATATCCTTGACTTCCGCATCTGCACCGACGAAGGCTTGTTTGGCATACCCCAACGGCGACTTACCGGACTGTACGAGGTGCGTACCTACTTGTGCCGTCATCGTGCCCTGTGTGGCGAGGGTACTGTTGCCCAAGAGCAAGGCATATATCGCTTCGGCAGTGGCAACGGGACTACCCCACTCCTGCACCTGTTTTTGTTTCAACAGCCAAAGTTGCATTTCGCCCACAGTCTTTTCATCTTTTCTCAAGCGATGGATGGCTTCGAGTGCTGCCACTTGTGTGGGAATACGATAACTGCGCCAACTGTATATGGCTTTGTACGTATCGAAGTAACGTCCCATATCCTTGCGATAAACACTGTATTCTTCTATGGAACGTAGCAATTCGTCGGCTTTCTTCGTACGCCCGTATGCCTGCATGATAATGGCGATGTTCGCCTTGCCGTAGATGGTGAAAGGCGATGACTGGCGTTGCAACTTGGCGAGATAGTATTTCGCCACACTTGGGTTTACTTCCGCAAAGACCTTGCGGTCGATAGCCGAAACGTAGAGATAATTGAGCACAAATTCGGGCACGTGTGTACTTTTTCGCCCTCGTCTGTCGTCTTCCACATCGTCGGAGTGTATTCTTTTTACTTCCTTGGCAACGTAATTTACCGCCTTACGATAAGCCGTTTGCAGTTTATCGTCCAACGATACGCCCATTGCCTGCAAGCGCGCAAGAAGTACGGTAACATAAAGAGTAGTATAACGTCCGCCGTCCATACCGGGGAACCATGCGAAAGAACCGTCGGTTTGTTGCAAGGCAAGCATTTTGCGAACAGCAGTCTGCTGACGATTGTTCAGCGTATTCTCGTTGAAAAAGTCCACCATGCGTGCACGACGTTCGTTCTCTCCTTCTGCCACCTTGAGCCATGGCGACTGTTCGAGTGCTATTTGTTTCAATTCGGGATTCTGAGCGAGTTTGCTCATCCATGTGTCGGCTTGTCCGGCATCGGCTTTCCAAGCGGAAAGTGCAGTGCGCAACTGTGGTTGCTGTTTCAATATATTTGCCGAAACAGCGTTGCCGAAGTAAGCCGACAAGTGCGAAAACAAGTCTTCTTCCTGTGTTTCTGCCACTGCGGGAAGCGACTGTATGGCATACCAACCTGCATTGGCAGCCAACTCCACAGTCAGTGTTTTGTGTTGCGAGTCTTTGCTTTGTTTGCCAAACAATGTTTCGGTGGAAATGGTTTCTTCTCCTGCACCGACGATTTGGAAGGGACGGCTTTCCATCACCCATTGTTTGTTTGTCAATACGGGAAGATAACGTTGTTCGCCATCCGAGAATGTATCGCCTTTGGCAGTCATGCGACAAATCACCAATCCCCACTCTTCATCGACGGGACATGCAAAAGTGACACTGCCCGTAGCAGATGCTGCCACGTCGAAAGTTTGTGTTGCGTTCAGGAGAACTTTCTCTGTCATCGGGTCTATGAGTTGCAAGACAGCTGTGCCTCTCACTGTTTTTTCGGAAAGATTGATGAGCGAAGCAGAAATGGTTCCTTTGTCACCAACACGCAAGTAACGTGGCAAGTTGGGTTGTATCATAAATTCTTTGGACGTGGTGACAAATTTCTCTGTCAGTCCGTAATCCATACCACGCGTATGTGCAAAGCCCAAGAACTTCCAACGTGTCAGTACATCGGGCATCGTGAACACGAGTTGCACACGTCCTGCTGCATCGGTACGCAGATGAGGATAGAAAAACACATTCTCGGCAAAGTTTGTGCGAAGCGCGGGTACTTCTGTTTTCTGTTCTACACCACTTTCGGCGGGAGAAGACATTGCTGCTTTGTCGGTTGCCACAGCTCTTGTTTTCTGCATCATGGGAGTTGCATATGCCACCGCAATCTCTTCGTTCAACAAACCGTAAACGTTGCCCATTAAATAATGTCCGACACTTCTCCGAATAAACGGAAGTTCGAAAGCACTGTACGACCAGAACTTATCAAACAGATAAGGCGGAGAAACGTAACCGAGACTTTCTCGCCAATTGAAGTCCCAATTATTGGAAGAAAGCGTGCTGAAATTTGTACTCGGTGTATTGCGATAGAAATCCAATCCGAACTTCCAACCGAAAGGTTGAATGGCATCGAGTGCCGTGTCGTACATGGTAGCCATCATTCGGGCATCCACAGTCTTGCCTTGTTTGTCGGTGACAGTAAGTATCCATTCCTCCTTGTCACCCGGACGCAGTTTGTCTCTGAAAGTCTCCCAACGAAGCACAAGTTCTTTTTCGGGTACCACGTAAGTGAATACGCCTTGTTCTTCGTGCCACTCGTCTTCTTTCATGAAGCCGAAAAGCAGTTTAATGCCCTCGCCGTATTCTTTTTTGTAAGGCAGGCGGAAGTGCTTCATCTCTTCGTCGAGACGATAAACGTGACTTTCGACACGTGTTTCTCCTGCATAAATATGACAGAAAACATAAGCATCTTTACATCCCACGCCCAAGAGAAACTCGGCAGGTTGTGTCTCGCTGAATTCGCTGTTCAACGGGTGATACCAGAGTTTCGCACTCACGGGTATCTTTCGGTCTTTTGTGGAAAACAGTACCACGTCTTGGTGCGTCAGGTTCTCTTCCTGTCCTTCACCTTTCGGTCGTACCCAAAGTGTGTATTCGCCCGAAGCTATTTTGTTCCAGTCACGCATGTCCAAAACTTGTCCCGATACTGTTTCACCGCTCAGTATTACCACGCCTTTTTTCCGCTGTGGAATGGTATTATCCCCATATCCGTCTTCGTCCATATCATCGTAAGACTGTTTTGCAGGAAGAGTACGTTTGCAAAGCTCCCAAACAACAGGAGTATCTACCAATGTCTGTTGAAGATTGCGATTGGAGAGAACGACTTTCGGTAAGTTGTCTTTGTCTATTTCCGCAGGTAAGCCTGAGATATTCGAGCGCAGGCTGTAACGGCTGATATAAAAGTGACTTCCTGCATCTTGTGTTTCTCCTGTGACATCCGTCACCGAGACTTCCGCTTTGTAGTGGTAAAAGAATTCGTTGTCATTGCTCTCTTGTTGTGCAAAAAAGAGAGGGAAAGAGAATTTACCGTTCTCGTCTGTGGCAACTTCTCCCGATGCGATGGTGGTTCGTCCTTTCGTAGAACGCCACCAAGACATTTGCTCGCGATAGATGGTGTATTTTGCTTTACCGCCACGCACAGGAGCACCTGCCAGAAGTTGTGCTTGTCCCGTTACGGTGATGGTATCGTCCCATGTATAGGCTTCTTTATACTCGTTTATTTTTACTTCGAACGTCGGCAACTTGTATTCTTCCACTCGAATGTAAGTGCTGTTTCTATCGGTTCTGATGGAAAAAGTTCCGTTCAACACATCGCGCGGAATGAGGAAGTGTGCAGAGAAAGCACCGTAAGTATCGGTAACAACGGTTTCTTTTTGTATTTCCTTGTTGTTGGCATCTCTGAAAGAAAGAATTATCTGTTGGTTTGCTTCCGCTTCCCTCTTGTCACCGTTTTCCGCATAGGTAACTCCCGAGACTTGTACGGTTTGTCCCGGACGATAAACACCTCTATCTGTCAATAATGTATGGCGACTATCGTCTCTCTTTTCGCCAAAGCCAAAGTAAGGTCTGTACATGTGATTTATCTCCATGAAGTCCTGCTTGCCTTTGACGTTGCACCACTTTGCTCTTCCGTCTTTGGCTTCCCAAGGAAGCGATATACGCCCTTGTGCATCGGGAACGTGGCGGAGTTTCACATCGAACGTTTGATAATCATATTCGCAGAAAGTCACATCTTTGAGTGGGAAACCGCTTTGACGGTCCAACAAAACGACTTCCACCTTGTTGTTTTCTGCCATAGAAGTAACGAAAGTATAAGGCGAGAGATGATAAAGTCGGTCTCTTTCTATATGTTTTCCGTCTGCCCATGTCTCTACGATGTAAATACCGGCTTCGGGCAATGGCAACTGCCGTGTTTCCACACGTTTCTTGTAATCGGGTGTTGCAGGAAGTTCGAATGTATTGGTAGCATGCAAGTGTGCGTGCTTCGTCTTTTTTATTTGTGTAATATCCGTAGTTCGCTTCAACTTCTCTATTTCCGCAGGCGATAAATCGAGTCTGTACCATTTCAACTCTATTTGTTTCACATTGCGATAGGCTATTTCCACCGATGTAGAAGTGCCGGGATAAGCCTTGTCGATATTTGCTTCTACCGAAGGAGCCAATATCCGGTGACGGAAGTATTGCAAATACTCTTTGTATTTCGATTTCGGATAAAGTCTCAATGCTTCTTCCACAATACCGAGTGCTTGTGTGTATTTCTTTTCACGAATGTATTCCTCTGTAAGGGAAGTCATGAAAACCGCACCTGCAGGTTTCCCCTTGAATTGCACCACAGCATTTTCGAGCCAAGTTGTCAAGTCCTTTTTGCTCGTTTTGTAGGGGCGGAGAATAGTATATTGCGAAAAACTCAACATGCGTGTATAACGCGTCAAAGCGGCAGCCTCCGGTTTTCCTTTAGTATCGTAGTAATCTATGAGCAGGTCGTAGTAGCGTCTGGTTTCTTTTTGTCTCGCAGAAACATCCACGCCATCTTCGCCTGCAAGCAGTATTCCGGTGATTTGTCGTACGAACAAGTCGAGCATATTGTCTTCAAAAAAATCCCGACTTAACTCTTGGCTCTTCGAAAGCGGATGATACGCCGATGCGGAAGTGCTGCCCAAGAGCTCTTTGTCTGCCACAGCCTTGTCGAAGTAAAGCAGTATTTCTTTCAGAGGTGTCTCTTTCTCCATCGAATACATGCCCAACAACAGATTGAGTACAGCCTTGTCCAGCGGACGAGTTTCCTTTGCTTCCCATTCGAGGAGTTGTTCCACCGGCGAACGGAGCGAGTCCGCAGACAATGCTTCATTGATTTCCAGTCGACTGAGATATGCTTTGAGCAACTGTGGAGTTTGTTTCTCGCGTGTGGCTTTCTGCTCTATCTCTCTGAGCTGCGCAATGGCAGATTGAGGATGGTCTTTTTCTCGCAGTTCTGTTACTTTCTTCCACATCGCCTCGTAGGTTTGTGCATTCATCGTGAGGGATAAAAACAGGCAAACGAGTGCCGTCAAAGATTTGAAATACTTCATACCGAAAACGTTTTAACGGTGTAAATTAAAGAAATAAAGCTGAGAAAGCTTGTCTTTTCATGTACAAATCAAACTTGCTTCTCCGTATTTTGCAGACGAAAAAGCATTGCTGTTTCGTACGAACATCAAGCCGTTTTGATACGTACATGTACTCAAGTTGATAGCAACATGTTGTCATCGCGATAACAACATGTTGCTATCGCGATGACAACAGCGTCAAAGGATGTTAACAACATAATCCTATCGAGAAAGCACTGCAACGTCGTTTTTCTTTCATCAAAAACAGAATGTTTCAATGCTTTTCGGACAGATGGAGCGTGTTTTTTCAGAAGCGCATTTCCACCTCTCTTGTGGTCATACTCTTACAGAGAGATTTGCCCTTTGCGTTGGAGAATTTGTAAGATACGGAGAAGTAAAGCGTGGGAAAACCGTAATTGTTGTCGAAGAGGATGCGATAACCGTCGCGCTCGCTTACACCGCGATAGCTTGCCGACACGACACTGATACCTGCCAACGAAAACGCCAAACGCCTCTTCAGCATAGAGTAACTGATACCGCCACCCACTTCGTAATCGGGTTCGATAACAGCCAGCGTGGTGTACTTGCGTCCCACATAATTGCCCGAAAGATAACCCGTGAAAGTACGTGCTTTGTTGAACGTAAAATCGAAATACAGTTCTGCTCCCCACTCTTTCCCGGAAGTTCGCTTGCGCGCCGCATCGTAGAGCGAAGTATAAGTGGTTCTTCCGTAATAGGCATTGAAAGAGATATTCATCCACTTCAGTTTATCGAAGTAATAATCTACCGTGAAACCGCGAAACAAACTGTTTTCTGCATTCTCTGTCCGACGGTATATAGTCTCTCCCTGCATGGTAGATACAGATGTGATACGTTTTCGCCCCTGTTTTATCTTGCCTGAGATAGACAACACTCCTTTATAAGTATAAGTCACATCGTAATTGTAATGTGTTTCGGGCAATAAATCCGGGTTGCCTTTTTCTATAATACGCCTGTTCACCTTCCATTCGAAAGGATTCAAGTGGGAAAAATTCGGTTGTTTGATGGAAGAATTGAGCGTAAAGGATAGTTTGTGAGAAGCAGAAGGTGTATACGCCACATGAAACGAAGGCAGAAACGAGGTATGCGTATGATAAGGATTGTCCGAACGACCGTGTTCGTTCAGTCGCGAGGAAGTAGTGGACAAGCGTACGCCTGCACGCATCCACCATTGTGGTGTAAAACGAAATGTAGTGCTGACGTAAGGACTCACCAACCACTCGTGCAAACGAATACCATTGCGTTGTGTGAAAGTCTCGGCAGGCGTTCCTTCCATCCATTGTGTGTGATTGCGGTCGTTGTCCGTAATACTGTAAAGTGCTTTTATGCCGGTTTCGAGCAAAGACTCTTTCTCCTTATCGAGAACGAAAGAATAATCGTGACTGAAACTCCAGCCTGCCGTTCTCAAACGGTCATTGTCCGCATAGGTGAAAAACGGTGTATTTGCCTTTTCGTACACACCGCTGTAACCGGTTTCGGACTTATCCGTCAGACGATAATACGACAGTTCCGTCCACACCTGATGACGCTTCCCCAATAAATTTTCCCAATATGCCGTAGCCGTAAACTTCGGTTTGCGAGAGAGATACTTGTTTTCGTTGGTCACAAAAGGAATGCCCAAAGATGCGGGTGTGGTCTGTTCGTAGCTTTGAAACGCATTGTCCCTCTTGCGTCTGTTCAGCGAAACCAAAAGTCCGAAATGCTTCTTGTCGGCATACTCGTATTGTACGTTGAAGCGACCGCCGGCATAGAACGATTTACCGTCCGAAGGCGTCACCACACTGTATTCTCTGTTCGAATACTGATAAACGGCTTCTTCGTCCATGCCCGTAGTGTTGCGATTGGCAGAAGGGTCGAAAGAGAGAAAAAGCTTTTTCTTGTTGTACAAGAGCGAACCATAGCCGCCGTAGCGCGTGTTGTTATTCTCGCCATACATAAGTTCCGTCCCGATGATACCGCCCATATATTCTTTGAAAACAGAAGAAGTATGCAGGATAATCATTGCCGTATTGCCGTCCGTATCATAACGCAAAGGCGGTTGCATCAACACTTCCACTTGCTGTATCAGTCCGGCATCATAACTTTTCAGCACGGAAGCCAACTCTTCCGACGATACGCGCTGCAAAACGTTGCCTATCTTCACTACCACGTTTTTCTTGCCCACTACTTTCAAGTCTGTTCCTTTGACGGAAATCTGCGGTAGACGTTTCAACAAGTCCAGTGCATCGTTGCTTCGCTCGCGCAATTCTTTCACGTTCACGATAAAACCATCGGGACGGCTTTTCACCGTCATCATTTCGCCCCTTACCACTACGGTTTGCAATTCGTTGGTTTGTTCTTTCAATCGAACCGTACCGAGCTCCAATGTTTCGCCTGCCAAAACGACTTTCGAATGGTGCATCTCGAAACCCAGAAAGCTGACACCGAGCAGATATTCGCCCGCAGGAGCTTCCAAGACGAAAACACCTTTTTCGTCCGTTATGGCATGGGCAACGATGGCTTGTGTCTGAAAGTCGGCAATAAGAAAGACAGTAGCAGCAGGCAACACCTCTCCGGCATCGGATTGTACAGTCCCTCTCACTGTGGACTTATCGACAGTCTGCGCGGAAAGCGACGAAAAGCAGAGAAGAACGAAATGGAGCAAAACCAAGAATTTATTCATTACTATACTTTATTAGATTATTCGAATACGAAATTCGACAAAAATTATCACAACCGCTTACACCCCTCTTATAAATACATCTAAAAAGTAAAGAAACAACTCTACGATGCCTTCTCGATGCGATTATGATGTTAACATTCTTTGACGCTGTTGTCATCGCGATAGCAACATGTTCTTATCGCGATAGCAACATGATGCTATCGACTTGACAACATGTTGCTATCAAATCGGCAAACGCAACGTATTTTTT
>JBGXXU010000157.1:0-5370 GCA_041814865.1 Phocaeicola sp. | reverse complement strand
TTGAGAGATAAAATCATCGACGAAGTTTCCGTCAATCCCGGACACTTTGCCTCCAGTTTGGGCGTGGTGGAACTCACGGTAGCTTTGCATTACGCTTACGACACACCTTACGACCGCATCGTTTGGGATGTGGGACACCAAGCTTACGGACACAAGATACTGACCGGTCGTCGCGACCGTTTTCATACCAACCGTAAGCTGAACGGACTCTGCCCTTTCCCCTCACCCTCCGAAAGCGAGTACGACACCTTCACCTGCGGTCATGCGGCAAACTCTATCTCGGCAGCATTGGGTATGTCTGTGGCTGCCATGAAAGAAGGACACCCCGAACGCCATATCGTGGCAGTCATCGGCGACGGTTCCATGAGTTGCGGATTGGCTTTCGAAGGACTGAACAACGTGTCTTCACAACCCAATAATCTGTTGATTATTCTCAACGACAACAATATGTCCATCGACCATAGCGTCGGAGGGATGAAAGAATACCTGCTCGGTCTGCATACTTCCGAGCATTACAACCGCTTACGCAAGTTCGCTTCCGAGAAATTGTCTCAATTAGGCTTGCTCAACGAAGAGCGCCGCAAAGCCATTATCCGTTTCAACAACAGTTTGAAGTCGGTGGTGATGCAACAGCACAATATCTTCGAAGGAATGAACATACGCTACTTCGGTCCGGTAGACGGACACGATGTACAAGGTTTGGTACGCGTCATCAACGAGATAAAAGACATGGAAGGTCCCAAACTCCTCCATGTCCATACGAAAAAAGGAAAAGGATATAAACCTGCCGAAGAAGAAGCTACGATTTGGCATGCTCCCGGTAAATTCAATAAAGAAACGGGCGAGCGTACGCTGCCTGCTCAGGACAATCAACCGCCTTTGTTTCAAGAAGTGTTCGGAGAAACATTGCTGGAACTTGCCAAGCAAAATCCACGCATCATTGGCATCACGCCTGCTATGCCCACCGGTTGTTCCATGAATATATTGATGGGACACATGCCCGACAGAGCCTTCGATGTAGGAATAGCCGAAGGTCATGCCGTCACGTTTTCGGGTGGGCTTGCCAAAGAAGGTTTATTGCCGTTTTGCAATATCTATTCTGCTTTCATGCAACGCGCTTACGACAATGTAATACACGATGTCGCAATGCAACGCCTCAATGTTGTGATGTGTCTCGACCGTGCAGGTTTGGTCGGCGAAGACGGACCAACACATCACGGTACATTCGATTTGGCTTATATGCGTACCGTTCCTCATCTTACAATCAGTTCTCCTTACGATGAACAGGAGTTGCGTCGACTGATGTACACGGCACAACTTCCCGATATGGGACCTTTCGTCATTCGTTATCCGCGCGGACGTGGCGAAGAAAGTGACTGGCGTTGCCCATTGACGGCAGTGGAAGTAGGGCGTTCCCGTTGGTTGAAAGACGGAACAGATGCGGTTGTCGTTTCGCTCGGTCCTATCGGGAAAAATACGACACGTGCCATTGCCCGCGCCGAAAACGAATATGGCTGGAGTATTGCACATGTAGACCTTCGCTTCCTCAAACCTTTGGACGAAGAAGCATTGCATCGCATCGGTCGTACTTATTCGCGTGTTCTCACGGTGGAAGACGGCGCATTGATGGGAGGCATGGGTTCTGCCATTCTCGAGTTCATGATGGACAATGGTTACGCTCCGCGTATCAGCCGTATAGGTATTCCTGATAAATCTATACAACATGGCACCATTCCCGAATTGCATACACTTTGCGATATGAGCGAAGATGCCATTTACAATAAAATAAAAAGCATGTTCGAAGCATGAAAATAGTAATAGCCGGTGCCGGTGAGGTCGGTACTTATCTTGCCAAAATGTTGGCAGGAGAGAAGCAAGACATCGTACTGATAGACGAAGACGAAGAAAAACTGAAATCGCTCGAAGGAAGTCTTGACTTGATGACCATCACACGTTCGCCTGTTTCCATCACAGGACTGAAAGAAGCAGGCGTACCGGGAGCAGACTTGTTTGTGGCAGTTACGCCCGACGAATCCCGCAACATGACTGCTTGCATGATAGCCACGAGTTTGGGCGCGAAGAAGACTGTTGCCCGAATAGACAATTACGAATACTTGCAACCGAAGAACAAAGAATTCTTCGAGAAGATGGGCATTCATTCACTGATTTATCCCGAGATGTTGGCGGCACGCGATATCGTGGATGCCGTCAAGATGAGTTGGATACGACAATGGTGGGAGTTTGCCAACGGAGAATTGATTCTCTTGGGAGCGAAGATGGGACCCACAGCAGAGATACTCGATGTGACACTGAAAGAGTTCAGCAAAGAAGAAGTTCCTTTTCATGTCGTGGCTATCAAGCGAGGTATGGAAACCATCATCCCACGGGGCGACGATGTAATACGTCTCAATGACATCGTCTATTTTACCACTACAAAGAAATACATCCCTTATATACGCAAAATTGCGGGAAAGGAAGGACTTGCAGATGTACGCAACCTGATGATAATGGGAGGCGGACGCATAGCCGTACGCACGGCACAATACTTACCCGACTACATGAATGCCAAAATCATAGAAAGCAACATGCAACGCTGTGTACGTTTGACGGAATTGGTAGACGACAGCGTGCTGGTCATCAACGGAGACGGGCGGGACATGGAATTGCTGAAAGAAGAAGGCATACACAACACGGAAGCTTTCGTGGCTTTGACCGGAAATTCGGAAACAAACATACTGGCTTGTCTGGCAGCCAAAAGAATGGGTGTGGAAAAGACGGTGGCAGAAGTGGAAAACGTAGACTACATTCACATGGCGGAAAGTTTGGACATCGGAACCGTCATCAACAAAAAGTACATCGCTGCCAGTCATATTTATCAAATGATGTTGGATGCCGATGTGTCGAACGTGAAGTGCTTGACATTTGCAAATGCGGATGTGGCGGAATTTGTCGTAAAGAAAGGCGCACTCATCACTCGTCATAAAATCAAGGATGCCAATCTACCCAAAGGTTCCACCATCGGAGGTCTCATAAGAAACGGAGTCGGCATACTGGTAGACGGAAACAGCCAGATACAGGAAGACGACCACGTGGTGGTGTTCTGCATGCGCACGATGATAAAGAAGCTCGAAAAGTTTTTCAATTAACTCATTACAAACAAATATAATCTGACGATATGTATCCATTGAAGTTCAAACCTATTCTCAAATCCACCATTTGGGGAGGAGAGAAGATTGCTCTGTTCAAACATATAGAAAAGGCACCGGCTTCCGTCGGCGAAAGTTGGGAAGTGTCGGATGTGCCGGGCAACGAATCCGTCGTGGCAGAAGGTGCATTGGCAGGGCAAAATCTCAGCCAATTGACCGCAAAATACAAAGAAGCCTTAGTGGGCAAAAGCAATTACGAACGTTTCGGCGATAAATTTCCTTTGCTCATCAAATTCATAGATGCCAACGACGACCTCTCCATCCAAGTACATCCCGACGACAAACTGGCACGCGAACGTCACAATTCGATGGGAAAGACAGAAATGTGGTACGTGATAGACAATTGCAACGGGAAAGCCAAATTGCGCTCGGGGCTGAGCAAGCAATTGACACCCGAGCAATACGAAAACATGGTCAACAATAATACCATCTGCGACGCATTGGCAGAATACAGCGTGCAACCCGGCGATGTATTCTTCCTACCGGCAGGACGTATTCACAGCATCGGAGCAGGATGTTTCATCGCGGAAATCCAGCAAACATCGGATGTGACCTACCGTATTTACGATTTCGACCGTCGCGACAAAGACGGCAATGCACGCGAGTTGCACACCGAACAGGCAAAAGCAGCCATCGACTACACGGTGAGCGACGATTATCGCACGGCATACGAAGCGCGCGTCGACGAAGGAGTCGAATTGGTGGCGTGCGATTATTTCACCACTTCGGTGTACGACCTGACGGAGTCCATGACACTCGATTACTCGGAGTTGGATTCTTTCGTGATACTGATTTGTGTAGAAGGACGTTGCTCGTTGGTGGACAACGAGGAAAACCGCGTGACGCTCGAAGCAGGCGAAACCGTATTGCTTCCGGCAAGCCTTAAAGATGTGACAGTATACCCCGAAGCAGGCGTGAAGTTCCTCGAAACTTACGTGTGAACGATATACAACAAAAAAAAGAAAGCCGTTTCAGTTCGTATTTCGAAACTGAAACGGCTTTTTTCATGCCTCGTTTCAAATGCCCAACATTGCCGACGGCGGTATGTTCAATATCCGACAAAGCAAGCGGGCAATTTTGAGCGTGGGTTCCGAACGACCGGAAATATAGTCGCTCACTCGCGACGGGCTGATGCCAATCTCTTTTGCCAGTTGCTTCTGTGTCATCCCTTTCTCCTTGAGCGACAGCTCTATCAAACAAGCTACGGTAGGTTTTTCTATCGGAAAATGTTCTTTTTCGTATGCTATCACGACGTCGGAAACAACAGAAAGCTCCACCACACGTTTGTCATTGGCAGGCATCTCGTCGTTTACCACTTGCAACAGTTCCTCTATCCTGTCAAGTGCATATGTGTATTGTTCTTCTGTTATCGTGCTCATAATCTGTGTTTCATATGGTTGAGCAATCTATTTTGTCATATTCTTTGTGAGTACCGACCCATCGAATAAAGATATAACCTATTGTAAACTTGACGACTACCACCAAGCGATAATTATTCCCCTTGATATTGAATACATAGTGTTGCTTACCTACGTAGTCAACAGTTGGAAAATCGACTTTAATATCAGGAAGATTTTTCCACTCTGCATTTTCTGCTATTTCATACCAGCGTTCAAGGGCTGTACGGGAATCTTCGCGTCCTTTAGTTTCATAGAATTCTTTCAATTTCCTATGCGATACTATTCTCATATTATCTTTATCTGATACAAAAATACGAGAAACTCCCGATTTACAAAACATATAGACGATATTCTTTTGCAATATAGAATTTATCGACCGATTTATCGCAAAAATCCCATATAGTTCATTGATTGAAAACTCGTAAATAGCGCGATGGTATTTATCATTGGAAAAGGATAAGGATAGCCATGAATAAAATGGAGAATCTGTTTTTAAGCAGTCTTCGCAGAAATGAAATAAAGAATGCGAGATACGGGAAATCGGTAGTTTCGAGATACTTTTCCGTCTCGCATAAGTGCGGAAAAATCGCTTTTTTGATGAAACGAAAACACCTCTACAACGGCTTCTCGATGCGATTATGATGTTAACATTCTTTGACGCTGTTGTCATCGCGATAGCAACATGTTCTTATCGCGATAGCAACATGATGCTATCGACTTGACAACATGTTGTTATCAAATCGACAATATATAGTCAAGTTGAA
>JBGXXU010000156.1:0-10405 GCA_041814865.1 Phocaeicola sp. | reverse complement strand
ATTATCAATTACGGCTTCGTGTTTTACAACTCCCGACTTATCGCACTGGTAGAAACAGAATTTGTAGAAGGTGGTAATTCCACAGCTTCAGACCAAAGTTCCATAGGGTATATTGTGACTAAGGTTTTGCCTGCAATACTTCCCGACACGGAAGAGAAAACAGACGCCGACGAAAGCAGTAAAGAACAACAGACGGCAATACCCCAATAACAGAAAATGACTGCGTTTTGAGTAAAACATTCGGGGCGGACACACATGTGTGTCCGCCCTTGCTTTTTATCGTCGAAACACAAGCCCGGAGAAACAACCGCTTGTCATGTGTAGGGGAAAAGACGCTGCGCACGCAGAAAAAAAACGCCGTGCTTTTCGCCCGAGAAAACACACCGTTGCGTAGCCCCCAAAAAGATGTCCGAAAGGAGGTGAGTAGATTAGAGAGTCTGCGCTTGTCTGCGCAATACGAGCAAAGCCTCCCGCCCCATATTGAACAAAAGGTCGGCAATACTCATGTGAGGCAAAAAGCCGTGTCGTGCATCGAATACCTGATAGTAAGGCACGATTTCGCAAGCGAACGAGGACGCACGTTTGGGATGAAAAGCATCGCGCAAGTCTCGCACATCGTCGGGCAACTCGTCTGCCGCACGATAAGCATCCGTAAAACGCAACTCCACATCCAGTTCCAACTCTCTGCACGCCCAACGCATCAAAGCCATATTCAGTTCTGTCAACGAACTTTCGCCCGGCTCGAAGAAAGCCAGAAACTCGTCTGCGTAATAGTCGAAAAAAGGGCTTTGTCTGTATGCCGAAATGAAAGCCTGTCTGTGCGTGTGTCGCCAATTTCCATGCTCGGATATGCGTATATCCTTCATCAGGCACTTGGCACCTTCGTATTTCTCCGTAGGAATGATGAGCGACTGTGCACCGCTGTCCGCAGCGATGACACAACGATTGCGAAACGTCTGTTTGACATAATGGTCGTACAACTCCACGTATGCCACAGGACTGTGATACAATGCCACGAAACAATCGACAACAGGCAAATAAGCAGAAGTAAGCAGGGGAATACGAGGCATCACTCTATGCGTTTGAAGAAGCGGTCCGTCTCTCTCGGTAGCCAAATACGCGATGCCCGTCCCACGATATGGCTTTCGGGGACAAACCCGTATAAGCGCGAATCATTCACATTCAACGGCTCGTCTGCCGTCATCCAATAATAATTCTGTGTAAACACATAGGTCTGCACCTCGCTACCATCGACAAAGAGTTTTCCTTTCTTGATATAGGCTTTCTTTCCCTCGTGTCTTACAATGGCGTTGCAAAGCAAATGCGCATTCCATTCATATACACACACGGGAGCATCTTTTCGGGGAACGACATAAGGACGTTGTTCCTCGCTGTTCGTTTCGTACAAAGGGATGAGCAATTCCACATCTTCCAACCGATTGACAAGTGCGTAATACTCGTCCTCGCTGAAACTCCGCACAAACTTTCCATCGGAAGTATAGCCTGCCAATATGTTCTCTCCTATTCCTATTTCTTTCAACAAAGCGACGATACGTTCTTCCTGCTCCGTAGGATACACGTACAGCCGCTTCACATCCGAGTAAGCATCGCTGTTGTCTGCATGCAGAAAGACTTCGTCCAGCAAGAGCGTATCTCCCGGCACTCCCGTACAACGACTGATACACAGTGGCGCAAAGTCAATCCATGCCGTTTCTTTATCGGGCGAGAGTGTGGGACGATTGTACACCACCACATCGCCTTTTTCCACAGCCTTGCCACCGATGCGTCCGTAACCGAATATCGCAGGCAAAGGCACACGCAAGCCATAACTCCACTTATCGACCAACACGCCTTCGCCTTCGTAGAGTGTATTTTGCATGCCCGTATGCGGAATGATGCAAGTGGTGGCTACAAAAGTCTTGACCGTCCACACAGCTATCAGTGCCATGCAGACCATTGTGAGCCAAGTCTTCCATTGTTTACACTTGCCAAACATGATGCAGGTTTATTTGATATCGTCCACACATTTGAAGAAGCGGTTCCAACGCACGTGTCCTTCGAACCAATCGCGGTCGGGGTCGAGCGAAATCCACACAAAGATAGGTTTGCCCACGATATGGTCTTCGGGAACAAAGCCCCAAGAACGCGAATCCGCAGAATTGTGACGGTTATCGCCCATCATCCAATAATAATCCATGCGGAAGGTATAGGAAGTCGTCGGTTTGTCGTTGATATAGATGACACCACCACGCACATCGAGTTTGTTGCCTTCGTATGCCACGATAGGTCGTTCGTAGAATGGCAGGTTTTCCAAAGTCAGGTTTACACTTTTTCCTTTTGCCGGTATCCATATCGGTCCGTAGTTGTCCACTGTCCAACCAGTGTTTTTATTGATGGGATACAAGGCATCGTCTGTCCCCATCGTCATGTTTTCGATACGCAGTATCAAGTCCTTGCGTGCTTCGAGAGCTTGTTTTGCCTTTGCGGTCAGCGGCATATTATATACTTTCTCCGCAGGGAAATAAGAAGAGAGGTCTTCTCTGCTGATGCCTAATTCATGACAGAAGTCTTCGGGCAAAGTACCTTTCGTGTACACCCAATAACGGTATTGTACGTTTTCGGGGTCTTTATTGAGTTTACCGTCGAGGTATATCGCACGGTTTTTGATTTCCAATGTTTGTCCGGGCAATCCCACACAACGCTTCACGTAGTTCTCTCTTCGGTCTACGGGACGGGAAACCACCTCGCCGAACTCTTGCGGATGTGTTTCCACATATTGTCGCCCTGTTTGCATGATGATGCGATAAGCCTCTCGCTGCTGTTCGAGTGTCAATTGAGAAAGGTCTATCGGTTGCGTCAATTCTTTCCCCACCTGATAACTGATACGATAAATATCTTCTGCCTGCATCCCCAATGCGACAGTATCGCCTGCCGGGAAATTGAACACCACGATGTCATTCAGTTTCACATGTCCCAATCCTGTCACACGTTTGTAGTCCCACTTCGGGAACTCTATATAAGATTTGCAATTGAAGATGGGCAGCGTGTGTTGTGTCCAAGGCATGTGCAAAGGTGTCTGCGGGATACGCACTCCATAGCTGACTTTGCTCACAAAAAGATAATCGCCCACAAGCAAAGATTTTTCCAATGAAGAAGACGGAATCACGTAGTTCTGAAACAGAAAAAGATTGACAAAATACACAGCCACCAAAGCAAAGAGCAAAGCATCTACCCATCCCATCACTTTACGGACAAGAAGCGAAGGCGAGTCTTTCCACCAAGTCCATTTGATTTTCTTGGTGATATACAAGTCGTAGATAAAAGGAACGACAAGTAGTCCCAACCAACTCTTTACCCACAAAAGAAACAATAAGTACAGTGAAAGTACGATGATGAATTTTATCCATTGACGGCGTGCTGTTGCCGGTTTAGTGTCTTTTTCTTTTTCCATATCAGAAGTTGAATAAATCGTTCATACCAAGAAATCCGTTGTGTTGCGCTGTGTATTCGGCTGCCAAAACTGCGCCCAACGCAAATCCTTTACGGTTTTTGGCATCGTGTGTGAGGGTGATGGTATCTGCTTCGGACGTATAACTGACAGTATGAATGCCCGGCACTTCGCCACGGCGAACAGCATCTATCGTCAGCACATCGGGAGAGGAAGCAGAGTTTTTTGTTTGTGTTCCGTCGGGATGCGTGGTGGTTCCCAAACGCCATGAATGCTTGCGGTCGATATGTTCCAGTATTCCTTCTGCCAACGTGATGGCAGTACCGCTCGGTGCATCGAGTTTATGAAGGTGATGTGTTTCCGTCATCGATACGTCGTATGCAGAAAAGTTGTTCATGATGCTTGCGAGATATTTGTTCACTGCCGAAAAGATGGCTACGCCTAAACTGAAATTGGATGCCCAGAAAAGTGTCTTTCCTTCGTGCGTACACCATCGCTTCACATCCGCTTCATGTCGGTCTATCCAACCCGTACTGCCCGAAACCACTTTCACTCCTGCTTCCAACGCCTCGCGACAATTCTCGAAAGCGGCATGAGGTGCGGTGAACTCTATCGCCACATCGGCACTTTTGAAGGCTTCGCCCTGCATTTCCGCTCGGTTGTCCAAGTCGATAATCGCTACTATCTCGTGTCCGCGCGCAAGGGCTATTTGTTCGATGGTCTTACCCATCTTACCATATCCTATCAATGCTATTTTCATACTACGTCATTGCTATTGGCTACAAAGATAACTCTTTACGTGTTTAATCGTACAATCAACAACAATAATCTAAGCCTGCGGTATTTCTATGGAGAAACTCCTGCACTACTTGTGGCAACATCGCTTATTCCCTCTTCATCCTTTGAAAACCGACGAGGGAGCCACACTCGAAATCATTGACACGGGACTTGCCAACTCCGATGCCGGTCCCGACTTCTTCAACGCCAAAATAAAAATAAACGATGTCCTATGGGTGGGAAACGTAGAAATACACATGCGTTCGTCCGACTGGTTCGTACATGGACACGATGAAGACACAGCCTACGACTCCGTAGTCTTGCACGTGGTACAAGAAGCAGACGTCCCCGTACATAGAAGCAACGGCGAAGCCATCCCTCAATTTATTTTGCCATGTCCGCCGAATGTTCGACAACGATATACCGAATTGCTGTCTGCAAGTCACGACCTGCCTTGCAGAGCGACACTGGAACAAATGCCCGAAATCAAACTTCGCGCATGGCTGTCGGCACTGCAAATAGAACGTTTGGAGGAGAAAACACATCGCATACAAAATTGCTTGGAATGGTGCAAAGGCGATTGGGAGCGCACATTTTTCATCATTTTGTCGCGCAACTTCGGTTTCGGTGTCAATAGCGACGCTTTCGAATTGTGGGCAAGATACATCCCCTTGTCAGCCATAGCCAAACACAGAGATTCACTGACTGCCATCGAGGCACTTTTCTTCGGCATGGGAGGACTGCTGCCACACGAAAACAAAGACGACTATTGCCGACAGCTGAAAGAAGAATACGCCTTTCTCTGCCACAAGTTTTCCATAACAACACCACCTCGTCCAAATTGGAAATACCTGCGTTTGCGTCCGTCCAACTTTCCGCATATTCGTTTGGCGCAACTGGCTTGTCTGTATCATCACGCAGAATTGCTCTTTTCTCAACTCATGGAAATCGACGACATCGCACGCCTGCGTCATCTGCTCAAGGGAGGAACTTCGGCATACTGGGCTGCGCACGACGATTTCGGACAAAGCGTTTCGCCACACCCAAAGACTTTGAGCGAAAGTTCCATAGACTTACTTATCATCAATACCGTTATACCGTTTCTCTATGCTTACGGACAATATCTCGGCGACGAAATACGTTGCAAGCGCGCAATGGAATGGTTGGAGAGACTGCGTCCGGAAAACAATCACATCATCCGGAGTTGGGGACAATACGGTGTTCCGATACAGCATGCAGGCGACACGCAAGCCCTCATTCAACTCCAAAAAGCCTACTGCCAGCCAAAGAAATGCCTGCATTGCAGAGTGGGTTACGAGTATTTTCGTACTTTTGCCACACGCCCACAGTAAGAAGCGCAGACGAAACCTTGTAAACTCTGTCAAGAAACACGCTTCGGAGGCATTTTATCGTTTATATTTTTCTCACGCTTGCCGTCCGACCGGCAAACTGTCGGCGGGAAGTCGCCATCGGTTCACCTCTTCGCCATACCATTCACTTTTTCGCTGAAGAAGATTTCAAACTACTAAATAATACAGACATGGACAATTACATTTACGAACACGTACTGAAAGTACGCGACTACGAATGCGACTTGCAAGGCATCGTGAACAATGCCAATTATCAACATTACATAGAGCATACCCGCCACGAGTTTTTGCTTTCGTTGGGGGTAAGTTTCGCAGAGTTGCACGAAAGAGGTATCGATGCTGTGGTGGCACGTCTGAACATGGCATTCAAAACTCCCCTGAAAAGCGGTGATGAATTCGTATCGAAACTTTATCTGAAAAAGGAAGGCATCAAGTATGTTTTCTATCAAGACATATTCCGTCTGCCCGACATGAAACCCGTAGTCAAAGCCACCGTCGAAACCGTGTGCTTAATCAACGGACGATTGTCGGCAAGCGAAGAATTCGACCGTATCTTCGCCCCATACATCTGTCAAGATTGACAAGAGAGAACGTGTGCGAGAACTCTCTCCACACGACAGACAACAAACTCTGCATACACAGACAAAGGTATATTCCTGCCTTTGTCTGTGTTTTTTTATACAATATGACTATTTATACTGCATGAGTTCCGCAAACGATATCATCCACACACTTGCGCTTTGCCATACGCAAGGATTGGGCAACGGGCGTATACGCCGGCTTATCGAGAATTTCGGCAGTGCATCCGAAGTTTTTGCACAAACGGACACGCTCTCTCGCTCGCCTTACAATTTACCGATTTCCATCGTCCGACAATTACAAAACAAAACTTCCCTGATAGCAGAAGCCGAACGGGAATGGAACTTCATAGAACGCAACGGCATCGCCTGCCTGCTACCCGGCGACGAGAACTTTCCCCACCGTCTGTCCGACTGTCCGGACGCTCCTCTTCTGCTCTTTCACAAAGGCAATACCGCATTCAACACCCCACGAACGGTAGGCATCGTCGGTACCAGACGTTCCACACCGTACGGCGAAGAAGCGTGTCGAAGATTTCTGCACGAACTCTCCGAACTCTGTCCGGATACTTTGATTGTCAGCGGACTGGCATACGGTATCGACATCAGCGCGCACAGAGCAGCACTGCAAAACGGCATGCCCACCGTAGGTGTTTTGGCACACGGGCTGGACAGGATATATCCGCACAGTCATAGAGAAACGGCACGGTGTATGCTCGAACAAGGAGGTTTGCTGACGGAGTTTTCATCGGGCACCATTCCCGACAAACAAAACTTCGTGTTGAGAAACCGCATCGTGGCAGGCATCAGCGACGCCATCATCGTCATCGAGTCGGCAGAAAAAGGCGGTGCACTCATCACAGCAGAGATTGCAGGCAGTTATAACAGAGACTGTTTCGCGTTTCCGGGACGTATCACAGACACCATGTCGGCAGGCTGTCACCGCCTGATAGCCGACAATAAAGCAGCCTTGCTGTACTCGGCAGAGGAGTTTGTCAAAAGCATGTGCTGGAACGAAGCGACGAAAACAAAACCCACAGCCGTACAACGCCAACTTTTTCCCGAACTGAACGAAACGGAACAACACATCGTACAACTCTTGAGAAACAGCGAAGCAGGAAAAAGCATGAACGAACTCGTGGTGGAAAGCAAGCTATCCGTATCGCAACTCACGAGTGTACTCTTCGGGCTGGAAATGCAAGGTATCATCAAACAATCGGCAGGCAATCTCTATCGACTACTGCTGTAATCTTTCTTTCGATAAAACACAAAATTCTCCGTTTTCGACAGCGGAGAAACGCCTCTCGGATGTCTTCTCGATGCGATTATGACGTTAACATTCTTTGACGCTGTTGTCATCGCGATAGCAACATGTTCTTATCGCGATAGCAACATGATGCTATCGACTTGACAACATGTTGCTATCAAATCCGCTTGCGCAACATAGTTTTTGCGCCATCGAAACACAAGGAAAAACGAGCGTTTCGGCTGCTCGTCTTTTCCCTGCATCGTACCCTTATAACACAAAAAAAGCGAGGTTCGTTTGTCGAACACCGCCCATTTCGGGAAGAACCCCTTTTATAGGGTTCCTCATTAACAATCTCGTTTAGCGTATCCTAAAATTCTTGTACCTAAACTGCGCACTAACACCTTATAAATCCTGATACTTAATCTCTAAAACCTTAAGTCCTTTTGTCTATGTGTCAATACTATCAAATCCTATTATAAACAATCTTTACCTAAAACCCGGAAAACAAAATTTCTTTTTACCTCAAGTCTAATACCTATCTTTGAATTTCTAATGTTGTGCTTAAACTAACTGTCTATAAACTTTGTGTTGTCAGTCAGAGTGATTTCACAATCACAATGCAAAGGTACGGCTGTTTTCCACAACTGCAATATATGTGTGCGACTTTTTGCAAAAACAACCGAAATACATGATATAAATCAAGTTTTAGTGGGAGATTTGCCCTTCTTTTATTTTGAGGGAATAGCTTTTTCCTGCTTCGGTGACAAAGTTCAAACGCTGATTGCCATACAAAAGTCGGCATTCTCCCCCACTGTGCGAACGAATAGTCAGTGTTCTGACCACTTTGTTTTTCCAAGTGATGTCGATGGAAAAGTTGCCACGTGCAACCAATCCTTTCACTTCTCCCGAAGCCCACGCATCGGGGAGCGCAGGCAACAGATGTATCACGCCTGCGTGGCTTTGCAAGAGCATTTCCGTGACACCTGCCGTTCCGCCGAAATTGCCGTCTATCTGAAAAGGCGGATGCGTATCCCAAAGATTGTCGAGTGTCCCGTTTTTCAGCAGATTTTGATAAAGCGTGTACGCGTGATTTCCGTCGTGCAAACGTGCCCATTGATTGAGTTTCCATCCCATACTCCATCCTGTTGCACCGTCGCCACGATGCACCAATACCACATGCGCCGCCTTTGCCAACTCGGGAGTGGTCAATGGCGACAAGGATTTACCGGGATGTAAACCGAAAAGATGATTGACATGACGGTGTTGGCCTTTCGGGTCGTCTATATCTTTGCTCCACTCCATCAATTGTCCGTAGCGTCCTATTCGGTAAGGTGCCAGATGTTCCAATACTTCCTGCCATTGTGCACGCTTGTCCGCATCCACGTCCAGGCACTTCGACGCTTCGATGGCATCGCACAATATCTCACGCGCCACCGCATGACAGAATGTGGCTCCCTCGTCTATCGGTCCGTGTTCGGGCGATGTACTGGGAGAAGCTGTATATATACCGTCGGGACGTTTCCACAAATAGTCTGTCGTGAAATCGGCACTCTCCGCTATCACAGAGTATATCTCGCGGAGATATTTACGGTCTCTGGTATAATCGTAATACTCCCAAAGATGTGTTGCCAGCCAAGGACCTGCCATCGGATTGAAATTCCAAGACATGTTTTCGCTCCTGAGCGGCGAAGTAAAACCGAAGATATTGCCCGAAATAGAAGCCGTCCATCCCCTCGCACCGAAGTAAGCACGCGCCGTGACACGTCCGGGCTTCACCAAAGTACGGATATAATCCGTGAGCGGTTGCTGACACTCCGTCAATGCCGTACTCAGTGCGAGCCAATAATTCATCTGCAAATTGATGTTGAGGTGATAATCCGAACGCCAAGGCGCATCGATATTGTTCGCCCAAAGCCCTTGCAAGTTGGCAGGAAGATTGCCTGCACGCGAAGAGGATATCAGCAAGTATCGTCCGAATTGATAATACAACGTTTCGAGTGCATGGTCTTTCTCTCCCTTTCGGTAATTGGCAAGACGAACAGGAGTAGGCAACGCCGCAACAGAAGCAGGCGTTTCTTCTCCCAGACGAATGGTCACACGGTCGTACAGCGATTTGTAGTCGGCAATGTGCGTTGCCAACAGTTTCGCGAAATCGCCGTGTTTCACTCGTGTCATGGTGCGTTGCGTTGTTTCCTGCGGATTGATGCCCACGTAAGTTTTCGGGTCTGAGAAATCGGGGTCGAAGTTCATTCTGTAATCCGTATCGGCTGTAAATATCACCAATACGCGGTCGGCATTTTTCACGGTGTAAGTACCATCCTCGTAGGCGAGCGTACCGCCTTTGTTGATGACGCGTATGCGCACGGCATATTGCATACCATTGTTGTTCAAACGTGCATGATACAACAAAGCGTTCTTATCTGTACGGGTGAAAGTTCCTTTCGATACGGGATTGGGTGTGTACTCGAGCGTGAAACTCTGTTTGCCTTTTTGCGAAGCGGAAAACTCCGTCACCAACACATTATCGGGGTGCGACGCAAAGGTACGTCGCGTATAACGCACTCCTTTTTGCACGAAAGACACCGTTGCCACTGCGCTGTCTACGGACAAAGCACGACGATATTCGCTGTAATCGTTCTCTACAAGGTCTGTCTTGAAACGCAATTCTCCCAATGTGGTATAACTGCCGAAACGGAAATGTTGTTCCGCATCCGCTTCATAAGGCACGGTACTGTTGAAATTCGTGCAAGTCAATCGTGTGGCTTTCTGTACATCGCCTGCACGAAAAGCCTCGCGTATTTCTTTCAACACATGTGCCGATTCTTTGTTTACTTTCCAATAATAATCCGCACCGCCGGGTGTATTGGGACCACCGCGCCACAAAGAAATTTCATTGAGTGTAAAACGTTCCACCGCGATGCCGCCCATTATATTGGCACCTATATTCCCATTGCCTACGGGTATGGAGCGTTCTTCCCAGTCT
>JBGXXU010000155.1:0-10247 GCA_041814865.1 Phocaeicola sp. | reverse complement strand
CTCCCGAACTTAGAACTTCAACTTGGCAGCATGAACACAGTTTGATAACAACATGTTGTCAAGTTGATAGCATCATGTTGCTATCGCGATAAGAACATGTTGCTATCGCGATGACAACATGTTCTTATCACGACAGTAACAGCAGCAAAGAAAATCAACGGAAAGATTTCATCGGGAAGAGAATTGTAGCATCGTTTTCGCAGTAGCAGGAAAAAGTTTTCCCAGACATGCTTTTTACTCCTCTTGTATAATCGTCATTTGTTAAAAAACAGTCTTTTTGGAGGTAAAAAACGAATTTTCCCTGAAAATTATTTGCATATATGGAAATATAGTAATAGAATTGCGAAAGAAAAATACATACATCAGGCTTTTTCTCTTTGGGAGGATGCCTGATTCCTGAAATTTATTCGTGAGAATAAACATTTGCCATAAGATTTTTTTCAGAAGATAACCTTATATCCCCAAAGGGATATTTGACCATATTGTTATGAAACGAAGCAAGTGATGATAAGGCTTCGCATCATTTGCCTTGTTGAAAAAAGATTGTTTTCGGAGCCGATAAAAAATATGTCTTATGGCAAATGTAACACCCCTTGGTTGTCCTCACTTTGGTGCAGGCACCGTAGAAATTTTAGTACAGGAAAAGGACGGGGCAGATTATGCAGTTTTATTCAGCCCGGACCCGATGAACAATGAATTGCGTAATGCAGGATTGCCGATGCAATTCTACTACTATCCTAAAGTGCCAAGATTGGCAAAACATCCTGACGGTCGTTTCAAATTCTCCATGCAGATTTTCAAGGGTACAGCCGATGAGTCTACTGTCATTGGCGCAGAAGGTTTGGAAGAAGAAGCCGGTGGCTTCGCTTCGCTCACTTCTACGATAGATATCCCGGAAGAAATCTTGAAAAAAGCCATCGAGAAGTTTCAGGAGACATTGGAAAAACAGCACAGTAAAATTTACACCGGTCTGAAAGGTCTGTTTGCTTTGATTGTTGGAAAGACAAAACTCTCCCCTGCCAATGTTCGTCCTATCCAGCTCGTGGAAAATACCATCAAGATGCATGTCATGGGAGAAGATGGTAAGACGCCTTTTGGTGGTGCCAATCCATGGGCGCACAAGATTCAAGGCGACGGAAAAGGGCAAACTTTCGGACTTGGCGAAAATGCTTTTTCTATGTTGATGGGGAGAAATACTGTTTCCCTGTTGAAAGCCTCTTTGGAGAACGGAGGCAACAATCTCGTTGTGGAAAATTACATCAAATACAGAGTGTATATACCTACCTTGACTATTAAAACCACAGTAGATGCCAAGAAAACCCACGAATACTTCTCTTCGAACTTCTCTGCAGGCAACCTCTTTAAGCTAAATTGGGAACGTGAATATGAAAAGTTGCTGACGAATGGCAGCATCGAGACGGAGATTATTTGCGACGAGAGTCTCGCTCCGGAAGATATGGCTAAATTGAAAGAAAATTTGGTCACGGAGCAACGCAGCAATGCTTTCAATGCACTGCAGAAAACAATCTTCGAACCTGCAGAAAAAGAATATACGCCCGCAGAAAAAGCAAGTAACAAGAAAAAGTTCTTATTCTGGACCATCAATTGCCCGGCACTAAACCTGAAGAGTGCTTATCAGGAACGCGGACTCAAATTTACGGATACGATGAAGTATTCGGGAATCCATGTCTTTGAGAGTAAGATAAGCGGAAATATGGACCCGCTTGTAAAAAAAGGAGAAAAAGAAATAACAAAAGTCTTGTCTCAGTATATGCAGGAAGTAAGATTGGATGAAGATTTCTCGAAGTTGCACGTAGTAGCCGAATTGAACGGAGATTTGGCAGAGAAAGATTCCGACGGCAACATCATGTACAGTCCTGTCAGCAAAATCAGTATTGAGGTGGGATATCCCGACTCAAAAGGAAACATGGTGTGGAAAGGCTCCGGTAGGATGATACCTTCGGATGGTTCGGGAACTCCTTATGTTACCAAAACTTCTCGCGATGGAACGAAACAAATCGATGCCATATATCCGGCAATTTGGGCTAAAAATGAAGCTGCCGGCAATTTGTTCGTTTTTGATTTTGTTCGTAATTCCGGCAACACAAAAGCAAGAGTTCGACAAAGTATAGTATATGCGAAACACAAGCATATCATGTTGAAGGATTATAAGACAGAAAAAGAAATTTCAGGTAGTAAATGCTTTATCGATTTTCCTGAAGTACGAATGTTGGATTATCAGTTCTCAACCGAACAATTACATGCTTGCGACACGCTGGAAGTGACTGTGAAGGCAGAAAAAATAGGTAGCAAGAAAATCAAATTCACCGAAGACAATTGCGACGCAGTTATTCCTTACAAAGCATGGTATGAAAAAGACCATACCCTGAAACCTTTACAGTATAAACTGAAATATACATGTAAGGGAAAAGTAGGTAAGAGTCTGAAGAAAGTTGCCATTACGACCGGTTGGGAAACACTGGATTACACGGATGGTTCTGTACTCTTCGAAATACCTTCAGGAAAGGAAGAGCAAAACAAGACAATAGAAGCTATCCGTAAACAGTTTATGGAAGAATAAATCTTGTAAGTAAAAGGAGAGGTACGTCTTGTGATGTACCTCTTCTTCGTATAAGTCTTAACTGTTTAATCGTTTGATTTATGAGTGATATTTTTACAAAAGTCGGGGACAAGTATATTCCTCTACGACGTTTTAACTTGAAAGCCGCAAGAGTAAGTACAGCTTTTGGGAAAACTCCGGCAGACGAAAAGGCATTCGTCGTGAAAGCTCACCCGATAGTACAATCCATAGAGGCTGCAAGTGTAGAAAGACCGATTCGAGTTATTTCTCGCCCTACATCTGTAGACCTTTCTCGTCAACCCCCTACCGGTAGTCATTATGTTCGTCCTGCTGTTACACGTCCTACAATAGCTGAACGTCCTACAATAGCTGAACGTCCTACGAGAGCTAAACGCCTCCCGAAAGTTGAACGCCTCCCGATAGTTACACGTCCTACGATAGCTAAACACCTCACGATAGCTGATCGTCAGACAATGATTAAACATCTTGGAGATCCTGAAGAGATAATTGAACACCCTAAGGAAATTGAACATCTTAAACATTATAAGATAATTGAAAATCCTCTGGAAATTGAACTTCCTAAGAAATTTGAACGTCCTACTCATCCGGTTACTCCTGCGATAGATGAAACGGCACCTCTTGTTGAAAATGCAAGTCAGCTTACGCCCGATTCGGTGGTGAGATGTGTCGGCGATAACAAAAAAGGCTACATGTTTCCTGATATTAAACTCAGTCCTTATGAAGGTACTTTGTTCTATTATGAGCGTTATAAGGATGAAAAAGGACAATCTCGGGATGAAGAAGGAGAATACCTGATAGGTAGAGTGACTTTGGGGTATGAGCTTGTTGACAAAGCGAATTCGGCAGGATACAACAGGATGCCAATCGAGATAGCCGAAGCAAAACTGAACTTGAAAGTAGATGAGAACAGGACAATTACCATTGATGGAGTCGTAGATAGAGAAAGGAAAAAGTTTACGTTTGAAATACAGAAGAATGCGGTATCTATAGCTTTTCATAATCTGAAAAGTGAGTTCGAGAATAGACGCTGTAATATAGATGTGTATTTCAGATTTTCCGGCTATGAAAGAAGAAAGAGACCTGTGATAATAGGTTCTTCAAAGTCTGTTAATGATGCAATAGCAAGCTATGAAAGAAGAAAGGAAATCATACAGTCTCTGTCTTCGGGAACTCACGCGGATGTAATGCGGGAAAATATCATGAGTGGCAAAAGACGATTTCTCAGCATCAGAAAAGTACGTGCTATATCTGTCGATACTCCTGAGCAGACAGAAAGTACTCAAGAGATAAAGAAATACAGACTGCAAAGCCGCTCTCCCGAACATATAAGAGTACTAACACAGGAGGTCATGGTGAAAACTACCTTTCATCTGAAGATAAATAAGCAGTTGTACTATCCTTTCGACGACAAGAATAGAAGTTTGTACAAAGCAGATAAAGACTTTGATATGGACTTATTCAAATTCGACGATAAATTCTCCGAATATCGTCAGATATTCTGTCCGGGTATCAGTGCGGAAAATGTGGTGATTTACAAGTCCGATGTTGCTCCCAATTCTTTTCTTCTGTTTCCAAAAAGATACTATCTGGCACGCAATGAAGAGAGTCCCTGTATAAGTGCCCAATACTTTGTAGCAACGGAGGGTGTCGTAGAAAGTCAGCAAGAACTGGCAAGGTTCGGTTTCTCATTTACGGTTTCTCCCGACTTGTCCGACCTGGAACTTGCCAAGATGAAGAGGAAACTTTATGAAAACAACTTCCTGAACAACATTTCTGCGAAAAACATTTGGGACGATATAAGATTCGATTTTCCCAATGATATAGGAGCAGATGTCAGTATAACCGGAAACGAACTGTTTGCCGCTGCAGAAGTGGCGAAGGATGGAAGGAATTTCAATCTGAGTTTCAAAACCGAAAAATTAGGAATTGCCAGCCGGCTTATTACTTCCATCAATAGTTCTATTGCGCAGTATTTCAATATAACATCTACTCACAGAGAAATATGCGGTACGGCGAATGCAGAACTCCATATCGAAAAGACCATCGGCAGTTACCTGGAATGGAAGGTCGAGGGAGAAAATCTGATTCTTACCAACCAGTCTTTGTCGCCTTGTCGTATTTTGAATATCATGTTGGTCGACGAGAACGGCGAAGTTCGTTTTAATACGGAATACTTTAAGCAACATCCCGATATAAACAACGAAGAAGAGCGAACAGTTGAAATCCGCGCACTGGCGAAAGAGTGGAAATTCTCGAAAATCGTAAATGTATTTTTGGAGTATGAAAGCATAGAAGATATATCGAAAGAGTTCAAGCAGTTTGTAGATGAGATAGAGTCTTATTATCGTTCTGTGATATTGGACTTTTCCAACGTTCGGAAAACCATCGATAAAAAAGATATAGCAAGTATGCAAATCGATGTGTTTATCGAAACCACGAAATCTACCCTTTCTTTCGAGAAAAAGAGAGAGGATTTTTCTCAACCTCTTCTTGTCACTTTCGTCGTGATAAATGAAAACGAACGGAATACGAAGTTGAAAATCGTAAGGAAGTATTTCGATATCAGTGAAAATATGATTGGTAATGATGAATTGGTATGGGATTACTCCAAAGGTGCAACCATCGATTTGAATTCAAAGAAACAAGCATAAGATAAGTACCTTTTTTCATAGTCTTGTTTTCCGCTTATGCGGGATACTCTCTGCATCCTCTAAGGCTGCGGAGAGTATTTTTTTTGATGTTTTCTTTCGGTAGTAGAAATCAGTGTGAAAAGATACGTTGCGTTTGTCGATTTGATAACAACATGTTGTCAAGTCGATAGCATCATGTTGCTATCGCGATGAGAACATGTTGCTATCGCGATAGCAACAGCGTCAAAGAATGTTAACAACAAAACGCTGTCAGAATAGCTTCCTGATGGGGTCGGAAGAGGCGTTTCTCTATTCCTTATTATAAGTAAGGAATATAGTGGCACGAGGGGAAACCGCACCGCAAAGACTGTCTGCTTCTGCTTCGCAAAACATTTCTCCTCGTACCTCATCAACTCATAAACTCGTCCCTCCGAACGCCTTTTATATCGAACTCACACAAAATATGGTATATTTGCCCAAACAAAAAAATGTCTAAACTATTTAATCTATGCAAGGCGGTACCGAAACACAAAGCCAACGCATCTTGGCACTCGATATTCTGCGAGGCATCACCATAGCAGGAATGATACTGGTGAACAATCCCGGTTCGTGGGCAAATATGTACGCTCCTCTGTGTCATGCCGAATGGAACGGACTGACACCTACGGACTTGATATTTCCTTTCTTCATGTTTATCATGGGTATTTCCGCTTATATTTCTTTGAGCAAGACGGGGTTCCGTTATACGCATGCGCTGGGTTGGAAAATACTGAAACGCTCGGTACTGATATGTCTTATCGGTATGGCTGTAGGATGGTTTGCCAAGTTCTGTTATTATTGGGCATCGCCTGCGGAAGGTTTAAGTTTCGGGGAGCGTTTGTGGGAGTCGGTTTGGACATTCGACCGCTTGCGTTATCTCGGTGTCATGCCCAGATTGGGGTGGTGTTACGGTATCAGTTCGCTCATTGTCCTTACGGTTTCGCATCGACGACTACCTTATATCATCGGAGCATTGCTGCTCGCATATGGAGTACTGCTATTGGGATACAACGGATTTGAATACAACGAAACCAATATCCTCTCCATCGTGGACCGATGGGTATTGACACCGCAACACATGTACAACGACAATGGCATAGACCCCGAAGGCGTATTGAGTACCATCCCGTCCATTGCACATGTTTTGTTGGGCTTTTGTGTGGGACGCATGATATTTTCCAATGTTTCGTCCGAAGACCGTAACGCACGACTCAACCGTCAGCTGATACAACTCTTTTTGGTGGGCACGGTGCTGACTTTCGTTGGCTTCTTACTGAGCTACGGTTGCCCCATCAACAAGAAAGTATGGTCGCCCACTTTCGTGCTTACCACTTGCGGTATGGGCGCGAGCTTGTTGGGGTTGCTCATTTGGCTCATCGACGTGAAAGGTTACAAACGTTGGACACTCTTCTTCGAAGTATATGGCATCAATCCCCTCTTTATGTATGTATTGGGAGGCGTGTTGGGTATCCTGATGGGTGCCATTCGTCTGCCTTACGGAACAGAAACCGTAAGCATTCGGGGATTGTTTTACTCCAAACTGTTCGCTCCGTTAATGGGCGAGACCAATGCTTCGCTTGCATATGCTTTGCTCGTCGTAGCCATCAGTTGGGTCATCGGTTACCAACTCTATAAACGTAAAATCTACATTAAACTTTGATGAAAACATCCCTCTTTCTTCTTGCCGACAGCGGTTCCACCAAGACAGATTGGTGTGTGGTGCAGGATGGCAACATATTGCAACGAATACCCACACGCGGTACAAATCCTTTTTTTCAGACAGAAGCGGAAATCGAAGCGGAAATCGTGTCGGCACTCTTGCCGGAATTGTCGCAGACATCGTTCGATGCGGTTTTCTTTTACGGAGCCGGCTGTGCCTTTGCAGATAAAATCGGTGTGGTGCAACGCGCCATTTCTCGTCACCTCGCCGTAGAAAACGAGATTTCCGTCCATTCGGATATGTTGGCAGCGGCGCGCGGACTTTGCGGAACGAAAGCAGGCATCGCCTGTATTCTCGGTACGGGTTCCAACACCTGTTTTTATGACGGAAAAGAGATTGCTGCCAATGTTTCTCCTTTGGGTTATATCTTGGGCGATGAAGGTAGCGGTGCTTATTTGGGCAAGCGTCTGGTGGGCGATTTGTTGAAAAACCAAATGCGCGAAGGTTTGAAAGAAATCTTCCTGCAAGAATACGACTTACAACCGTCCGACATCATAGAACGCGTTTATCGCCGTCCGTTCCCCAATCGCTTTTTGGCAAGCCTTTCTCCTTTCATACTGAAACATATAGACGAACCTTGTGTGCGCGACATGGTGACGGATAGCTTTCGGGCTTTTTTCACGCGCAACGTCATGCAGTACGATTATCGTCGTTATCCCGTGCATTTCATCGGTTCGGTGGCTCATCACTACCGGGCGATACTTTGTGACGTGGCTTCCGAATTGGGAATCGATATCGGTACCATCGCACAAAGTCCGATGGAAGGCTTGATAGCTTATCATACGAATACAAATATCCCATAAATTTACAAATCCTCGAATTATGTCTTTTATCAAGATATCCGAACAACCCTCGTTGTACAACGACTTGGAGAAGAAAAGCGTCCTCGAAATACTCGAAGAAATCAATACCGAAGACCAAAAAGTGGCTTTGGCTGTGCGTAAAGCCATCCCTCAAATAGAAAAACTCGTTACTCAAATAGTGCCCCGCATGAAAGAAGGCGGACGTATCTTTTACATGGGTGCAGGCACAAGCGGACGACTGGGCGTGCTCGACGCCTCGGAGATACCGCCAACCTTCGGCATGCCCAACACGTATGTGATAGGGTTGATAGCCGGCGGCGATACTGCGCTACGCAATCCGGTAGAAAATGCAGAAGACCGAACGGACAAGGGGTGGCAGGATTTGTTGGAGTACGACATCAATCCGCTGGACACGGTGATAGGTATTGCCGCTTCGGGCACCACGCCTTATGTCATCGGTGCATTGAAAGAAGCTCGCGCGCACGGCATACTTACGGCTTGCATCACGAGTAACCCCGATTCGCCGATGGCAGCGGAAGCAGATATTCCTATCGAAATGATAGTGGGGCCGGAGTATGTGACCGGTAGCTCTCGTATGAAATCGGGTACGGGACAAAAGATGATACTCAACATGATTTCCACTTCCGTGATGATACAGATAGGGCGTGTGAAAGGCAACAAGATGGTAAACATGCAACTGAGTAACCAAAAGTTGGTAGACAGAGGAACACGCATGATTGTGGAAGAGCTGGGACTTCCGTATGACGAGGCGAAATCGCTGTTACTTCATCACGGCTCGGTGAAAAAAGCAGTCGATGCTTACAGAAGAGAGTGATATGCGTGGTTATCTTTTACTTTTTTTGTTGTGCATTGTACCCGTTGCCGTTTCTGCGCAATTCGACTATAAGCAACACTATGCTCGTCGTTGCAGTACGTTTTCGGCAGAGAAACCCATCGGTCGGCGCGATAGAGTGATGCTGGGAAACAGTCTGACGGAAGGCGGCGGAGATTGGTCGCAACTGTCGGGCAAAAAGCGCATACGCAACAGAGGTATCATAGGCGATAACATAGCAGGAATTCGTGCGCGCTTACAGTCTGTCACTGTTGGCAAACCGAAGGAAATCTTCCTGCTCATCGGCGTGAACGACCTTGCCGATGGTGCAAGCGCGAACGATATCGTGGCAGGTATTCGCACTCTGGTACAAGACATCCGCATGTCTACACCTCGCACGAACATTTACTTGCAAAGCCTGCTTCCCATCAATGAGTATTACGGACGTTACAAACGTTTGACAGGGAAAACAGATACGATACCTGTCATCAACGAGCGTTTGCGCATATTGGCAGAAGAGGAACGTATTCGTTTTGTTTCGCTTTTCCCTTATTTTACGGAAACGGGTACACATCGCCTGCATCCGCGTTATACCACCGACGGTTTGCATCTGAATGCAGAAGGTTATCGTCTTTGGAGCGATGTATTGAAAACATACAAACGATAGCATTTCGTCTTTTGTCGAGAATAAAAAAACAGTCCGAAACCGCTTTGTGTTTCGGACTGTTTCCGTTTTATCTATATTGTTTTCAGTCTACCGTATAAGTAGCTTTCACGGTGATGTTGGCAGTTTTTACTTTCGACGATGTGTTGAAAGTTCCTCCCCAACTGTAATCTTCGTTGCTGTTCTTGCCTATGATTTGGAAAACACCCATCGTAGAAGTTTTCAACGCTTTTACCTTTGCCTGACTGCCTGTTGCAATGACTTCGGCTCTGCGATAAGCATCTTTGGATGCGTCTTCGAGCATTTGCAGTTTGAGCTCATCAAGTTTGGTGTAATAGTAATTCGGTGCATTGGATGTTATTTCCACACCCTCGGCTATCAGTTGTGTGATTTCTCGCGATAGTATTTCTACCTTTTCTATATCCGTAGAAGTACTGATTTGGAATGTCTGTGTCAAACCGTATCCCAAGAACTCCTCTGTGTTGTTGCGATAAGTTGTGCGCTTGCGTACGTCGATACTCGAAAAGTCTACATTTGCTTCCGTAAAACCGTGCTTTTTCAAATACTCTTTCACTATCACCGTGTGACGACTGATTTCCTCATAAGCATCGGAGAGTACATACTTTTCCACTTCGAAAGAAGCCGACCATACGATAAGGTCGCTGGTGAAATCACGTTCTGCCATACCTGTAACAGAGATGGTAGGTTGGTTACGTTGGCTTTTGATGACGTGCACCGCTACAAAACCAAGGATAATCAACACGGCTGCCGATAATCCTAACAATTTGAAATTCTTCATGTCTATTTTGTTTTAGATGAGTAATGTACAAATGTAGATAATAAACGTTTGCTCCCAACAAAAAGACATAAAAAAACTCCCTCTCATCTCATGAAAGACAAGAGGGAGATATATCCTTTGCAAAGACGCTGCTTATTGAGCAGTGCTATCGGTAGTCG
>JBGXXU010000154.1:0-4042 GCA_041814865.1 Phocaeicola sp. | reverse complement strand
TGCGGAAATAGCTCAGTTGGTAGAGCATAACCTTGCCAAGGTTAGGGTCGCGAGTTCGAGTCTCGTTTTCCGCTCAATTAAGCAGCAAGAATCATATTGCCCAGGTGGCGGAATGGTAGACGCGCACGTTTCAGGTGCGTGTGTCGAGAGGCATGCAGGTTCGAGTCCTGTTCTGGGCACTACATTGCGGAAATAGCTCAGTTGGTAGAGCATAACCTTGCCAAGGTTAGGGTCGCGAGTTCGAGTCTCGTTTTCCGCTCGAAAGTGAAGACAAAGAGGTTCAACCGAAAAGTTGAACCTCTTTCTTTATTCATGGATGCTATATTCCCGGATAAAAAGCAGATACTTTACTTGGCTGATAACAAGAGAAGTATTACTTTTGCAACGTTTTTCGACAACATAGGTTTGAATAAGACCGTGTGATGGCGAATTAAGCAGAGATAAACACTTAATTTAGAGTAACACAACAAATTGAAAAGAAAATGAAATCAATTGCAATTCAAGGCTCTTTGAGAGCAGAAACAGGCAAGAAATCCACACGCGATTTGCGTAGAGCAAGCGGTGTACCCTGCGTATTGTACGGTGTAGAAAAAGATGCCAACGGTCAGCCCGTAGCAACTCACTTTACTGTGACTACAGACGGTCTCCGCAACCTGGTTTACACTCCGCACATCTACGTGGTAAACTTGGATATCGACGGCAAAAAAGTAAATGCCATCATGAAAGACATCCAATTCCACCCCGTGACAGACCGCATCCTGCACGTTGACTTCTTGCAAGTAGAAGAAAACAAACCTATCGTAATGGAAGTTCCCGTACAACTCGAAGGCTTGGCAGAAGGTGTGAAAGCCGGTGGTAAATTGGCACTCCAAATCCGTAAGTTGAAAGTGAAAGCTCTCTACACAGCAATTCCCGAACGTTTGGTTGTAAACGTAAGTTCTTTGGGCTTGGGCAAAACCATCAAAGTGGGCGAATTGAGCTTCGACGGTTTGACATTGCTCAATGCAAAAGACGCTGTCGTATGTGCTGTTAAGTTGACTCGTGCCGCACGTGGTGCACAAGCGCAAGCCAACAAGCAATAATATCTTATATAAGCAATCTCCGATAATTCAATGAAATACTTGATTGTTGGGTTGGGCAATATCGGTGCAGAGTACCACGAAACCCGACACAATATAGGATTTATGGTATTGGATGCCCTCGCGAAGGCATCCAATACTCTTTTTAGCACCGAACGCTATGGTGCCATCGCTCGTACATCCGTCAGAGGAAAACAACTCATCCTGCTGAAACCCTCCACTTATATGAATCTGAGCGGGAATGCAGTACGCTATTGGATGGAACAGGAGAAAATTCCGTTGGAAAGAATTCTGATAGTAGTCGATGACTTGGCACTTCCATTCGGTTCTCTGCGTCTGAAAGGGAAAGGCAGCGATGCAGGACACAATGGGTTGAAGCATATAGCCGCGATATTAGGAACACAGAATTATGCGCGCCTGCGTTTCGGCATCGGCAACGACTTCCCGAAAGGCGCACAAGTGGATTATGTGCTGAGCAAATTCGAGGCAGAAGACCTGAAGACAATGCCCGAACGTCTCCGGATGGCAGAAGAAATCATCAAGAGCTTTTGCCTGGCAGGCTTAAACATCACGATGAACCAATACAACAATAAATAAGTAAAACCCGATGGCAGAAGCACGAATAGACAAATGGTTGTGGGCTGTACGTATATTCAAGACACGCACTATCGCCGCAGAAGCTTGCAAAAAAGGTCATATCACCATCAACGGTGCGCAAGCCAAACCCGCTCGCACAATAAAAGAAGGAGATGTGGTAGGTGTCAAAAAGTCGCCCATTACTTACTCTTTCAAAGTCTTGCAAGCCATAGAAAAACGTGTCGGAGCCAAACTCTTATCAGAGATAATGGAAAACGTCACCACACCCGACCAATACGAGCTATTGGAAATGAACAAAATCAGCGGATTTATAGACCGTGCCAAAGGGACGGGAAGACCGACAAAAAAAGAACGTCGGGATTTAGACGAATTTTTCACACCGGAGTTCTTCGGAGATTTTGACTTCGATGACGACGAGGAATAAGTTTCGTATTCTTGTTAATACAAGCCCAAAAACAACTCCATTCCTATTATGACAAACACACAGAGCAATTCCACTCGCATGTTGATACGCGTAGCCTTGTGCATATCACTTGTGGTGAAGTTTCGTTCATTTTCCCCAATGTAAGGCTTATATACTTCCACGCCGAAATAATCGTGCGGTCCTCCGAAACGACAATTCAATATACCAGCCAAAGCTGCTTCGGGATATCCGGAATTAGGACTGAGATGCTCACGTCCGTATCGACGAACAAACGAAAACAACCTCCATTGCCCGCAAACCGTCAACATCAGAAATGCAGTAATACGCGCAGGCAAATAATTGACCGCATCATCCAACTTTGCCGCAAAGAAGCCGAACTCTCCGTACCGTTCATTCTTATAACCTATCATGGAGTCGAGCGTATTAATCATCTTGTACATCATCATTCCCGGTAATCCCAAAAGCAAATACCAAAACAAAGGAGCCACCACCCCATCGCTCAAATTCTCTGATAGTGTTTCCAAAGCTGCCGCTCGTACTTCCTGCGCCGATAACGACTGCACATCGCGTCCCACAATTCTCCCTACTTGCCTTCTTCCCTCTTCCAAAGAACAGTCTGTAGCTTCGAAAACCATACGTACTTCGTCAATAAGTGTTTTACCTGCCAAACAATAAAAGACCCCGACAGCAGTCACTGCCACACAAAAGCTCCAATGCAATGCAAGTGACAGCCTACATATCCCCCAAGCAAACAATCCACTTGCAAAAACGAGAAAAAGAGCGACCAATGCGCCCTTCCATCTGCGACTACTTCCATTATTGAAGCGTTTCTCAAAAAATGCAATGCTTTTACCGAAGCCTACAATCGGATGCGGCAAACTCACAGGGTCTCCCCAAAACTTATCGGCAAAAAAACCCATCAACAAAGCAATAGCAAGTATCAAGTAGTAATCCATTGAGATATTCTTTCTATCAACTCATCATTAGCTATCGGGGATTGCACAGCGACACGAAAGTACCCTTCGTCCAATCCCTCGAAATTAGATGCATCGCGTATCAATAATCCATGTTCTACAGCCAAGTGTTTTTTCAGTGCCAAAGCCTTTCCCACTCTCAATCGTGCCAGAAAATAGTGCGTATCCGACTCCCACACATCTATCAAACGTGTCGCGCCCAAAGCATTGCACACCCGTCTTCTCTCTGACAAATAAGCAGAGAGGTTTATCGAGAAGTTATCGGGATGCATCAACAAATACTTACCGGCTTCTATAGCCAAAGTGTTGACAGACCAAGGAGTCTTGAAGCGTAAGAGTTGTTTCATCAACACTGTATTTGCCGTAACATATCCCAGTCGAAGTCCGGGAATGGCAAAACGTTTGGTCATCGAATGTATCAATATGACATTGGGCAAAGAGACACAACGAGCAGTAGATAAAGTTTCCTTCTCCGTAAAGAACTCATAAGACTGGTCGATAACAAAAAGTGTATCTTTTCTATCTTCTATCAAAGCGTATAACTTCTCAGCATCGTGTACTTTTCCCGTAGGATTATTAGGATTGCAAAGCCACAACATTGCCGCATCGACAGGTATATCGTCCAAAGAAAATATGGATTTCAATTGATGTTTATTCAAGCGACAAGCATCGGCATATTCCGAAAAAGTAGGTTGTAATACAGCAGTACGCTTTCCTGAAAAAGTTTGTGCAATCAAATAAATAGCTTCGATAGCACCGTTTGTCGCCAAGACTTCTTCGGAAGAAATTTTCAGGTATTTTGCCAATTCCTCGTGCAGTGAGTAAGCCAACGGTTCTGCATAACTGCGAATACCCGACATGCATCGACACAAATGTTCGATAAGCGAGTTATGGTCTATGTCATGACATACATTGGAACTGAAGTTTGCACGTATGTAAGGATATTTATGGAGGTCGTCGCCGTGTCC
>JBGXXU010000153.1:0-8569 GCA_041814865.1 Phocaeicola sp. | reverse complement strand
TCAATTTGGCAACACGTTGCCGATTTGATAACAACATGTTGTCAAGTTGATAGCATCATGTTGCTATCGCGATAAGAACATGTTGCTATCGCGATGACAACAGCGTCAAAGAATGTTAACATCATAATCGCATCGAGAAGGTATCGTAGAGTTATTCTTCAGCCAACAAATCTGCCACGACAAACGTACTTCCTCCCACGAAAATAAAGTCTTCGGAATTGGCTTGTAGCAACGCTTCGTGGTATGCCTCTTTCACTGTGGAGAATACTTTTCCCTTCAAGTCGAATTTCGAAGCGATGCTTGCTAATTCATCTGCCGACAAGGCACGAGGAACGCTTGCCCGAGTAAAATAATAAATAGCATCGCGAGGCAACAGGGCGAGAACACCACTTACGTCTTTATCGTTGACCATTCCTATTACGATATGCAGGCGATCGTATTTCTGCTCAGCCAATTGTTCTACGATATACTGTATGCCTCTTATGTTATGTCCCGTATCGCAAATTGCAAGAGGCTTTTCATTTACTTTTTGCCAACGCCCCATCAGTCCGGTTATTTCACACACTTTTGCGAAGCCTGTTCGTACAGCATTTTCGGATATCTGATAACCCGATTTGATGAGTTCCTGAATAGCAGTGAATATCAGGCGCGAATTTTTCTGCTGATAATTACCTCTTAACTCCCCTACTATCCGTCCGAATGCTTGCGTATGATAACAAAAACACCCTTCCTCTTTGGTTATATTGTCGATAGGATTAATCTCTTCGGAAAAATAGATAGGAGCATTTGCTTTTCTTGCTTCATCGATAAAGACCGATTTGGTTTCCGAAGTCGTTTCTCCGACGATAACGGGAGTATTCGTTTTAATGATACCGGCTTTTTCCTTCGCAATTTCTGACAAAGTATTTCCCAAAAACTGTGTATGGTCGAGACTGATGTTGGTAATCAATGCAAGGTCGGGAGATATGATGTTGGTACAATCCAAACGTCCTCCCAATCCAACCTCCACAATAGCCACGTCTATACATCTGCTTGCAAAATAATCGAATGCCAAAGCTGTGGTTATTTCGAAAAAAGACGGACGAAGCGGTTCGAAAAAAGCTTTGTGTTTTTCCACAAATTCGATAACGTAAGCCTCCGGTATCATCTCGCCATCGACACGAATACGTTCGCGAAAGTCCAACAAATGAGGAGAAGTGTACAATCCTACTTTATATCCCACAGATTGCAGAATAGCAGCCAATGTATGAGAACAAGAACCTTTTCCGTTCGTACCACCGATATGTATGCAGCGAAATTGCTTATGCGGATGTCCCAAATACTCGTCCAAAGCTACGGTATTCACTAAGTTTTCTTTGTATGCGCTACCTCCTATCTGTTGAAACATGGGAGCAGTGGCATACAGATATTGTATGGTTTCTTGGTAAGTCATGATATGAAAATTTCTGATGGATAGCCCACGTCACAGAGATACAGACCTGCAGCGGGGGCGGAAGAACCTGCTTGACCCCTGTCTTTGGCTTCTATGATTTGTCGAAATTCTTCTATGGATAGTTTGCCTTTCCCAACCTCAAAAAGCGTCCCGACGATACTGCGTACCATATTGCGCAAGAAGCGATTGGCTTTGATAGTGAAAACCCATTCGAATTCATCTTTTTGCGCCCACTGCGCCAGATAGATTTCGCAATTATTGGTTTTCACATCCGTATGCAATTTACTGAAGCTGGTAAAGTCTGTGTATTCTTTCAAAACTTCTGCGGCTCTGTTCATGGCTGCAAAGTCGAGTTTGTAGAAAACACGTGTGGCGTAATTTCTGCTGAACGGATGTTTGCGTGTAGTGATATGATATTCGTACATGCGATAAGTTGCGTCGAATCGGGCATGTGCTTCAGAAACAACAGGAACAATTTTATGTACGGATATATCGGAAGGCAATAAACGATTGAGTTTATCCGATAATTTGTTGCAGTCTTGTGATTCTGCGTCGAAATGCGCCACCATGAGTTTGGCATGTACACCGGCATCTGTTCGTCCGGCTCCCACGATGGGAGTATTCACACGTAATAATGTGGTCAAAGCTTTTTCCAATTCAGCTTGTACACTATTGCCGTTGGGTTGAATTTGCCAACCATGATAGTGTGTCCCGTCAAAATCCAAATAGATGAAATAACGCATGATTTTATCTGACCGTTATATGAAAACAGGCCTGCTTCGCTTCGTGTTTGACATAACAACGCTCTGCTTTACGCAAGTCTCGCAAAACTTCCGATAAAACAAGTTTGAGTGTATCTGCACTGACCGGTTCCATCTCTATATTACCGATTTCTTTGATGTAGGCAAATCGTTTCCAACTGATATCGAATGTCGTGGCATAAGCATGCGTAGAATTATCCGAAGCATTTATATTCCCTTTGCGCAGCCCTTTGATATCTTCTTGTGTTCGTAGAACAGATGTGACGATAATCTTATTGGGATTAAGTCCTTTGTTAATTAAAGAATCTCTAAAGTTTTCTCCGATATCATATAAAAGTGTCTTGGCACGAGGAACCAGATAAGGTATGGAATGTGTCAGCGTATCTACATCGAATACTTCGCATGAAATGATTTCCTCCAAGCCTCCTATTCGTAAAGCCGATTCTCTGTCTTTTTGTGGTTGAATACCATGCTTTTGGGCTGCTATGAGTTGCACATCGTTCAAATCATTAAAAGCACGTCGATAACTCACCACACCTTTTATATTACGAGGTGTATTGTATTGGAATACTTTCGGGGTGGGAAGTAATAAATAAACTATTCCGGTAATAGACAAAAGCAAGACAAAAGCAATGCAAGCTGTTTTATGTTTTCGTTTCATTGCCTTGTTACAATTCTGAAGGTTGTATTCCGAGAGCTTGCAAAATAGAGAAGCCTAACAATTCGAAACGGGTTTTCGACATTTCTTCCGAAGGGTTCATACCGAAAAGAACCATAGATTTCTCTACGGCAGTTTGTTCTATTTCGGATAATAAATTCGTCAGGTATTTTTGTTCATCGGGCACAATCAGCATTTGTTTCACTCTAGCGTCGTTAGCAATGACTTGAAGCATTTCTCGAAACAGTTTTTCTTTGCTCACCAACTCGTTCGTGGCAAAAGAAGACAAAGTAAACTCACTGAATTTCCCTTTGAAAGCCATGTCGTTCAGCTCTGTCGGAAGCAACGAAGGTTTGCAGGAATTCAAAGCTTGGTGTGTCTCTTCGTATAAAAATACTACTTGCACACGACTGTTGGTTGCTGTAATTCCGGCATCCAAACTCAAACATTCTAAAAGGATGGATATATCTGCGGCAGGAAGCTCTCTCCCTATAATTGAACTGAAATGTGTTCTCAAGTCTGTTGCTACTCGGTCTAAATAGTCTGCATCAATAAGCAGAACATGAGGAGCAAAATTCTCTTTTGTACTCATGATACTAAAATCTCTCTTGTTTTATTGTGAAACAAAAGTAAATATATCATTTCGGATAGCCAACACGGGGGTGTTTTATTTAATTTCGCAACCGAAAAAGGAATAAAGAGCAATGAAAAAAAGCGAATTGTACAAGAAAGTTATCGAATACTTCGAACAAACGATACCTGTCGCAGAAACGGAACTACATTACGAAAACAATTTTCAGCTGATTGTCGCTGTCGTATTGAGTGCGCAATGCACCGACAAGCGGGTAAACATGACGACTCCTGTGCTATTCAAGGATTATCCCACACCCGAAGCAATGGCAATGGCAACACCGGAAATCATATTCGAATATATCAAAAGTATCAGCTATCCCAACAACAAAGCCAAACATTTAGTGGGATTAGCACAAATGTTGGTAAAGGAGTTCGGCGGAGAGGTTCCTTCTACATTAGAAGAACTCACACGATTGCCCGGTGTAGGACGAAAAACCGCCAATGTCATACAAAGTGTGGCTTTCAACAAAGCTACGATGGCAGTGGATACGCACGTTTTTCGTGTCAGCCACCGTATCGGACTTGTTCCGAAGACATGCACCACACCTTTGGCTACGGAAAAACACCTCATGAAATACTTACCGGCATCTATCGTTCCTCGCGCACATCATTGGCTCATTCTGCACGGACGCTATGTTTGTATAGCAAGAAACCCCAAATGCGAGGCTTGCGGACTCAATGGTATATGCAAATACTCTCTTCGTCCTCTCCCACAAAAAAACGGTTTGAATACCTGATATTCATCCACTTCAAATACACTATCACGGTTTTTCTTTTCGACCATCCCGCACAAAGAAAAAAGCGGTTGTTCCATACACCGAATGGGACAACCGCTTCACACCGTCTATCGACGCTTTTTAGTATCTCCTGGCTGTCAATTCTGCTATTTTCACCACTACATTCATGGCTTTTTCGATAGATTGCACAGGAACGAACTCATAACGTCCGTGAAAATTCAAACCACCTGCAAAAACATTGGGACAAGGCAATCCTTTGAACGACAGCTGTGCTCCATCCGTGCCACCACGTATAGGTTTTACAATGGGTTCGATTCCTATTTCTTGCATGGCAGCAAAAGCTATGTCTATGATATGCATCAACGGTTCCACCTTACTACGCATATTGTAGTATTGGTCTCTCAGCTCTAAAGTCAGCAATTCCTTGCCCAGTTTCTCATTCATCCGTGTTACGCAATCTTTGATGAAAGTCTTACGTTGCTCGAATTTCTCCATATCATGGTCACGAATGATATAATTGATGGTAGCTTCTTCCACACCTCCCTGCATACTTATCAGATGATAAAAACCTTCGTATCCTGCTGTTGTTGCAGGTGTTTCATTACTTGGTAGCATCTCTACGAAAGCATTAGCTATCAACAATGCATTTATCATTTTATTCTTGGCGTATCCGGGATGTACATTACGTCCTTTCACAGTAATTTTGGCAGCGGCTGCATTGAAATTCTCAAATTCCAACTCTCCTACTTCGCTACCATCCATCGTATATGCCCATTGTGCTCCGAATTTCTCCACATCGAACTTGTGCGCACCCAATCCTATTTCTTCATCCGGGTTGAAGCCAATACGTATCTTGCCATGTTTGATTTCCGGGTGTGCTTTCAAATAAGCCATGGCTCCGATGATTTCGGCAATACCTGCTTTATCGTCTGCGCCGAGCAACGTGTGTCCATCGGTCACAATCAGGTCTTCTCCTTTGTGTGACAATAGTTCAGGAAACTGTTCTGGAGAAAGAACGATATTATCTTTCTCGCACAAAACAATATCTTTTCCATCGTAGTTCTCAACGATTCGCGGACGAACATCGGCTCCGGTCATATCTGGGCTTGTGTCCAAGTGTGCAATAAAGCCTATCGTGGGAACTTCTCTGTCGATATTCGACGGCAGTGTCGCAAATAGATACGCATTTTCATCAAGCGTAATATCTTCCAATCCCAACTCTTCCAGTTCTTTCTTCAGATATTGTGCAAACACCATTTGTTTTGCCGTACTCGGCGTTACGGAAGTATTTTCATCGGATTGTGTGTCGAATGAAACATACTTCAAGAAACGTTCTATTACTGTCATATTACATTCATTTTAGGTGCGGTAAAGATATGGATAAGCGTTTTAACAGCAAAGTAATCCATTAAGAAAAACCGTTAAACGCCATACCATACCATTTTGAAGACGACATAAAAAAAAAGAGTGTAAGTTTTCCTACACTCTTTTACATCATAAAGCTCCGGTTTGCTTATTTCTTAGATGCTTCCAAAGAAACTTTACGGAATTCTTTCAAAACTTTTTCGAGTTCCAAAGAAGCTTTGCGGGCACGAGTACCAGCAGCTTTGTTACCTTTTTCTGCTTGCAACTTTGCATCAAGAACCAAAGCTTGTGTCAGTTCTTCAATTTTACTGATTAATGCGTTCATAAGTCTATGTGTTAAAATTATTTCAGTTCAAAGTAACTATAAAAAAAGCATTCGGAGAATGTTTTTATGGCACTTTTTTCACTCTTTGATGCAAAAAAGTAGCTTTCTCTTGAAAAAAACTTGTTGTTTCTCTCCTTTTCAGCCGTTTTTCAAGTCTTTACCCATAATTTCAGTACGCGTTGCGTACGGTCTGTCACCTTAAAACGTTCGTCCGTACGCAAGCCGACAAGCCAAACAATTTCTTCGCCGCATACCACAACACACTGTTCTTCTTTGTCGAAACGAGAGCATTTTTTGTCTCTCAGATAATCCCGTACTTTTTTTCGCGAAGTCATTCCGTAAGGGATAAAACAGTCTCCGCTTTTCCACTTTCTTAACTGCAAAGGAAGTTTCATTTTGTCGGCATCCAAATAAGCACAATCCGTGTTGTCTGTGGGTACTCGAAAAGGAGCTTCTTTCACATCTATGATTTCTTGACAGAGAGTATAAGATACGGCTGTTTTTTCAACAGGTTGAAGAAGCAAACTGTCTCTATCCTTTAATAATATATATGTCGATGAGTAGAAATGCTTGCCCGACTGTTTGAACAAGGATGTGTATATCTCTTCTATCTGCGATGAGTTGAAACCTTTCGGGTGAAACAGCTCAAATAAGACGGATTTGGGCGAAGGTGTAGTCAATATCGCCTGTATGCTATATCTCCCCTCTTCCATTATGATGGTCGGCAACAGTATTTCCATGTGTGCACGATATACTTTATCCGTTTCCTGCAAACGTTGCATGGTTTGCAGAATGGTTTCTTCGATACCCGGATTGCATTCTTTCAACAGAGGGAGCAAAGAAAGGCGTATTTTGTTCCGAAGATAAGTCTGTTCGTGATTGGTAGCATCCGTAACGTATTCTTGCCCCAAATGAGATAAGTAAGAAAGTATTTCCTCCTTGTCTACCTCCAGCAAAGGTCTGCAAACAGTGTTTCGCACGGACTGAATACCTTGCAATCCTTGTATGCCGGCACCTCTTATCAGATTGAGGAAAAAAGTTTCTATGCTATCGTTCCTATGATGCCCTACGGCTATGGATTTACAATTTGTCTCTTTCAGCAGTGTATCGAACCAGTTGTAACGCAATTCACGCGCTGCCATTTCGATGGAAATACCATGATGCCGTGCATGTGCGATAGTATCGAAATGTTGCACGGAAAGAGGAGTTTGCAGTTTTTCGCACAATCTCCTCACGAAAGCTTCGTCTCTATCCGAGTCCTCTCCACGCAAATGGAAATTGCAATGTGCGGCATGACATTTATATCCCAAAGAAAGTAAAACCCTCAACAAAGCAACAGAGTCTGCCCCGCCACTCAATGCGACCAGAATGGGCGTATCGTGTGCAAACATCCTTTTCTTATCGATGTAAGAGGAGATTTTTCTTTCAAACATGATGGAGGAAGCGTTGTTCCTGTGGGATAATGAAGCTTTGGTCAAATTAAGAAAACGGATTTATTCTTTTTCCGGTCTGTTTCTTTTCTCCGGGCAAGCCTTGACGTGTTCTTGTGCTATACTTGTATAGACCCTCACATACGGATGTCTCAAAAATTTATCGGGGGCTTTGGAAAGCAAGTCTTCCATCATAGGCATAAACATGGGATGGCATTGCACTCCACCCATCATCAGGAATAGGCTGGGACCGAGTATATTCTCATAATTGCTTTCTATGAAAGAACGTACCAACTTCTCCATGTCTGCAGACAAGGCGAGATATTCTTTTTCCAACTGCAAATGTATCTCTTCGAGAGAATGTCCATCCATTACGAGTCGACTCTCTTCGGTGCTCAACCAATAAGCCTTTCCGTCCAGATTGGCTTTTTGCATGATGAAGCTGTTGAGTTGTTCGTTGAGTGTTGTTCCCTTCAGGCGAACACCGCATTGCTCGATATTCATATCGATTTTTCCATTCTCCAATATAAAAGGAGTGATGTATTTGTCGCCGGCAAAAAGCGATGCCAGCAAAGCCGTATCCACAGAACCTTCCATAGAGAAGTTGCCATGTATCACTTCGGTAGAGTCTATATTGACCCATTCGTTGCCTTTCAATGCTTTCACAAACAGCATTTTTCCATCCAACATGGATACAGAGGATACGCCGGTAATAGAGTATTGACTGCTACAACTCCAAAGAAATAAAGAAGCTATAATAAATGGTATGAATAATCGTCTCATACTATATATACTATAATCAAATAGTTCGTTCATATGCAAAAATAGCGTTTTAGGTATCGGAGACAATGTTTTAGTAGCTAATTATTTCTAATTCTTGTGTAGTTCTTTCGCGATGTCGGAAGGGAATTTAATTGTCGGCGACAAAATTTCCGTGTACGACCACAGAAACATAAATATACGACACAGCTTCCTTGTTTCTGTATATTTATGCAAAGCAAGACATGAAACAATGTAGGAAAAACAGTTGCTATGCTATGTCTTTTGCTCTGAAAAAGTCTCGAGAAAAACGCTTTTTTGATGAAAAGAAAATAGCTCTCTGATATCTTCTCGATGCGATTATGATGTTAACATTCTTTGACGCTGTTGTCATCGCGATAGCAACATGTTCTTATCGCGATAGCAACATGATGCTATCGACTTGACAACATGTTGTTATCAAATCGAC
>JBGXXU010000152.1:0-50809 GCA_041814865.1 Phocaeicola sp. | reverse complement strand
TGCCGAGCATTTGGAAATGCAGGGAACAGCACACCGTGTACGCTTTGCATGGCAGGATGAAACCGTCACATTCGGAGAGATATTGGAAGCATTCGGCGAGCTGCCTATTCCTCCTTATCTCAATCGTGAAACGGAAGAAAGCGACAAGGCGACTTATCAAACAGTGTATTCCAAAGTAGAGGGTTCTGTGGCAGCACCTACGGCAGGACTGCATTTCACGGACAATGTTCTTTCCGCACTCGAACGGAAAGGAGTGGAGCTTGGCGAAGTGACTTTGCACGTGGGAGCAGGAACTTTCAAACCGGTGAAAAGCGAAGATATCGGTGGTCACGAGATGCACACGGAATATATCTCTGTGACTCGCGACCTGATAGAGCGTTTGTTGGCGCACGATGCCAAAGCAGTGGCTGTGGGAACAACTTCCGTCCGAACGCTAGAAAGTCTTTATCATATAGGTGTGTTTCTGCATTTGCATCCGAATGTGCCGGAGGACGCATTGAAGGTTTCGCAATGGCAACCTTACGAACAAACCACCGATTTGTCTGCTGCGGAAGCCTTGCGGTGTGTGGCGAAGTATATGGACAAACACCGGTTGTCTGTCTTGCATATGGGAACGCAAATCATCATTGCGCCCGGCTATGAGTTTCGTGTGGTGCAGAAGATTGTCACCAACTTTCATCAACCGCAAAGTACTTTGCTCTTATTGGTGTCGGCTTTTGTCAAGGGTGAATGGCGACGTATTTACGACTATGCTTTGTCGCACGATTTTCGTTTCCTCAGCTATGGGGACTCCTCTTTGTTGATTCCGTAAACTTTCTTATTCCGCAACCCATGCCGAACTGTATATCGGCATTTTTGTCGGGTCGTAATGCATCCACGCATCGGTGGGGATGGCTACTTGATAGGTTTTGCCTTGTTTGTTGGTGAGCGACGAGGAAATAATCCAAGGGTTGAGCAGGCGCAACATGGCGTATGTGATACCTTGTCGTTGTGCGAAAGCTGCCCAATCGCTGACTTCTCCGTTTACTTCCACAGCAGTACTTTCAATGGGTGCATAGAAATCCGTGCGACGCAGTTTGAATCCGAAGGCTTTCGGGTTGGTAAAGAGTATTTTTGTTGCGATGATGCGATAAATGTATCGTGTGGTTTCTTCCGTCATGTGTAAGTCCAGGGCGGAATTTTCGTTTTGATTGCTCATGAATTGCGAGATGCGTGCTTGTCCGGCATTGTACGAAGCTGCCACGGATTCCCAATTGCCGAATCGTTGATAGGCTTGTTTGAGATAACGACAAGCCGCATCGGTAGACTTGCGCACATCCAGTCTTTCGTCTACTTCCGTGTTTACTTCAAGTCCGAAATCCTTTGCCGTGCCGGGCATGAACTGCCAAAGTCCCGCCGCTCCCACAGCCGAACGTGCTTTGGGATTGAGATTGCTTTCGATGACCATGAGGTAAAGAAAGTCTTCGGGTATGTCGTACTGTTTTAGTATGGGAGCCACAACGGGGAAGTATCTGTTGGCGCGTTTCAGCATGAGCAAGGAAGTACTGTGCATGAAAGTCATGCTGAGTATTTCGCGGTCGATGCGTTCGCGACGGTCGAACCGCGTGAGGTCTATCTCTTTGCCACAGAACATTACTTGTTTGGGCAGTTCTATGTGACTGTATTCGACGGATGGCGGTGTCGGCTCTGTTACGATGGTTTGAGGGGGAGTGGGGAGAGGCGTTTCCACTGCTGCGGACTCCGTAGCTTTTTTCTTCTTTTTCTTTTGTGCCATGACGGGAGAAAAGAGAAGCAGTCCGGTCATTGTCCATAAGACAAGTCGAGATGTATTTCGTATTGTTGTCATGAAGTACTGAAGTTTTACCCGACTAAAGTATAAAAAAGAAAGCCTACCGAGAAGTAGGCTTTGTGTCTTTTTAGATTTCTTGAGGAACGTCAAGCTTCGGGCGAAGCCTTGAAACGTACGCTTTTCAGCATCTGTTCGGGGAGTTTGTCGTTTTTCTCTTTATAAAAAATGGAGATGAACAGGGCACAACTTTCGTCTTTTGCCAACAAAAAGGCGTAAAGACATGGCGCGTTGTCTATTTCTCCTTGTAGAAATCTGATGTGAAAATCTTTGTTCTCGGAGTTGAGTATGTCTTTGAAATTGCTTACACCTTCTTCCTTTGATAGCGATTTGAGGTCGTCTCCCATGTTTTCGAGCGTCAATCCTTCCATTTCCAGCCAGCCGATGCTGAGTTCGTACATCTCGTTGACAGCGGTGAAACCATCGCCGCCGTCTTCGTTCGTGCGCATTCCTTGCGGAGCATCCAAAACGATTTCGTAGCTTTCCCATGTGATGGGCGAAAGTGTTTGTGCGGATAGACTTGTCAGTAAACCGCAAGCGAATAAGAGTGTGAGTAGACGTTTCATACGTGTTCTTGCAAAATATCTTTGGCAACTTGCTCATCGCACGCATTAACCAGTACCACCACACTTTGTGGATTCAGATAAGGACCTGTCACTGTGGGAAAGGCTTCGTCTCGTATCATGGATACTATTCCGTTGTCTGCCAAACGTGCTTTGACAATTTCTGCTTCCCAAAGTCCGCCTCTAAAGACTTGTACTAAAGAATAATCGTCTGTTGCCATATTGTTATTATTGGGAGTTGGTAATTTATACTCAAAGGTAGTTCTTTATTTCATATAGGCATCTTTGTTGCCAAGAAAATACGACAAAAACGAGATGTTCGAAGATGATGCCGGCGGTATGTATATTTATGCAATAAATGCGACGTTTTCTGCATATTTATGCAATGCCGTGCCTGTGTCTCGGTATGAAAAACATTCGCTGCGCAATGATTTTTCTGCCCGAAACAACCCCGAAAAATCGCGTTTTCGATAGAACGAAAATGCCTCTGAGATGGCTTCTCGATGCGATTATGTTGTTAACATTCTTTGACGCTGTTGCTATCGTGATAGCAACATGTTCTTATCGCGATAGCAACATGATGCTATCAAGTTGTGTACATGTTGTTATCAAATTGGCAACATGTTGTCAATTTGAAGGAGCGAGTTTTTGAGTTGACGAGTTGCAAGGGGAAGTGTATATTTATGCAGAAACTGTTTATCTAAGGAGTGGTTTGCAAATTGACAAGATACGAGGAGGATACTCTTCCTCTCTATTATATAATAAGGAGTGAAAATGTACTTTTCTTGGTGCTTTCGCACGCGTCTTCTCACCTCGTCTGTAAGCTGTCCCGGTAGCGTTTTATTGTTAAACGGTCTTTGACGCGTCACGCAATTTGATACGTGACACACTTATCAAATTGCATGACGCACAAGATGATTGTCGAAATCGTGAGGCAAAACTAAGCGGTCATATTTTTTAATTCTCGGACAAAAGGAATATCTTTGAACTCCCAAATACCATAAAACTATGGCAGACGACATTAAAGAGAAAGTGAAACAAATACTCACTGATTATTTACAGAAACATAGTCATCGGAAAACACCCGAACGATTTGCAATTTTGGATACGATTTACTCCATAGACGGTCATTTCGACATCGAGAACCTGTACCGACGTATGGAAGAAGGAAAACATTTTCGTGTCAGTCGGGCGACGCTCTACAATACGATACTGCTGTTTATCAATGCAGGTTTGGTCATCAAGCATCAATTCGGCAACACATCGCAATACGAACGTTCGTACAACAACGAGACGCATCATCACACCATCTGCACATCGTGCGGGAAGATAGCCGAATTCGAAGATGCTACATTGCGTATGGCTATTACCGGTACCAAAGTGAGAGCTTTCACCGTATCGCATTACTCATTATATATATATGGTATGTGCAACAGGTGTAAGAATGCGCTTGCCAGAAAAAAGAAATAAACAAATTTACTATACAAGAGAACATGAAAGCAGATGTACTATTAGGGTTGCAATGGGGCGACGAAGGTAAAGGCAAAGTGGTAGACGTATTGACACCGCGTTATGATGTGATAGCACGTTTCCAAGGCGGTCCCAATGCCGGACATACATTGGAATTCGAAGGACAGAAATATGTACTTCGCTCCATACCTTCGGGTATCTTCCAAGGCGATAAAATCAACGTTATCGGCAACGGTGTCGTATTAGACCCGGCTCTTTTCAAAGCCGAAGCCGAAGCATTGGAAGCCGGTGGACATCCGCTCAAAGAACGTCTTTATATTTCGAAGAAAGCACATCTCATTTTGCCCACGCATAGAGCCTTGGACGCAGCTTACGAAGCAGCCAAAGGCGAAGCCAAAGTAGGCACCACAGGCAAAGGCATCGGTCCCACATATACGGACAAGGTCAATAGAACGGGAGTGCGTGTGGGAGATATACTGCACGATTTCGCACAGAAATACGAAGCGGCAAAACGTCGCCACGAACAGATACTTGCCGGCTTGAATTATACATACGATTTGACTCAGGCAGAAAAAGAATGGATGGAAGGTATCGAATATCTTAAAACATTCCGCTTGGTAGATAGCGAACATGAAATAAACAACTTGCTCCGTGACGGAAAGTCTGTTTTGTGCGAAGGTGCACAAGGTACGATGCTCGATGTGGATTTCGGTTCTTATCCATTCGTTACTTCTTCCAATACCGTTTGTGCCGGTGCTTGCACGGGATTGGGTATCAGTCCGAACAAAATAGGAGAGGTGTACGGTATCATGAAAGCTTATTGTACGCGTGTAGGTTCGGGACCATTTCCCACAGAACTGTTTGACGAAACCGGCAAGAAGTTGCGCGATATAGGTCACGAATACGGAGCAGTGACCGGCAGAGAACGTCGTTGCGGTTGGGTAGACTTGGTGGCATTGCGTTACGCCATCATGGTGAATGGTGTGACAAAGCTGATTTTGATGAAAAGCGATGTCCTCGATACATTCGAAAACATCAAAGCCTGCGTAGCTTACAAACTCAACGGCGAAGAGATAGATTATTTCCCTTACGACGTGACGGAAGGCGTGGAGCCCGTGTATGTGGAATTGCCCGGTTGGCAAACGGACTTGACGCAACTCACAAGCGAAAACGAATTCCCCGAAGAATTTAACGCTTATCTCGACTTCTTGGAAGAACAACTCGAAACACCTATCAAGTTTGTCTCCGTAGGTCCCGACCGCAAACAAACCATCGAACGATATACGGAAGAATAAGTTCTTATTGTTTTCATAAATAAAATCTCCTGCTGTCATACGACAAAGCAGGAGATTTTTCATTTTCACCGACGTGTGCGAGTTTGAGAAGATGACTTATTGTCAGTGACAACAAAGCGTGTGACTTTTCGAGAGTCACACGCTTTGTTTTTTTGAGTACTTGATTTATCAGTCGCGACGATTCAAGAACAGCATGACATAATAAACCAGCGTTGCCAACGAACCTAAGGCTGCCACTACATACGTGTAAGCGGCAGAGGTAAGTGCGTCTTTTGCCATATCATGATTGCGCGACGAAGTGATGCCTGCGCCTTCCAACCATACCAAAGCACGACGGCTGGCATCTATTTCCATCGGCAATGTGATAAAGCTGAAAAGCGTAGTGGTGGCAAACAGGATAATACCGATTAACAACAAAGTAGGAAATGTGTTGAGCATAATGATACCTGCCAATAATATCCATTGCACGATGCTGGAAGAGAAAGAAACAATGGGCACCAAAGCAGAACGCATTTGCAACGGAGATAAGCACGAGCGTGCTGTACGGCGTGTCCGCATTCGTGTGCTGCAACAGCAGCCGCTGCTACGCTTTGCGAGTTATATACACCTTCGCTGAGATTGACTGTTTTGTTGACGGGATTGTAGTGGTCTGTCAGCATACCGGGAGTGCTTATTACTTTCACATCGTATACACCGTTGTCGCGAAGCATCTTTTCCGCTACTTCTCTTCCTGTCATGCCGTTGCTGATAGGTACGCGCGAGTATTTTTCAAATTTACTTTTCAGTCGATATTGTATGAACCAACTTACGAGTGCTATTGCACCGAATAAAATCCATTGTAAAGGTAAAGTCATAATGTGTTTGTTATAAATTACATCTATACTTCTGCAAATGTAGTGCCAAGTATGTGTATCTTATTATAACATAGGCTTGTATTTTTCTTGTTTTTGGCTTATTTAATAATGTCCTTTTTCTTGCGTTCGTTGAACCACAAGTAAACAGCCAAAAGAAGAAAGGCTATGAGCAAGCAAATCATCTCCGTCTTGTGTTGGAACGGAGCCACCCATATTTCGCTGAAGAAATCGAGTCGTCCCAATATCTCTATGGGTGTCCAAAAAACTATTACCGTGGCGATGGACATTCGGATGTTTGCACCCCATGAAGAAAGACGAAGCTGTTTGATAAACATATATACGGAACCTGCTAAACAACCTGCTCCTATCATGGGCGTGATGATATGCGTTTCGCCCAAGAAGTTGTCGTCGTAGCAGAACATCAGCAAGAGGTAAGATGTCCAGAGTATCATATTCAGTTCCATGAACGTGACAATGGAAGTGTGGCGTGTCATGGGACGCGCTACGATGATATTTCGTTTGCTGCGAAATAGCTTTCGTTGACACCAATTGAAGAAATCGCATCCGCTTCTGATACTGAAAAGATAAATAAGCATGAACATCATCCAAAAACCGAAAGATGCCGAGAGCATAAGGTATTCGGGGCGAGTGGAAACAGCTTCTGCGTCGTGAATGTTTGTTATCAGTTCTCCATTGATGAACATCTGAGGCTGCGAAGCTATTCCGTTGATGTATTCGGTGGTTGTTGTGACGATACCGTTTGTCAATTCGGGGTGCACGCCGAACCGTTGTGCGTAATACATGAACACAAATTCTACCCATCCGGTCCAAAACAATAAACCACCGAAGAATCCCCACAAAGTTTGTCGCGTGTCGCCTGCGGCAAAGACGCCGTATATAACCATTGCCAAACCGACGGCTCCCATTCCGAAAGCGGAGTAATGCAATGCGGTGGGAGAGAGCAGATGTTCCATGGTTATCATGAGTGCATGTCCCAATGGCATGGTAAAAAGTACGAGTAAAAAGGAAATAGTGGCTTTCCACCAATAGCGTTTGTTATTCTCTTTCATATTTTTAATGGATTAGTCTTATAGAACAAAGTTGTGCAAAGGTATAAGAAGAGAATAGTCAGCGCAATACCTAAAAATGGTGATTTGATGTGCTTCGGAGTGTGTTCTTGCGGAGGTGCGAAAGGGCAAACTACCTATAAATGGGGGTAAACAAAAAAGACTTGCAAATCTGCAAGTCTTTTTGTTTTCTTTGTCGTTACTGATTATTGAGCAACAACTTCAGTAGCTTGAGCAGCAACTGAATCTACAGTAGCAGCAGCTGAGTCTACAGTTGTAGCAACAGTTTCTACAGTTTCTTCTACTACAGCAGCAGCTGAGTCAGCAGCTTGTTCTGCGTTTTGAGCTTTGTTACCGCAAGATGCGAAAGACACAGCTACGAATGCTGCGAATACGAATGCTAATTTTTTCATTTTCTTTTACTTTTTAATCTGTAATACTTAATAGTTATCTAAAACGCTACAAAGGTATAGCCTTTTTCTAATACGTTGTTCTCCATAATACGTTTTTTTTCGTGAAAAGCAAGAAAATCTTTGTTTTTTGTCGAAATAGTGCTCCCGAAGCATGCGAAAGAGGGATGAAATGCTTCTTTTTCAGTAGTACTTGAATGATGCGTCGAAGAGAAGTTTTCCGGATACTTTGGTATCATCGGCATTCGTTGCCTATACATATTATATATAGAGAGTGTGTATGGATATATTTTCAAAGAATTCTATATTGCAGCTCTTGGCAAGTCTTGGATACGATGGGTGTTTTGCTTCAAGTTTCCTGTATTTACAGACTTCTTTTTCTCCTTGTTTCGCTTGTGCAAAAGGATTTTTCTCGTACCTTATAAACTCTCAAACTTAGAACCTCGAATTGATAACATGAACACAGTTTGATAGCAACATGTTGTCAAGTCGATAGCATCATGTTGCTATCGCGATAAGAACATGTTGCTATCGCGATGACAACAGCGTCAAAGAATGTTAACATCATAATCGCATCGAGAGGGCATTACAGAGCTGTTTTTTTATCGACGATAAGGGATTTTCTTATAGCGTTTTCTTCTTTGGCTTTCTCTCTTGTGAGACAATTTATACATGCTTTCATCGGATATACCTGGTGTCGCATTATCGTCTGTCTCGCTTCCTGCTTTCTCTACGAAACACTCGTCCTTGTCAAGTGAATAAGATTGCCTACCTTTGCAGTTGATTTTATGTAACAAAATGATAGATACAACTGTATTTCAAGATAAAAAGGCAGCTTATTATACGCTCGGCTGCAAACTCAACTTTGCCGAAACTTCTTCTATCGGAAAGGCACTCAAAGAAGCCGGTGTTCGTACCGTTCGCAAAGGAGAACAGGCAGATATATGCGTGGTGAATACTTGTTCGGTGACGGAGATGGCAGACAAGAAGTGTCGCCAAGCCATTCATCGTCTGACAAGAGAGCATCCCGGAGCTTTTGTCGTGGTGACGGGTTGTTATGCTCAGTTGAAACCGGAGCAAGTTGCACAAATAGAAGGAGTAGACCTCGTTTTGGGTGCGGAGCAGAAAGGAGATATCATGCAATATCTCGGCGATTTGAAGAAAAACGAGCAAGGCGAAGCCATCACCACCGCAACAAAAGATATACGCAAGTTCTCTCCTTCGTGTTCTCGCGGTGACCGTACACGTTATTTCCTGAAAGTACAGGATGGCTGTGACTATTATTGTACTTATTGTACCATACCTTTTGCACGAGGACGCAGTCGCAATGGTAGCATAGCTTCGCTTGTGGAACAGGCGGAACAAGTGGTGCGCGAGGGTGGAAAAGAAATAGTCTTGACAGGTGTGAACATAGGCGACTTCGGACGTACAACGGGAGAAAATTTCTTCGACCTTGTCAAGGCACTGGATGCCGTGAAAGGAATACAACGTTATCGCATATCTTCCATCGAACCCAACTTGCTTACCGATGAAATAATAGATTATGTGGCAACCTCACGTTCTTTTATGCCCCACTTTCATATCCCTTTGCAATCGGGCTCGGATGATGTGCTTCGTTTGATGAGACGTAAGTACGATACGGATTTGTTCGCATCGAAAATACACAAGATAAAGAAAGTGATGCCGCACGCATTCATCGGTGTGGATGTAATAGTAGGTACACGCGGCGAAACGGAAGCCTTTTTTGAGGATGCTTATCGCTTTATCGAAGGTTTGGATATATCGCAATTGCATGTGTTCAGTTATTCCGAGCGCCCCGGCACGCAGGCATTGAAGATAGAACACAGTGTTTCTGCACAGGACAAACATGCTCGCAGCCAACGTTTGCTTACACTGTCCGATGAAAAAACAATGCTCTTTTATCGCTCTTTCATTGGTCAAAAAGCGGTTGCATTGATGGAAAAAGGAAAGGAGGGGCAATCGATGCACGGTTTTACGGAGAATTATATTCGTGTGGAATTGCCGTATGACGCTACTTTGGACAATGAGTTGGTTCCCGTTCTTCTTGGTGAATTGAATGAAGAAACCATGGCACTTACGGCTGTAAGGATATGAAACGCTTGACCATTGCCATACTGAATTGGAATGGAGCAGAAATGCTGAAGCGTTTTTTGCCTTCGGTCCTTGTTTATTCTCAAATTCCCGATGTGGAAATTTGTGTGATAGACAATGCCTCCACCGATGGTTCATGCGACGTGTTGGCTAATGATTTCCCCGATGTACGTATCATTCGTTTGGCAGAAAATTATGGTTTTTCCGAAGGCTACAATCGTGGTCTACAACAAGTCGATGCCGAATATGTGCTGTTGCTCAACAGCGACGTGGAGGTGACGGAAGGTTGGCTTCTCCCTTTGTTGCAATATATGGACGCAAACCCGGAAATCGCAGCTTGCCAACCTAAAATACGCTCACAAAGAAACAAAGAGTACTTTGAGTATGCCGGAGCTTCGGGTGGTTTTATCGATTGTTACGGTTATCCTTTCTGCAGAGGGCGTATTTTCGACACGGTGGAAAAAGACGAGGGACAGTACGATGATATTGTTCCGGTGTTTTGGGCAACAGGTGCGGCACTTATGGTACGGCAAGCTATATATAATAAGGTAGGCGGATTGGATGCGCGTTTCTTTGCGCATATGGAGGAAATAGATTTTTGCTGGCGTCTTCGTAGCAGAGGATATGGTATAGTTTGCATTCCGCAATCGCAGGTTTATCATGTCGGTGCGGCAACGTTGCGTAAAGAAAACCCTCGTAAAACCTATCTGAATTTTCGCAACAACTTACTTATGTTGTACAAGAATTTATCCGAGAAAGAATTGAAGCGCGTCATGCGGATACGCTTTTTCCTGGATTATACAGCATCTTTGGTCTTTCTTCTCAAAGGAGATTTCTCCAATGCTCGTGCCGTGTGGCGTGCACGCAGAGATTATCGGGAGATGCGGAAAAGCTATTTCTCTCACAGACAAAACAATTTGAAGAACACAACAGTGGCAAGTATTCGGGAGAGAGTGTCTTTTAGTTTGTTGTGGCGGAGTAAATTCAAAGGGCGTGTACGGTATAGTGATTTATAATTTCCCAATAAAGGCTTTCCTGTTCACTTGATAAAGCCAACCGGTTAAGACTTGTTTTTCTTTATTATTTACCTACCTTTGCGTGGTCATATCTTTTCATGAAAATTTAGAATGACACAATTATCTTTGCAAAAGCGATTAGACTTAAGTAATAAGGTATAGTTTATACCAAATTTTGTAAGAAAGTTCATATTGTAGTACTTTTAGATATTAGCTAATATGATTGAACGAATGAGGAAGCGTTTTGCTTTATTGAGCAAGAGGTATATAAATCACTACATAATATTGGGCTTGGATGTTTTGGTTGGCTTTATATCCAGTTTAGCTCTGTTGGTTGGTTTCCTCATTATTTTTGAAACACCCCAAGATGCTTTATTCTCCGGTATTGTATATTGTACGGTAGCTACTGTTGTAACATTCTTAGGTGTTATCCTTTGGCGCACTTATCGTAGCTCCATACGTTTTATGCAATTGAAGAATCTCTGGCGTATCGTCGGATGTTCTTTTGTTAAGACCTTTTTCCTTTTACTATTGATACTTTCTTTCAATCTCTTTTCCGGATGGAGTTTTGAACGACAATTGGTTTTGGTTCTATTTGATGGAGTAGTAACCATGGTTGCTCTCACACTATATCGCACCGTCATGATATCTGTTTATGACCTACTCTTTAGTGCGATAGGCGAAGAGAGAATGCCTATCCTTATTTATGGATGTTATGATAAAAGCGTAGCCTTGGGAATGCGTTTGAAAAACAGTTCTCGCTATAAAGTCGTTGGTTTCTGTGTTTATTATGCCGGAAAAACACCCAATGAAATTGCCGGCACTCCGGTCTTTACTTTCAAGAAAGAAGAAGATATCAAAGAACTTGTGCGTAAGTGTGGTATTAAAGGTATTCTGTTTGCTAACCATCAAGATACTCAAGAAGAGAAGACGCGCTTGCTACAGTATTGTAAGAGGTTTTTATTAAGGACACTGATTGCACCGGCGATTAGTGAATCCGCACCTGATGGTGAGTTCCAACAATGGGTGCGCCCTATTAATATAGAAGACTTGTTGGGACGTCCCGAAATAAACTTGAATATGACTTCTGTCGTTGCTGAGTTTTGTGATAAAGTTATATTGGTGACAGGAGCAGCAGGCAGTATCGGAGGTGAACTTTGCCGCCAATTGGCACAGATGGGAGTCAAGCAGTTGATTATGTTTGATTCGGCAGAAAGTCCTTTGCATGAAATACGTTTGGAAATAGAGAAGAAATATCCTAATCAGAGTTTTGTACCGGTAATAGGAGATGTTCGTGTAAAAGAGCGTTTGCGATTGGTCTTTGATAAATACCATCCTCAAATAGTCTTTCATGCAGCTGCCTATAAGCATGTCCCGTTGATGGAGGAAAATCCTTGTGAAGCTGTTTTGGTCAATGTCGTGGGTACTCGTTATCTCGCGGATATCGCTGTGGAGTATGGCGTGGAAAAAGTGGTGATGGTTTCGACGGATAAAGCTGTTAATCCAACTAACATCATGGGAGCTTCAAAACGATTGGCTGAGATTTATGTCCAAAGTTTAGGGGGAGCAATTCAGCAAGGTGAAGTTTCAGGAAAAACAAAATTTATTACGACACGATTTGGAAACGTATTGGGAAGTAATGGCTCTGTAATTCCTCATTTCAAGAAACAGATAGAGAATGGTGGACCGGTGACGGTTACGCATCCGGATATCACTCGTTTCTTTATGACAATCCCTGAAGCTTGTCGCTTGGTTATGGAGGCGGCAACGATTGGTGAAGGAAATGATATTTTTGTTTTTGAAATGGGAGATGCTGTGAGGATTGTTGACTTGGCAACAAAAATGATAGAGCTTGCCGGTTATAAACCTCATGAAGAAATACAGATAGAATTTACCGGTCTTCGTCCGGGTGAAAAACTCTATGAAGAAGTACTGAGTAATGAGGAAAATACGATACCCACGCATCATCGTAAAATTAAGATAGCAAAGGTGCGTGAATATAATTATGCAGATATTCTGGATACTTATACAGAGTTCGAACGTTTGTCTCGTAGTATTCAGGTCTGGGAAACGGTACGTTTGATGAAAAAGATTGTTCCCGAGTTCAAATCAAAAAATTCAAGGTTCGAAGAGTTGGATAAAGAGAGAGAAGCTTGATGTTGAAGATAAGATTGTGCACTAAATGTTCTTGTGAAGAGAGCTAAAACATTTAGTGCACAATTGCTTTTTTCTTTTTTAGCTATCGAGAAAACTCTTGGAAGTTGCTTTTTCCGTATCTTTGGAAACTTATTAAAAGAGACAAAAATGAGCGAAGAACTTACTACACTACCCGAACAAGGCTATTCGGCGAGTAATATCCAAGTATTGGAAGGATTGGAAGCCGTTCGAATGCGCCCTGCTATGTATATCGGGGATATAAGTGAAAAAGGATTACATCACCTAGTATATGAAGTTGTTGATAACTCTATTGATGAGGCATTAGCAGGACATTGTACCCATATCGACGTAACCATCAACGAAGACAATTCTATTACCGTACAAGATAACGGACGTGGTATTCCCGTAGATATTCATCCTAAAGAAAAGAAGTCGGCACTTGAAGTTGTGATGACTGTACTTCATGCCGGAGGTAAGTTTGATAAAGGTTCTTACAAAGTTTCAGGCGGTTTGCACGGAGTAGGGGTTTCGTGTGTGAATGCTCTTTCTACACATATGACCACTCAAGTTTATAGAGATGGGAAAATTTATCAACAAGAATATAGATGTGGTGTTCCGCTTTACGATGTGAAAGTGATAGGAGAAACTGATTTGCGTGGTACACGTCAGCAGTTTTGGCCCGATAAGACTATTTTCACTGTGCATGAATATAAGTACAGTATTTTGCAAGCACGTTTGAGAGAATTGGCTTATCTAAATCGAGGAATAACCATTACTTTGAGAGATTTACGCAATAAGGATGAAAATGGTGAACCGCATACGGAAATATTCTATTCTGAAGAAGGTGTAAAAGAGTTTGTCCGCTTTTTGAATAGCAATAATACTCCACTTATTAATGATGTTATTTACCTTAACACCGAAAAACAAGGAGTTCCTATAGAATGTGCTATCATGTATAATACGGGTTTTCGTGAGAACTTACACTCGTATGTTAATAATATAAATACTACGGAAGGAGGTACACACGAAGGTGGGTTCCGTGCGGCATTGACTCGCGTATTGAAAAAATATGCAGAAGACAGTAAAGCACTTGAAAAGGCAAAAGTAGAGATTTCAGGCGAAGACTTCCGTGAGGGATTGATTGCTGTGATTTCCGTAAAAGTTGCAGAACCGCAATTCGAGGGACAGACAAAAACGAAGCTCGGTAATAGTGAAGTTAGCGGTGCTGTTAATCAGGCTGTGGGAGAGGCTTTGAATAATTATTTGGAGGAACATCCGAAGGAAGCAAAAGTTATCGTTGATAAAGTTATCCTGGCAGCAACAGCTCGTATCGCAGCTCGCAAAGCACGTGAGTCTGTACAACGAAAATCACCAATGAGTGGTGGAGGATTGCCTGGAAAGTTGGCAGATTGTTCCAGTCGTAAACCTGAGGAATGTGAACTCTTCCTCGTCGAAGGGGATTCGGCAGGTGGTTCTGCGAAATCGGGTAGAAGTCGTTTGTTTCAAGCTATTCTTCCTTTGCGTGGAAAGATATTGAATGTGGAAAAAGCCATGTGGCACAAAGCGTTCGAAAGCGATGAGGTGAATAATATCATCCAAGCATTGGGAGTTCGTTTCGGTGTAGAAGGAGAGGAAGACAGCAAGAAAGCCAACATAGACAAACTTCGTTATCATAAAATCATTATCATGACGGATGCCGACGTGGATGGTTCGCATATTGACACGCTTATTATGACGCTTTTCTACCGTTATATGCCGGAAGTAATAAAAGGTGGACACCTTTATATTGCAACACCGCCTCTGTTCAAATGTACAAAAGGTAAAATCAGTAAGTATTGTTACACAGATGCCGAACATGAGGAATTTGTACGTACTTACGGAGAAGGTTCGGAGAAAGGTATCACGACACAGCGTTACAAAGGTCTTGGTGAAATGGATGCCGAACAGTTGTGGGAAACGACAATGAATCCTGAAACACGCATTTTGAAGCAAGTTCAGATAGAAAATGCTGCCGAGGCTGATTATATTTTCTCCATGTTAATGGGCGATGAAGTGGCACCTCGTCGAGAGTTTATCGAGAAAAATGCCACTTATGCTAATATCGATGCGTAAGTAGTTCCGATAAATCGTTTGAATGTTATAGAGGAGCGAGGATGTATGAAAACATCCTCGCTCTTTTTTTGTTTTTCGAAGATACGAAAAGGCGTTGTGACACGAAAGGTAAGAGTTGGCGTGTGCGTAGACGGTTCTGTATGCTTTTTCTTTACCTTTACACTCAAATAGATATAAAATGAAACTGACTTTTCATATTCCGTATAAGACGGCTTGGGGAGAGCGACTTTGTGTTTTGATGGACGATGCTTCGCAAGAGCCTTTGGCATTGAATGCCGTGGATGGATATAATTGGAGTGGTACATATGAATTGACTTCGCCGAAGAAGGGGAAGTTGCTGACTTATCGGTATGCGGTATTCGTGCAAGAACATTGTACACGGCGAGAGTTGGGAGGTATATCGCACACTTTGTTTTTGAACAAGGAGAGCGAGAGCCATTATATCATTTATGACGTCTGGAGAGACTTGCCTTGCGAGGCTTTTCGTTATTCGTCGGCGTTTGCCATGTCTTCTGCAACGGAAAAGCCTATTGTTTTGCCTGTGAAAGTAAAGAAGCGGATAGAGTTCAGGGCTTTATCGCCGGGTCTTTCTGCACGCAACTGTGCATTGGGTATCAGTGGAAGTTGTGGTGTTTTCGGTAATTGGGAGCACGACGCTCCCGTGATGATGCGCGAAATCAGTCCGAATGTGTGGCATTTGTCCATAGACGCGGAACAACTGGATAGCAGTTTCGACTACAAATTCGTGGCGGTAGACCGTTCGACGGGAATGCTTCGTTATTGGGAGGAAAACGATAATCGACATTTCGGCAAACCTGCATTGTTGGAGGCTGAAATTTTTGCTTTGCCCGAAGTGGAAGTGTGTTTTTCGGAAATCAAGGCTCCCCGTGTGGCAGGCAGTGCGATACCCGTCTTTTCTTTGCGTAGCGAGGGAAGTTGCGGAGTAGGAGATTTCGGCGATTTGTACCGATACATAGAATGGGCATCGCATACGGGACAAAAAGCGGTACAGATACTACCTATCAACGATACGACCATGACCGGGAAGTGGACAGACTCCTATCCTTATGCGGCGATATCGATATATGCTTTTCATCCGATGCTTGTGGATTTGCGACAGTTGCCCGAATTGCGCGACAAACGTTTCCTGTCGTTTTATCGCAAGGAGCGTTTGCAACTGAACACGTTGTCGCAAGTGGATTACGAAGCAGTCAATACCTTGAAAAGAGAGTATTTGAAACGCAGTTACCTGCAAGATGGTGCGACGGTTTTGGCTTCTCCGTCTTTTCTTACCTATTACCGTGAGAACAAAACATGGCTTTCGGCTTATGCGGCTTTCCGTTTTCTGGCGGAACGAAACAACACGCCGCTTTTCAAAGAATGGGGAGAATACGCTGTTTACAACAAAGAGAAAGTGGCACGATTGGTGGCTGCGGATTCACCTTATCATTCGGATATCGCTTTTTATTATTACGTACAATACATTCTTCATTGCCAATTGACGAAAGTTGCCGAATATGCTCGTCGCAAAGGTGTCATCCTCAAAGGCGACATACCCATCGGAGTGAACAGAGAGAGTGTGGAGGTGTGGACGGAACCGCATTATTTTCATACGGACGTACAAGTGGGCGCACCGCCCGATGCTTTTTCGGAAGACGGACAAAATTGGGGTTTTCCTTCTTACAATTGGGAAATGATGGCACGCGACGGTTATCGCTGGTGGAAGCAACGCTTTGCCAAAATGTCTGCTTACTTCACGGCTTATCGTATCGACCACATCTTAGGTTTCTTTCGTGTGTGGGAGATTCCGAAAGATGCCATCACGGGACTGACCGGGCAATTCTCGCCTTCCTTGCCTTTGACGGAAGAAGAAATCCGCAGTTTCGGTATGTTCTTCGAACGCGATTTTATGACGTATCCGTTTATCAACGAAGAATTGCTGATACAGACATTCGGCGAAAAAGTTTCGTATGTGAAAGCTACGTTTCTCGAACACAGTCATTACGATGTTTATCGACTGAAAAAGGCTTTCGACACGCAAAAAAAGTTGTGGGAACATATTCTTCGCTACCCCGAAGACAAAGCCTTGTTGAGAGGTTTGTACACGTTGGTCAACAATGTCTTGTTCATCGAAGACAAGACACAGCAGGAAAAGTATCATCCTCGCATCGTGGCACAAACATCGCACATCTTCACCCGACTGAAACCCGAAGAGCAGGCTGCTTTCAATCGCTTATACCAACATTATTATTACGAGCGACACAATGAGTTCTGGTATCGCGAAGCAATGAAAAAGCTACCCGTACTGACACAAACCACACCCATGTTGCCTTGCGGTGAAGATTTGGGAATGGTACCCGAGTGTGTGGCATGGGTAATGCGCGAGTTGCAACTGCTTTCTTTGGAGATAGAGCGTATGCCCAAAGAAACGGGCGTGGAGTTTGGCGATGTGAGAACATATCCTCATACCTCTGTCGCCACGACGGGTACGCACGACATGGATACTTTCCGAGCATGGTGGGAAGAAGATGCGTCGCGAACCGAACGCTACTATCATGCCATGTTGTACGCATGGGGCACTGCTCCGCAAAAAGCTACGGCGCGTATCGTGACGGAAGTCTTGCGCAGACATTTGGCTTCTCCGTCGCTTTTGTGCATTTTGCCTTGGCAAGACTGGATGGGAATAGACGAAACACTGCGTTGCAGAGAGGTAGCGAGCGAGCGCATCAACATCCCTGCCGATGCACAACATTATTGGCGTTGGCGTATGCACCTCACCATCGAACAGTTGATGGAAAGCGATACACTCAACAATCAAATCCGCCGTTTGATAGAAGAAAACGAACGGATTTGAACATGATGAAAAGAAACACCGACTCCTCTCCGATATAGAAAAACAAACTGTGTCGTGAGAGGAGTTTTTTTGTTTTCTCCGACGGGAGGGAAGCATCCGCTTCTGTATAAATATACACTTCTTCTTGTTTCTCGTCAACTCAAAAAAATCATCCTTTCGAATTGACTACATGTAGGCAATTTGATAGCATCATGTTGCTGTCGCGATAAGAACATGTTGCTATCACGATGAGAACATGTTGTTATCACGATGACAACAGCGTCAAAGAAAGTTAACGTAATAATCGCGTCGAAAAGGCATCGTAGAGGGGTTTTACTTTCGTCAAAAACGCAATTTTTCAAGGCTTTTTTGGTCTGGGAAAACGAAGGAATGCCACCGTTTTTCGTGTATGAACACCAATTTTGCATTGCATAAATATACGGGAAACAGGGTGGTTTCTGTATATTTATACAAAACCCGAAACACGACGAGCATGTTTCGGGAAAGGTGTGTTTGTTGATGAGAGATAAGCCCGGAAGTATTTACTTCTTGCTGCTTTTCTTCTTGAATTTCTTTTTCAGCCAAAGATAATAACCCGTGATTGGGAGGGTAGCACCTATCAGTGCCGCAACGAAAGCCAATATACGTGTCGACGTACCGCCCCAACTGCCCACATGCACGGCGTAAACGATGCTTTGTATCTTTTGTGCGCCGGGACGTTCTGCATAGAGGTCGGTTTCTGTGATTTGCCCGGTAGCGGTATCGTATTTGTAACGATTGGTGGCGCGTGGGCAGGCAAAAGCACCTACATTGGCTCCTGCATTTCCATTGGAAACACTGTAAGACTTGGCTATGGGATTGGCTGCGCGCACGGTGTTGTAGATGGTTTCCCATTGTGCATAATCGGAAATTTCTTTTCGCTCTTCCGAACGTTTGTGCGCTCCGCCTTTATCCGGTTTATGATGACCTTCGTTTTTTGCCGGTGTTTCTATACCGAATACCGCATGAAAAGCCGTGCGATACCATGGGAAAGACCAGGTAAGACCTGTCAGTGCCATTACCAACAGGAAGATGGCGGCATACATTCCTCCTGCCAAATGAAGGTCGTACCAAAAACGGGACAAACCTCGTGTTGTGGTTATTGTCAGTCGGTTGCGTACGCCTTTCCAAGTTTTCGGAATCCAAACTATGATACCTGTGATGAGAATAAACGTAAAGAGTATGGTGGAAACACCTACTACCATCTTGCCTGCGGACATCTTTTCGCCGGGTTCCGGTGCGTTGAGCAACCAGCGATGCAGGCGAAACATGGTGGTGAAAAAGGCTTTACGTTCGTATTTTCCATTGATTTCGCCCGTGTATTGGTCTATGTAAATAGAAGCACGAGAGGGTTTCGACAAGTTGACCTGATAAGCGCGATGCGGTTCTGCAGGGATGTTTACGCCTGTGATTTCCACACTGTCGGGTAGCGATGCTTCTACTTCTCGGAGCAGTTCGGGTAGCGGTTTAGGCTGTGATTTTACTTCTTTTACTCTGTATAAATCGCTGTCTATTGCTTCGCAAATTTCTGTCTCGAATACCAGCATTGCACCCGAAAAACAAATTAGTGTGATGATAAGCCCTACGGGAATCGATAGCCATAAATGCAGTTTGTGTAGCAGTTTCTCCATTCTTTTATATAATAATGTATATGTACCGTGTGTTTGCGCTGAAACACAATTCGGTTGCAAAAGTAGAGAAATATATCTTTGTCAATATCAGGACTTTCTCTTTTTGTCGTGCCGCCTTATCGGAATACCTTTTTATGGTGATAATCGTAGATTTTCGCGAAGATAAATACCTATTTATTGGTATTGTCTTGGCTCTGTAGCAAGTATAATTTTGCATCGAATTTTATAAATAATGCAATTGAATGGGATATCTTTTTAGAAGAGTGTTATCCTTGTCTGTATGCTTGTCGATTGCTGTGACAGTGGTTGCACAAACGAAGATTACGGGCAAGGTTTTCGACCGTGAAACAGGCGAAACACTCATCGGCGTAAATCTAACTACCAAACGTGGACAATCTACTATTACAGACATCAACGGTGCATACGAACTGACCATACGCAAAGGCGATACTTTGCGTGTTTCGTATATCGGTTACGAACCTGTGACTATACCCTGGAACCGTGTAAAAGCACAGATGGATATAAGACTTGTGCCGGGCTTGATGTTGAAAGAAGTAACCGTGACGGCAAGTATTGCCGGTGCACGCAATCGTAAAGCCATCGGGTCGGATGTGGCACGTGTGGATGCCGCGCAACTTTTGGAAAAAGGACAGGCATCTACGTTGAGCGATATGCTCGACGGGCGTGTCAGTGGCGTACAACTCTATCAATCCAACGGTAAAGTCGGAATGCCTATCCGTTTTAATATGCGAAGCGGAGCCACGCTCAGCATGGACAGAGACCCTATTATATATGTAGACGGTGTGCGTTATAACAATACGCATACGTCGGACATCAATACTTCGCAAGACGCTTTGAGCGCGCTGAACGACCTTCCGATGGAAGACATCGCCAGTATAGACATTATTAAAGGTCCTGCTGCGGCTGCATCCTATGGTGCCGAAGCTGCCAACGGTGTTATCGTTATCACTACGAAACGTCAGACCGGAACCGGAAGCGAAAAGGGAAAACTCGGTGCAAGTGTGAAACTCTCTCACGGTTTCAGTACTTTGGCGCGTAAGTACGACCAGTTCGTAAACAACGAAGCCATCAACAACTTCTTCGTGACCGGGCATCAGACTAATCTGTATGCCAATCTGTCCAAAACTTTCACTCCGGGAAATCGTCTGTATTTCTCTTTGAACGAAAGTAAGGTTTCGGGTATTGTGCCGGGCAATGAAGACAGACGTCACGTATTGCGTGCTGCTTATGATATGAGACAGGGACGTTTCTTTCTCAATCTTTCGGCTTCGTACACCAACGGTTCCATCAGTATTCCTCAGACGGCACAAGGACGTAACGATGCCATTTGGAACCTGATGCGTACACAAGAGCCGTGGCAATATGTGTCCGAACGTACATGGCGCGCACAATCGTGGGTTTACGATAACGACCGCATTATGGGAACGGCGAAATTGGGATATACATTGCCTGCCGAAATTAAACTGGAAACACAATTGGGGCTGGATGTCAATTTCGTGAAAGGTATTTACCGTTTGCCTTACGGTTATCTTTTGGGAACAAACGACCGAGGCGCGAAAAGCGTCAGCAACCGTCGCAATTTCAATCTGAACTGGGACTGGAAAGTGTCGAAACAGTTCGATTTGGGCAACGATTGGAAACTGACAGGTACAGTGCTGTCGCAAATCGTACGCCGTTACGAAACCCTCTATCGTATAGAAGCCTCCATGTTCAACGGAGATGTGGACAATATCGCAGCCGCGAGCAAACTGGTGGCACACGAGGACGATTTCGAACAACGCACATGGGGACTTTACGGTGAAGCTTTCTTCAACTATGCCAATCGTCTTTTCATCAATGCAGGTTTGCGTCGCGATGCTTCGAACCTCATCGGTGCCAATGTGACAAGCATATATTATCCTTCCTTGAGTGTGGCATACAACTTTGAGAAGCTGAAACTGCGTGCTGCTTATGGAGAATCGGGTAGATTGCCGTATCCGACGGACGCACGTACCGCTTATATCATGAGTGGAACGTCGGCTTACGGTCCTGTTGTGAAACCATCGACCAAAGGAAATCCTGATATACGTCCCGAACGCATGCGAGAATTGGAAGCCGGTGTAGATTTGAAAACAAGTCGCCACCAATTGAGCTTGACGGGGTATGCGCAGTTTACGACGGATGCCATCATCTATGTGCCGTTGTTGGCTTCCGATGGCTGGTTGGGTAACGAACCTCGCAATATAGGTAAAGTGAGAGGCTTCGGTGCCGAGATGAGTTGGAACTGGAAAGCATGGCAAAATGCGACCGGTACCGCATCGTTCGATGTGTTTGCTACCGTCAATTATCAAACAAACGAAGTGACGGATACCGGCGAACAAACCATAGAGAACCTTCCCAATGTGATACGCAAAGGCGAACCGGCTTATGCATTCTTCTATAAAAAAGTAGAGGGTGCCACTTACGATAAGAACGGTAAGTACACCGGTGCCAAAGAAAGCAACGAGTATCACTATTTGGGTAAACCTTTCCCCGATGTAAATGGTGCTTTCGGTTTTGACCTTCGTTTTTTGAAGAGCTGGACAGTCAGCGCGAAATTCGGTTATTCGTTGGGAGCTTCTGTGTACAATCAGAGCTTTTACAATGTGGCAGGCTTGGGCGATAATTATAAGAAACGCGAAGATTTGAAAACGCAACTCGCAGGATTGACTATCGGCACGGACGAATACAAGGCTGTGGCAGAACAGTTGGCACGTACAGAACGCAAACGCGACAATTTCATAGAGAAAGCAGATTTCCTTCGTATGAGTTCGCTTTCCGTTGGTTATGATGCAAGCAACTGTCTGCGCAAACTGACGAATAATGTCGTGAAGGGTGGACGCTTCCTCTTTACCGCACAAAATCTTTTCCTTATAACGAATTATAGCGGAGCGGAACCACAAATAGAAGCCAACGGCGGAACACGTCAAACACGCGGTATAGGTTCTCTTTCGCGTGATATCACCAATGCACCTTCGCCACGTACTTTCACTTTCACGCTGTCGTGCGAGTTCTAATTCGCATGGAGGTGTTTGAGACACAAATTCATCAACTAAAAAACAAAAGAAAATGAACAAGATACTACAAACTTCACTGCTATGTCTTACTGCTTTGCTGGCAGTGAGTTGCGATGGTTGGATAGACGATGCGACAACGCCCAAGAATACTCTTTCACGCGAAGAACTCAACCGTCCTGCCATGCTTGCCGTAGTGCGAAATAATAAAGTAGAAGACGGCGCATTGGTCGCAAACCTTAAAACTTTGGCAGGTCAAGCATCGGCTCGAGCTTATTTGGCATTGGGTGCGATGGTGGATGAAATAGGAGTGACGCGTGTTCCGAATACATTGATTTATAAAGAACTGAAAGAAGACATCATACAGCCCAACAGTACGCCTTCGGAGGTGTGGAATCCGCTTCAAAACTTTCGTGCACGTGCTGAAGAACTGCTCGATGTGGAAAAAGCTTTGATAGAAGACGGAACCGAAAAGCTGCCGAGTGTACGTGCTTATGCTCGTTACACAGGGCATTTTTATGCCGGATATGCTTATGTTCTTTTGGCAAACTGTTTTTCGGATGTACCGGGCGAAGAAGGACGTGTGCGTATTAACGGAAAATGGCTTACACACAAAGAAATGTATGATGCAGCACTCTATCATTACAACGAAGCATTGACTGCAGCGCAAAGCGATGAGCTCAAGACGGTGGAAGGTGTTTTCACTCAAGACAAAGCCATACGTTCTGTTCATGCGCTCATGGTAAAACTTTATATGCAACGCGGGGCTTATGCCGAAGCAGCTCAACATTGGGAAAAAGCTTATGCGAAGGGTGAGTCATTGCAAATCGTTTATAATATCAATGGTGAAGAGAATTTGCTTTATGCCACATTGGGAGAAACGGCACGTGATGCAGAAGTAGACATTGATTTGGTAAACGCACTTCGCAATACAGCCGAACAAAAAGCTGTTCCTACTGCACTCAATAAAGACAAGAACAGATATCTTACATCGTTGACACGTTATAGTCCGCTCACGATAACGGACGATGCCGAATTACAGTTGATACGTGCCGAATTGATTGTGCGTGGTAATTTGTCGGGCGATGCATTGGCTGCGGTCAATGATGTGATTAGCCGTTACGATGCGGCTTCGGTAGAAACGGAAGTACCTACCTTGCTTACTCTTTCTCATTTGCGTCGTGTTTACCTGATATTGCGTGGTGAACGTGCTGCCGATTATCGTCGAGGATTGGTGAGCGATGAGAAGAAAGCGGTTTGGGCAGCACGCAAAAATCGTTGGATGCCTTTGCCCGAATTGGAGTTGAAATAATCTTTTTCTCGTAGATAAAACAAAGAAGTCCTTTCCGTTACGGAGAGGACTTCTTTGTTTACAATAACAGACGAGGCTGCTTACTCTGTGGAAAAGTCTTTTATGCGTTGCTCTTCGCTTAAGCGACAAACCAAGAGTGTGTCATCTTTTTCTGCTATGATGTAACCGTCGAGCCCCTGTATCACTACTTTCTTTTCTTGCGTGGTATGTACGATACAATTGCGACTGTCGTACATACGGATGTTATGTCCGATACAAGCATTTCCCTGTGCATCTTTCTTGGAAGTCTCGTGCAGAGAACCCCATGTTCCCAAATCGCTCCAACCGAAAGATGCCGGATAAACGAATATCTCGTCCGCCTTTTCCATTACGGCATAGTCTATGGAGATACTTTGACACTGTGGAAAACGTTCGTTGATGACAGACTGTTCTGCTTCAGTGAAGAATACATCGCGCATGCCTTCGAATATACTTGCCATTTCCGGCTGATAAACACGGAGGGCATTGATGACTGTATTAACATTCCATACGAAGATGCCGGCATTCCAAAAGTAATTGCTTTTCTGTATATAACGCTCTGCCGTGGCAAGGTCGGGTTTTTCGCGGAAAGAGTCCACGCGACAGATTTCTTTGTTCGAGGGAGAAGTCAATGACAGATTGGCTTCGATGTATCCGTAGCCGGTTTCGGGGCGTGTTGTTTTCATGCCAAGCGTTACGATGGCGTCCGAATCGGCTGTGAATTTCAATGCGCCGTTGATGACACGGGTAAACTCGCGTGTATCCAACACGATGTGGTCGCTGGGCGATACCACGATGTTGGCTTTGGGGTCGTGCGCTTTGATTTTCCAACTGACGTATGCTATGCAAGGGGCAGTATTGCGTCGACAGGGTTCCAGCAAAATGTGGTCGGGCAATATGCCGGGTAACTGTTCTTTCACGATGTCTGCATAATCCGAGGATGTGACGACCCAAATGTTTTCGATGGGACAAATATCTTTGAAACGGTCAACAGTGAGTTGTATCAGTGTACGTCCGCAGCCGAGTACATCGATAAACTGTTTAGGCATCTGAGGACTGCTCATCGGCCAAAAGCGACTGCCGATACCGCCCGCCATGATGACGATGTGATTTCTTTTTGTATTCATAATTTATAAGTCTTTCATATCGGGTAATATGCAAATGTAAAGTTTTCTTTTCGTGTAACAAAGAAAAACATTTGCATGCAAAACCGACGCTTATCGCTTTGTCAATCCGATTTTCAGGTTCAGTTTGAAGTAATACTCGCCGTTCTCGCGCTCCAGATAGCCGTATTTGTCTTTCTCGGTGGAACCTTTCAACAGACGAGTATTGTGGTATAAATAGTCTGCCCATTGTTGGCGTTCCCATTTGCCCAAGCATAATACTTCGCCTTTTCCTGTGATGACCAGCATACCGCCTATGGCACTTTCCCTACCATTGTACAGCTTGGCTGGACGCATTCCTTGTGCCAAAGCGAGCAAAAGCTCTTTCACCTTGTATTCGTAGTAACCGTGTTTGTGAATGAGTTCGTCTTTTATCTTCAAAGGGTTCAGTTGTTTCAAGGCTTCTGTCAATTCGGGTATGCGTGTGATACCGTCGAGCCACATCAAACGTACCATTTCGCCGAACATACGTCCGGCATGCAAGTCGATGAGCGATAAATTGCTGCGAAATATCTTGTCAGCCACGTCGTTGTATTTCAATACACCGCCCAGTCGTTCTATCATGAGCATGCGAGAGATGACATCGTTTTCTTCTCCTTCGAAATTGATTTTATTCACGGTGGGAGAGGAGAAGCGCACACCCGTTTGTTCGAATTTGAAGTTGGCTGCGCGCCCTCCGTCGAGTAAGGGACGCATTTCGCCGATGGTACTGTGAATGGTCAAACCTACAAGCGGAGCATCGGTGGTATAACAGGCTATGGATAAGTCTGTCCTGTCTTCAGTCTTTGCCGAAAGGTCGTAAATCGCTATTTCATCGAGAAATGTTTCCACACCATCGGGAGAAGTCACGTTTTCGCCGGGCGTGTTTTTCATTGCTTCCAATATGAGGTCGGCTACGATAGCAAAGTCTTCGCGTGGGATGCGTTTCTCCTCTTTTTCTTCTCCTGTGATGCGTATCTCTGTTTTTTCTATATGGTATCGGCGTGTTCCGTCGTGCTCCTCTCTCTGTATCATGGCGATGGGGATGAGTCGTTCGGTGTCGGGAGTATTGTCGGTTTTTCCTTGTGCTACACAACCGTTGGCGAGTAATCTGAAGAAAGCGTACAATTCTCCCCATTCTCTTTTTGTTGCTTCGAATGCCATAAATGCTTTGTTTTTATTTTGTTGCAAAAGTAGTGAGATGTTTCTTAAGTTTATTCTCGTCTGCCCGAATTTGCTCTTGCTTCTGCCAGGCGATGTATTTTCCTTGCAGACTGTCGTTCGAAAAAATATGTCACCGATATAAACGAGAAGGCATAGGATGTAGATATTTAGGTTAAAAAACGAAACAGTAAACCATTGATACGTGACATGTGCATCGACTTGCGCGACGCGTCAAAGAATATCAACAACAGAACGCTCTCAGAATAGCTTACATACGGGGTGAGAAGAGGTGTATCTCTATTCCTTATTATATATAGGGAAAAAGAGTATTCGTCTCGTACCTCATCAACTCTCAAACTTAGAACTTCAAACTGATAACATATTGCCGATTTGATAACAACATGTTGTCAAGTCGATAGCATCATGTTGCTATCGCGATAAGAACATGTTGCTATCGCGATGACAACAGCGTCAAAGAATGTTAACATTATAATCGCATCGAGAAGCCGTTGTAGGGCTGTTTTTCTTTCGTCAAAAACATGACTTTTCAGGACTTTTTCGGATTGAAAAATCTTTGCATAGCGACTGTTTTTGTGCGAGAATACGCCATATGGAATTGCATAAATCTACGGGAAAGGAGGCTTTTTCTGTATATTAATGCAAGCCAAGTAAGTTCATCGAACTACTGTTTTCGGTTTTTCATTTCGATGATTTTTTGTGGAATTTACGTATATCTGATAAAAATAATTTGTTTTGCTTTTTACAACCTATTCGCTAACTTTGGACGATTTTACTCAGATAGTAATAAAGTATTAAATACTAATCTCCAAATATATTCCAAATAAACTATGGAAAATAAAATTCAGGAACTCACAGACAAGATATACCGTGAGGGAGTAGAAAAAGGAAAAGAAGAGGCGCAAGCCTTAGTGACAGCCGCCAAAGAAGAAGCGCAACGTATCATTCTTGCAGCACAGGAAGAAGCGCAAAACTTGAAATCGGAGGCGGCAAAAAAATCGGCAGAACTTACTGAAAACACGCAAACGGAGTTGAAACTGTTTGCCCGACAAGCAGTCAATGCGTTGAAAGTGGAAATCGCCAATCTGTTGACGCAGGAAACCGTCAGTCAAGCGGTAAAAGGCTTTGTTTCCAATCAGGAGGACTTAAACCGTTTCATCGTGGGCATGGCTTCTCATTGGTCTCAAGAAGACGGACTTGTCATCTCCACTTCACAAGCCGAAGACTTGAAAAAACATTTCTTGGCACAAGCCAAAGAATTATTGGACAAAGGTGTCAAGATAGAACAGGTAAACGGTAATAAAGCCTTGTTTTCGATTACACCATCCGATGGTAGTTATAAGATAAATTTCGGAGAAGAAGAATTCGAGAACTATTTCAAAGACTTTTTGCGCCCGCAATTGGTTGAAAAACTCTTTTAGAAGATACGGACATGGGTGCATACTATTATTTAGTTGCCGGTTTACCAGACATATCTATTGATGATAACAAGCTAAGCTTCACCGTACAACGGTTTAAGGAAGAGCTTTATCCACATTTTACGACTTCTGATAAAAAAGTCATAGACTTGTTCTACCTTAAATTCGACAATGCCAATCTACTGGCTTTGTTGAAAGACAAAGAAGCAGAAACGGATGCACGCGGTTTGTTCGGCTCGGAAGAACTCTTGTGCTTGATAGACGCTGCGCAAACCAAAAAGGCGACTCGTGTAAAAGCTCCTGACTATCTGATACAATTTCTTTCTGCATATTTTGCACTCGAACCGGAGGACAGATACAAAGCTCCCGACATGTTGGCAGGCTATTATTATGCCCATGTCATGAACGGGAAAAACAAATTCTGCAATACTTGGTTTGAGTTTGAGTTTCACGTCAACAATATCTTGGCTGCACTTACGGCACGTAAGTATGGAATGAGTGTGTCGACAAACGTTGTCGGTGATACGCCTGTTTGCAAAATGCTGAAAACCGAACACACCAAAGACTTCGGTTTGGCAGAAGAAGTAGAGTATTTCGATACTCTGCAAAAAATCATGGAGATAGAAAACCTCACGGAAAGAGAAAAACGTTTGGATATACTCAAATGGAATACGCTCGATGAAATGTCTTTCTTTTATTACTTCGGTATAGAAAAGATGTGGGTTTTCTTGCTGAAACTGGATATGGTAGAACGTTGGTTGGCGTTGGACAAAGAAAGCGGCTATGAAATGTTCCGCAATTTGATTCAAGGACTGAAAGATGAAGTGAAAATACCAGAGGAATTTAGAAAATAAAAACAAACATCAATGATAACAAAAGGTACTGTAATGGGTGTTATAGCCAACATGGTAACTCTTACCGTGGATGGTCCGGTGGCACAGAATGAAATATGTTACATATCGACCGGTGGCGATAAACTGATGGCAGAAGTCATCAAAGTCGTAGGACAGAATGTATATGTACAAGTGTTTGAAAGTACGCGTGGCTTGAAGGTTGGGGCAGAAGCAGAATTTACCGGGCATATGCTCGAAGTTACTTTGGGTCCCGGTATGCTCTCGAGAAATTACGACGGTCTGCAAAACGACCTCGATAAGATGCAAGGCGTCTTCTTGAAACGTGGTGAATATACCTATCCGTTGGATAAAGAAAAACTATGGCACTTCGAACCTCTCGTGAAAGTCGGCGATGAAGTAGGAGAGTCCGCTTGGTTGGGTGAAGTAATAGAAAACTTCCAACCTTTGAAAATCATGGTTCCTTTTCAGCTTCATGGAAAGTATAAAGTGAAATCCGTTGTCGAAGCAGGAGAATACACCATAGAACATACGGTAGCCATACTTGAAGATAAGGACGGAAAAGAATACCCTGTCAATATGATACAAAAATGGCCGGTAAAGAAAGCCATGACCAACTATATTGAAAAGCCACGTCCTTACAAACTCCTGGAAACAGGTGTACGTGTAATAGATACGCTCAACCCTATTGTCGAAGGAGGTACGGGCTTTATCCCCGGTCCTTTCGGTACAGGAAAGACCGTCTTGCAACATGCCATTTCCAAACAGGCAGAAGCAGATATCGTTATCATAGCGGCTTGTGGGGAGCGCGCCAACGAGGTCGTGGAAATCTTTACGGAGTTTCCCGAATTGGTAGACCCGCATACCGGACGCAAGTTGATGGAACGTACCATTATCGTGGCAAATACTTCCAATATGCCCGTAGCAGCGCGCGAAGCATCTGTATATACAGCGATGACTATGGCAGAATTTTATCGTGCGATGGGATTGAAAGTTTTGTTGATGGCAGACTCTACTTCTCGCTGGGCACAAGCATTGCGCGAAATGTCCAACCGTATGGAAGAATTGCCGGGACCTGATGCTTTCCCCATGGATATTTCGGCTATCATTTCCAACTTCTATGGTCGTGCCGGTTTCGTAAAACTGAATAACGGTCGGACGGGTTCCATTACTTTCATCGGAACAGTATCTCCCGCAGGTGGTAACTTGAAAGAACCTGTGACGGAAAACACCAAAAAGGTGGCACGTTGCTTTTATGCACTCGAGCAAGAACGTGCAGACCGCAAACGCTATCCTGCTGTAAATCCGATAGACTCTTATTCTAAATACTTGGAATATCCCGAGTTCGAATCATACATCGCAGAGAAAATAAACGATGAGTGGATAGGCAAAATCAACTTCTTGAAGACAAGCCTTCTCAGAGGTAAGGAGTTGGCGGAGCAAATCAATATCTTGGGAGACGATGGTGTGCCGGTGGAATATCACGTTGTTTTCTGGAAATCGGAGCTTATAGACTTCGTTATTTTGCAGCAGGACGCTTTCGACGAAGTCGACTCTGTTACACCGATGGAACGTCAAGAAGAGATAGTAAACCTTGTTACGGATATTTGTAAGACCGAATTCGAGTTTACCGACTTTGTGGAAGTCATGAATTACTTTAAGAAAATCATCAACGTGTGCAAGCAAATGAACTACAGCGTGTATAAGTCGAAAGAATATAACGAATTCTGCACACAGTTGAAGGATTTGTTGGCGGAAAAGACTGCGAAATAAAAGTATCATTTTAATACCGAAAATAATGGCAACAAAAGCTTTTCAAAAGATATATACGAAAATCAGCCAAATCACTAAGGCTACTTGCTCTCTGAAAGCAAAAGGAGTAGGTTATGATGAATTAGCCATGGTGGATGGTAAGTTGGCGCAAGTCGTAAAGATAGCCGGAGATGATGTGACTTTGCAGGTGTTCGAAGGAACAGAAGGCATCCCTACCAATGCAGAGGTAGTTTTCTTGGGTAAATCCCCTACGCTGAAAGTAAGTGAACAGTTATCAGGACGATTTTTCAATGCTTTGGGTAATCCTATCGACGGAGGTCCCGAAATAGAAGGAGTAGAAGTCGAAATCGGGGGGCCATCTGTTAATCCGGTGCGTCGTAAGCAGCCGTCGGAGTTGATTGCAACCGGTATTGCCGGTATAGATTTGAATAATACATTGGTATCGGGACAAAAGATACCTTTCTTTGCAGACCCGGACCAACCTTTCAATCAAGTGATGGCAAACGTGGCATTGCGTGCCGAAACGGATAAAATTATCCTTGGCGGTATGGGGATGACAAACGACGACTATCTTTATTTCAAAAATGTGTTCTCTAATGCAGGTGCACTTGACCGTATCATTAGTTTTGTGAATACTACGGAGAATCCTCCGGTTGAACGTCTTTTGATACCGGATATGGCTTTGACTGCAGCAGAATATTTTGCAGTGGAACACAATCAGAAAGTTTTGGTTTTGTTGACGGATATGACTTCTTATGCCGACGCTTTGTCTATCGTATCCAATCGTATGGATCAAATTCCGTCTAAAGACTCCATGCCGGGTTCATTATATTCGGACTTGGCAAAGATTTACGAGAAGGCGGTGCAATTCCCTTCGGGTGGTTCTATCACTATTATTGCCGTAACAACGCTTTCCGGTGGGGACATTACGCATGCCGTACCCGATAATACCGGTTATATCACAGAAGGGCAGTTGTTCTTGCGTCGTGATAGCGATATCGGTAAAGTTATCGTAGACCCTTTCCGTTCGCTTTCTCGTTTGAAGCAATTGGTAAGTGGTAAGAAAACACGCAAAGACCATCCGCAAGTGATGAATGCGGCAGTACGTTTGTATGCCGATGCTGCTAATGCAAAAACCAAGATGGAAAATGGTTTCGATTTGACGGACTATGATGAACGTACACTCGCATTTGCCAAAGATTATGCAAATCAACTATTGGCAATAGACGTCAATTTGAATACGACAGAGATGCTGGATGTGACATGGGGATTGTTTGGTAAGTATTTCAATGTAGAAGAAGTAAATATCAAGAAAGAACTTGTAGAAGAGTATTGGAAGAAGTAATACACATTAAACGATTTGTATAATGGCGATAAAATTTCAATACAATAAAACATCTCTTCAACAGATAGAGAAGCAACTGAAAGTTCGAGTACGCGCTTTGCCTATTATCAAAAACAAGGAAAGTGCTTTACGCTCGGAAGTGAAACGTTGTAAGACGGATGCGCAAGAGCTGGAAATACGTCTCGAACAGCAAATCCAAACCTACGAAACAATGTTTGCTCTATGGAATGAGTTTGATGCTTCTCTTATCAAAGTAGAGGATGTACAACTCGGAGTGAAAAAGATAGCCGGTGTACGTGTTCCTTTCTTGGATAAGGTAGACTTCGAAATTAAGCCTTATAGTTTATTTTGTACTCCGAAATGGTATACAGATGGAATAGAATTGTTGAAAGGTTTGGCGCATACAGCTATTGCTCGCGAGTTCACGATGGCACGTTTGGGATTATTGGAGCATGCTCGTAAGAAGACTACACAAAAAGTAAACCTTTTCGAGAAAGTGCAAATTCCCGGATATCAAGATGCTGTTCGAAAGATAAAACGCTTCATGGAGGATGAAGAAAATCTATCCAAGTCTTCACAAAAGATACTGAAATCTATTCAGGAGAAAAGAAAGGAGGAAGAAGCATGATTAGTAAAATGAACAAACTCAGCTTCCTTGTTTATCATAAGGATTATGATGAATTTCTCGAACGTTTGCGTAGTTTGGGAGTGATACATATCTCCACAAAGCAACAAGGAACTCCGGACGAGCAATTGAAAGCAGACATGCAACAACTGCAAACTGCAAAATCTTTGTTGCACGAAATCGAAATGTCTAAAGAGGAGCTGCCAAAATCATGCGCGCAGAATGTCTCGTATCAGGAACTTGTTTCAGAAATAGAAAGCTTCAATGATAGAATTACGCAATTGCGTCAACAAAAGAGCGAAGTACAGAAAGAAATCTCCGCATTTGAAGTTTGGGGCGATTTTGATGGAAAAATCATTGATAAGTTGAGAGAAAATGGCTGGTATATCGCTTTTCACACTTGTCCTGATAAGCAATTCTCGGATGAATTCTCTCGTGAAGACTATATCATTGAGGTGGCTAAAAGCAGAGGACGCACTTATTTTATCACGTGTAGTACGCAACCGCTGACATTAGAGGCAGAGATAGTACACTTGCCTAAGACCCGATTATTCGATTTGCAGCAACGAAATATCGAATTGGATGAGGCAATAACAGAGCAACAAGAGGCACTTCGCCTATATAAAACAAGCAATTATGCGATATTGAAAAAGCATAGTTTGCGTATGCAGGAAGGAGTGGAATTACAGAAGATTAGGTTGAGTGGCGAGAAATTTGCCGAAAACTCTGTCTATCTATTGGAAGGATGGATACCTGCCGAAAACGAAAAAGAAGTGGTTGATTTCTTGGAACAATCTCATTATTACTATGAGATTCGCAAAGCAACTCGCGAAGATAATGCTCCTATCAAATTGCGAAACAATGCCTTCACTCGTATGTACGAGGGAATAACCAAAATGTATGGAATGCCTGATTATGGCGAATTTGACCCAACTCCTATTGTGGCACCATTCTTTACACTTTTCTTTGCTTTCTGTGTCGGAGATGCGGGATATGGTATAGCTCTAATTCTTTTAGGCTTCTATCTGAAGAGAAAAGTAAAGAAAGATTTAGCGGGTATGATGAACCTCATCATTACATTAGGGATTGCAACGATGGTGTTAGGGGCGATATTCGGTACTTTTTTTGGTGCTAATATGCTGGATTGGGACTTACCCGAAAATCTGAAGAGCCTCATCGTGTCGGGGAAGGTGGAAGTTGCCGGTACCGAATACGATAAACCAATGGTCTTGGCATTGATTATCGGTGTAATACATATCTTGGTGGCTATGACGGTAAAAGCTATTGTAGCTACTGTTAGATACGGATTTAAGTCCGCTGTCAGCGATTGGTCTTGGCTATTGTTGCTTGTCGGTTTCATATCCGTAGGAGGGTTGAGCAACTTGGAAGCAATTACTCCCGAAATGTCTAAATGGGGATTTATTATAATCGGTGGTGTTGCCGGATTGGGTATCTTTATTTTGAATGATATTCATCGCAATGTCTTTGTCAACATAGGTAGCGGCTTGTGGGGAACTTACAATATCGTTACAGGACTTTTGGGGGATATCCTTTCTTACATACGTCTTTTTGCATTAGGGCTTTCGGGCGCCATGTTGGGAAGTGTTTTCAATGAGATGGCGTTTATGATAGACATTCAAATCGCATCAATTCCGATGTTAGGACAAGTTCTTACATGGGTATGTTGCGGATTGATTCTAACTGCCGGTCATACGTTGAATATCGCAATGTCTTGTTTAAGTGCTTTCGTACATCCTGTTCGTTTGACATTTGTGGAGTATTTCAAGAATGTAGGGTATGGAGGAACCGGCGAGGCATACAAGCCTTTTGCCAAAATAGAAAATGAATAACAACAATTAAATAATTAAAGTAACATGGATCAAGTATTATTAGGATACATCGGCTTAGGCTTGATGTTAGGTTTATCAGGTTTCGGTAGTTGTTATGGAACTACTATTGCAGGTAACGCAGCTCTTGGAGCAATGAAGAAAGACTCTTCCAAGTCTGCTAACTATATGGTGCTTTCTGCGCTTCCTGCAACACAAGGTTTGTATGGTTTTATCGCTTTCTTTATGAACAAAGGTTTAGACTTTTCTCAAGGAGTAAGCGGTTTGATGATGCTTTGTGTCGGTACAATTGTAGGTTTGGTTTGTCTTTTCTCTGCCATTCGTCAAGGACAGGTTTGTGCCAACGGTATTTCAACGATTGCACAAGGTCATGATGTGTTTGTCAACACGATGATTTATGCAGCTCTTCCCGAGTTCTATGCAATCCTTTCACTTGTAGCTGTTTTGATGGCATTCTAAGCTATAATTTAATAGAGAATGACGGCTATCGTAGAGTAACATCTTGACGATAGCCGTTTTTTTGTGCAGATTATTTCATGGTTCGGAGATTTTTTGCTTGTCTGTCTTAGTATAATCTTTCAGGAAAAATATATGTTATGTAAGCCCATTTGATAACAACATGTTGTCAAGTCGATAGCATCATGTTGCTATCGCGATAAGAACATGTTGCTATCGCGATGACAACAGCGTCAAAGAATGTTAACATCATAATCGTGTCGAAAAGGTATTATGACGCATTTTTTCTACAAACCAATTTATTCTTGATAATATATCTTCTCTTTCTAACATTATTGGTAGGAAGGGTACAAGAGCTTGAATATAGACCATGTGATAGATGAAAACATCAAAACATTCGTATCTTTGTATTCAATAGATGATAAGGTAGAATGATTACAAGCAAAATAGCTTTATTGGGCAAAACACTCTCTGAATTGCAAGAGATAGTCTTGGCTTTGGGGATGCCCAAATTTACAGCAAAGCAAATTGCAACTTGGTTGTACGGGAAGGGCGCGCATACGATAGATGAAATGACCAATCTTTCGCTAACCAATCGGGAGAGATTGAAAGAGAAATATGAGGTTGGAGCATCTGCACCGGTACAAGAAGTACGTTCTCAAGATGGAACGATTAAGTATTTGTTTCGTACTGAACAAGGCGACTATATAGAGTCGGTGTTTATCCCTGATGAAAACCGTGCAACGCTTTGTGTATCCTCGCAAGTAGGGTGTAAGATGAGCTGTAAATTCTGCATGACCGGTAAACAAGGCTTTACAACAAATCTTACGGCAACTCAAATTCTTAATCAAGTATATTCTCTTCCCGAAAGAGAGCAGCTGACGAATATCGTTTTTATGGGAATGGGAGAACCGTTGGATAATATAGATGAGGTTTTGCGTACGCTTGAAATCATGACTGCCGATTACGGGTATGCTTGGAGTCCCAAACGTATCACGGTATCTTCTGTTGGTTTGCGCAAAGGGCTGTGTCGCTTTTTGGAAGAAAGCGATTGCCATTTGGCTATCAGTCTTCATACACCATTTCCTGCACAACGTAGAAACTTGATGCCGGCAGAAAAGGCTTTCTCCATTGTAGAAATAGTGGATGTCTTGAAAAAATATGACTTTAGCAAACAGCGTCGTTTGTCGTTTGAATATATCATGTTTGATGGAGTAAACGATAGTCTTGTTTATGCCAAAGAGCTGGTGAGGTTGCTCAAAGGATTGGAGTGTCGTATGAATTTGATACGTTTTCATGCCATACCTGATGTAGATTTGATGGGTGCGGGCATGGAAAAAATCACGGCATTTCGCGACTATTTGACGCAACACGGCTTATTTACAACCATCCGTGCCTCGCGTGGCGAGGATATCCTGGCAGCTTGCGGAATGCTTTCCACTGCTCAACAACAAGAAGATAAAGAAAAAACAATCCTCTAATTCACCATATATATTATGAAAAGATTTAGTTTGTATTTTACCGGTTTGGTATTGATGTGTGTGATAGCTGCTTGTAAGCAAAGTGGTAAAAGTCTGCTTACTCCGCAGGCAAGTGGGAAACCTTATGAAATATTGGCGGTAGTAGACGATAGATATTGGGTTCCGTCGGATAGTGCTTTGTTTGAGATTTTGGACAGTGATGTTCCTGCGTTACCCCAACCGGAACGTTCTTTCCGTATATCCCGAATTCCCACTTCACGTTATGACGGTATGATGAAAATCTTCCGCAATATAGTGATAGTGGATGTGCAAAACATCTATACGCAGACCAAACTCAAGTACGCACGCGATGTCTTTTCTTCGCCTCAAGTCATTATGACAATACAGTCTCCTTCCCGAGAGAGTTTGGATGAGTATCTGGCACAACATGGTCGGTTGATAGTAGACTTTTTTACTAAGGTAGAAATGAGCCGTGAAATAGCGCTGTTGAAAAAACAGCATAATACTGTTGTAGATGGAAAGGTCAATGAGATATTTGACTGTCATATTGCAATGCCTTTGGAATTGAAATCTTACAAAACCGGTGAAAACTTTTTATGGGCTTCTTCCGAATTGAACGATTTGAATTTCGTGATGTATTCTTTCCCCTATACAGATAAGAATTATTTTACCCAAAAGAACTTTGTGGCAAAACGTGATTCTGTATTAAAGGTCAATTTGCCCGGTGCTTCCGAAGGTATGTATATGCAAACACAATTACCCGATTTAGTGCAAGTTCACAATACTGCAATTAAAGGAGAATATGTATTGGAAGCACGTGGTTTATGGGAGATGAAAAACGATAATATGGGTGGTCCGTTTGTTGCACATGCACGTGTAGATAAAAAGAACGGGCGCGTAATAGTTGTCGAAGGTTTTGTTTATAGACCGGGAAAATTGAAACGTGACTTTATACGCAAATTGCATGCTGCACTTTATACATTGCAGTTGCCGGGAGAAACAGAACCGGGAGATATCGAGTTCTCCGAACAAGTTATGGAAGAAAAAATATCGGAAGCGGGAAAAGCTTCTAAATAATAAAACCAAATATGATGCATAAAACAATACGTGTAGGAATTACACATGGAGATATCAATGGTATCGGTTATGAAGTAATTCTGAAAACATTTGCCGAGCCCATGATGTTGGAATTGTGTACACCTATTATATATGGCTCTCCCAAAGTCGCGGCTTATCATCGTAAGACGATGGATTTGCAGACAAACTTTTCTATTATTCACGATGCAGAAGAGGCACATCCTAATAAATTGAGTGTATTGCATTGTTGCGACGATGAACTGAAAGTGGAGTTGGGTACTGCTTCTTCCGAAGTGGGTAAAAGTGCTGTAGTTGCTCTTGATAGAGCAATTGCAGATTATCAGGCAGGACTGATAGATGTACTTGTAACAGCACCTATCAACAAACATGTGGTACAGAGCGAGACCTTTACTTTCCCGGGACATACCGAATACATACAGAAAAAGGTTGGTGCAGGGAAAAAATCGTTGATGATACTGTTGAAAGAAGAGTTGCGTATGGCTTTGGTTACCGGACATATTCCGGTAAGTGAAGTTGCAAATACTATCACCAAAGATTTGATAAAGGAGAAATTGACGATTTTCCATCATTCGCTGAAGACGGATTTTGGTATCAATAATCCTCGTATTGCTGTATTCTCTCTTAACCCTCACGCCGGCGACAACGGTTTGTTGGGTAAAGAAGAAGAAACCATAATCTTGCCGGCGATGGAGGAAATGATGACCAAAGGAATACAGTGTTTTGGTCCTTTCCCGGCAGATGGCTTTATGGGTTCGGGCAATTATGTACATTTCGACGGTGTTTTGGCGATGTATCATGACCAAGGATTGGCTCCCTTTAAGGCTTTAGCTATGGATGAAGGAGTTAATTTTACTGCAGGGCTTCCTATCGTAAGAACTTCTCCTGCGCATGGTACGGCTTATGATATTGCAGGAAAAGGTATAGCTTCTGAGAGCTCTTTCAGACAAGCCGTATATACTGCTATAGATATCATTCGTAGCAGACGAAATGAAGCGCGTATCAGTGCTAATCCATTGCGTAAACTGTATCATGATAAACGCGACGATAGCGATAAGTTGAAATTGGACAGCATCGACGACGAAGATTAACATATGAAGTTTGCAATTATAGCAGCAGGTGAGGGTTCTCGTTTGCGTGAAGAAGGAATAAACGTACCTAAACCTTTGGTAAAGGTAAACGGAGAACATTTGTTAGATAGATTGGTCCGTATTTTTGTTCAATGTGGTGCAGAACAAGTTGTTCTTATCGTAAATCAAGAGCGTCCTGAAACTATTTGGTTTGCCGAGCAATTGGAGGAAAGGTGGCATGTTCCCGTACAGCTTATTATTAAAAGCACTCCCAGTTCCATGCATAGTTTCTATGAATTGAGTAAATACTTATATGGAAAATTCTGTTTGACTACAGTAGATACAATCTTCAAGGAAGAAGAGTTTAAGACTTTCATTTCGGTATTCGAAAAATCCGATAAGGACGGTATGATGGCGGTCACGGACTTTATAGATGATGAAAAACCCTTATATATATCGACTGCTGATGATTTAACCATTACAGGGTTTCATGATAATCCGTCGAATGATTGCAAATACATATCGGGAGGTGTTTACTGTTTGTCCGATAAAGCTATTACTACATTAAATGATTGTATGGAAAAAGGTCTTTCCCGTATGCGGAATTTCCAACGTGCTTTGGTAACAGACGGATTACATTTGGAGGCTTACCCCTTTTCTAAGATTTTGGATATAGACCATGCTACGGATATAGAGAAAGCGGAAAGCTTTTTGGCTCAATAAAAACTGAATTCAAAATACAATATACGAGTCATGAAAATTATAGGAGTAAGCCGTGGCAATCTCTTTTCGCCTAATCATATAAATAACGATACAGCCATTTTCAGAACAGTAACCGAAAGACTGATAAAAGGAGGATATGAGGTTGTTTGTTATACAGAAGAAGAGTTTCTTGAAAAACAGATAACAGGTGATTACATCTTCAGTATGGCGAGAAGTTATGACGCTCTTGAACGATTGTATATGTTGGAACAAGCAGGGAGCATTGTAGTAAATTCTTCCGTTGGTATAAGAAACTGTATCAGGAAACCCATGACCGAGTTGTTGGTGAAAAACCGTGTCTCACATCCTCGCTCTTATATACTATCTACCCATGCCCCATTCGAGCTAAACTCCTTTCCTTATTGGATAAAACGAGCCGATTCCCATGCGATGGTGAAGACTGATGTCGTGTATGTGGAAGCAAAAGAAGAGGCAGAGTGTGTCTTAACCGATTTTCGGGCAAGAGGTATTTCGGAAGCTGTGGTAAATGAACATCTGATAGGCGACCTGATAAAGTTCTATGGAGTGAATGGAACAGACTTCTTTTATATGTTTTATCCAACTATAGAACAATCGCACAGTAAATTCGGATTGGAAGCAATCAATGGTAAAAGCAAAGGTTTCCCTTTTGATAAAAGAGCTTTGCAGAGGCTGGCTACTAAAGCATCCACTGTCTTGAATGTACCTATATATGGTGGAGACTGTATAATTTCGGATGTCGGTGAGATACAAATCATAGACTTCAATGACTGGCCGAGTTTCGCATGTTGTAGAGAGGAGGCAGCAACAGCAATAGCACAAAGAATTTTACAGCAATTTGCAGAAAAAGAAAAATGACCGAAAAGAGAAAAGGACTTTCAGCTTCTTTCAAATCGTTGGATACGGAAGAATGGCTTGATATTCATTTTAATCGTCCGATAGGATATGTTTGGGCGTTGTTTTTTCAGCGCTTGGGTATTCATCCCAATGTGGTAACTGTTTTCAGTATCATCTTAGGTGTTGCTGCAGGAATAATGTTTTACTTTCCTGACAGAATGCATACATTGGTTGGCATTTTATTACTGATATGGGCCAACCATTATGATAGCTGCGATGGTCAGTTGGCACGCATGACCGGTAAAAAGACGCGGTGGGGAAGAATGTTGGATGGATTTGCCGGAGACCTTTGGTTTGTTACCATTTATGTTGCCATCTGTCTGCGTTTGATGAATGAACCACTTCCGTTTGGAATTGGTGCGACACAAGGATGGACTTGGAGTTGGGGAATATGGGTCATGGCACTGATTGCAGGAACGTTTTGTCATAGTAAACAAACAACACTTTCGGATTATTATCGTAATATCCATCTTTTCTTTCTCAAAGGTGAGGAGGAGAGTGAATTGGACAATTTCTCGCAACAACGACAACTGTTTCATAGTTTGCCATGGAAGCAAAACTTCTGGTGGAAGATATTTCTGTATTTCTATGGGAATTATACTCGCTCGCAAGAACGTATGACTCCTGCTTTTCAACGTTTCTATACCATGGTGAGAAACAAATATGGAAATACCATACCTCAAGAGCTTAAAGATGATTTTCGACAGGGGAGTTTGCCTTTGATGAAATACGCAAATATACTCACCTTTAATACTCGTGCCATTGTGCTTTATGTAAGTTTACTGGTGGGTGAACCATGGTTTTATTTTCTTTTTGAAATAGTGATAATGACCATACTTTTTCTCTATATGCGATATAAACACGAACAACATTGTATAGGAATGTATAATAAATATGCTTAAGGATGAAAGATAAGTATAGAAATATATTCTTGCTGTTTGGCATTGTGGCTATTGTCGTTATGCTGTTTACTTTCGAGATGGATTACCAAGAACTTTGGCACAATCTGAGAAAAGCAGGTTACTGGTTTCCTGCAGTAATGTTGCTATGGGTGGTAATTTATGCGATGAATGCCTTATCGTGGTATTTAATCATTCGTGATGGAGAGCATGCTCGTATATCTTATTGGCGGGTTTTGAAGTTGACAATTTCGGGATTTGCTTTGAATTATGCCACTCCGGTGGGACTTATGGGGGGAGAACCTTATCGTATCATGGAATTGACCCCTTACGTGGGTGTCAATAAGGCTACATCTTCCGTGATATTGTATGTCATGATGCATATATTTTCACACTTCTGGTTTTGGCTTTTGTCGGCGGTGGCTTTTGTCTGTCTGGTACCAATAGATAAATTTCTAATAGGCTTGATGCTGATTGTAATAGTTGTGTGTGCATTGGCTGTGTATTTCTTTTTGAAAGGATATAAGAATGGAATGGCAGTTAGAACCTTGTCTTTGCTGACACGCGTTCCTTTCGTGAAGTCGTGGGCTAATCGGTTTTTGACAGAGAAGAGAGAAGATTTACAAAAGATAGACAACCAAATAGCGGCACTTCATAAACAACGCAAAATCACATTCTATGGTTCTTTAGGGTTGGAATTGCTGGCGCGTGTCGTAGGTTGCTGGGAGGTTTATTTCATCTTGAGTATTCTGACTACGGATGTGAGTTTTGTACAGTGTATCTTTATTATGGCTTTCACTTCGTTGTTTGCAAATTTGTTCTTTTTTTCTCCCATGCAGTTGGGAGCAAGAGAAGGAGGTTTTGCCATTGCAACAGGAGGTTTGGCTATTCCGGCGGCATTCGGGATTTATACAGGGCTTATCACACGTGTCAGGGAATTGCTTTGGATTGTCATCGGAGTCTTTCTGATGAAAGTGGGCAATGAGAAAAAGTTCAAAAAATAATCGTAACATGAAAGAGATTAAAGGTGTCATCTTTGATTATGGAGGCACGATAGATACGAACGCTCGACACTGGGCTGAGGTTTTATGGGAGCAATATGTCGCTACAGGTATATCAGTGAAAAAGGAAGAGTTCAGAGAAGCTTACGTACATGGAGAGAGAACTTTGGCGAAGTTTCCACTGGTAAAACCATATCACAATTTCTACGATGTGCTGAAGATTAAGACGAAAATCCAATTCGATTATTTGAAAGAGAGAGCTTGGCTGTCGACTTCTGCGACAGACGATGTTGAGGTGGCAACACGTTGTTATGCTTATGTGAAAGAAGTACTTGCCCGGACTTTGCCTGTGGTGCAGAGAATATCGCAACATTATCGTCTGGTACTTGTGTCCAATTTCTATGGAAATATAGAAACTATCTTAAAGGATTTCGGATTGAACGTCTGTTTTGCAGAGGTTGTGGAGTCTTCGGTGGTAGGACTTCGTAAGCCAGACCCTGCAATTTATGCTTTAGGTGTGCAGAAGATGGGCTTCCTTGCCGAAGAGATTTTAGTAGTAGGCGATTCTTTCTCTAAAGACGTTGTTCCTGCCAAGCATATAGGGTGCAAGGTTGCTTGGCTCAGAGGAGAAGGGTGGGGCGATGAAGAGATTGATGAATCGCTACCTGATTATATTATCGAAGATTTATCGGAACTGTTACCGCTATTGAATATATAATTATGTGTAGTTTCCTCAGCACAGCCGTATGTTGAGGAAATATCTGAGAGAAGTTTATTTCCCCAATAGTACCGGCAAGTTTATCATATCGTGGTTTTTCTATTTTCCAGTTCTTTTTTCAGAAAATGAGCTGTATGACTTTCTTTCATTTGTGCTACTTCTTCGGGTGTTCCGCAAACGAGTAGATTTCCTCCTTTTCTTCCTCCTTCGAGTCCCATATCAATGATATAGTCGGATGCCTTGATGATATCAAGATTGTGCTCGATGACAATAACCGTGTTGCCTTTATCGACGAGTTTGTTCAACACTTTGAGCAGGGCTTTGATATCTTCGAAATGAAGTCCTGTGGTGGGTTCATCCAGAATGTAAACGGTTTGTCCCGTATCTCGTTTGGCAAGTTCGGTGGCAAGTTTTACGCGCTGACTTTCGCCACCCGACAAGGTGGTAGAGGATTGTCCCAATTTGATGTAACCGAGTCCTACTTCTTGGAGAACTTTTATTTTATGAAGGATTTGCGGAACGTTTTCGAAAAATTCCACAGCTCTGTTGATGGTCATATCCAATACATCTGCGATGGATTTTCCTTTGTATCTCACCTCCAGCGTTTCTCTGTTGTAGCGTTTGCCGTGACATGTTTCGCAAGGCACAAGTACATCGGGAAGGAAGTTCATTTCTATCTGTTTGTATCCGTTTCCCGAACAGGTTTCGCATCGTCCACCCGATACATTGAACGAGAAACGTCCGGGTTTGTACCCTCTTATCTTGGCTTCCGGAAGTTCTACGAAAAGATTCCTTATGTCGGCGAAGATACCTGTATAAGTGGCAGGATTGGAGCGTGGCGTTCTTCCTAACGGGGATTGGTCTACGTTGACCACCTTATCTACATACTCCAGACCTGTTATACTACGGTAAGGGAGAGGGTCTTTGAGCGAATTGTAGAAGTGTTGCGATAGAATGGGTTGAAGCGTTTCGTTAATCAATGTAGACTTTCCGCTGCCCGAAACGCCTGTGATGCACGTCAGTGTACCAAGTGGGAAGTCGGCATCCACGTTTTTCAGGTTGTTACCGGATGCACCTTTCAGCGAGAGTGTATGTCCGTTGCCTCGTCTGCGCATTTCGGGAATTTCGATTTCAGCTTTACCGGTGAGATAACTTGCCGTTGCAGTGTTTTTTGTGAGCAAATCGTTGGGCGTTCCGGCAAATACTACTTCGCCTCCCAATCTGCCTGCTTTGGGGCCCATGTCTACAATATAGTCGGCGGCAAGCATCATGTCTTTGTCATGTTCCACAACGATGACAGTGTTGCCCACATCGCGCAATGCTTTGAGCGAACGTATCAGACTGATGTTGTCTCGTTGATGCAATCCTATACTCGGTTCATCCAATATATATAATACGTTGACCAGTTGCGAACCTATCTGTGTTGCCAGTCGGATGCGCTGATTTTCTCCTCCCGACAGTGATGCCGCAGTTCTGTTCAGTGAGAGATAGTCCAAGCCTACGTTGAGCAGGAAGTTCAGACGCGTGGTTATTTCTTTGATGATTTCTCCCGCAATCTTTTTCTGCACTTCGTCCAAGTGAGGCTCCACGTTTTGCATCCATTCGTGCAATTCGCTGATGTCCATGATGGACAAATCATGGATATTCTTGTCGTGAATACGGAAGAAGAGTGCTTCTTTGTTCAATCTCGCTCCGTGACATTCGGGGCATATATCTGTTTTAGAGAATTGTTCCGCCCACTTTTGTGCGGTGGCAGATGCTTCTTTCTCTTGTAACAGTAAGATATATTTCACTACTCCGTCGTATTCCACAAAGTAATCCGACGATGTGTGTACGAGCTCGGCTTTGATACGGAGACGTTCGCTTGTGCCGTATAAAACCTCGTTGATGGCTTCTTCCGGCAGTTCTTTTATCGGTGTTTTCAGCGTAAGTCCGTAATTGTCCAGCAGAGCGGCTATTTGCCAAAATATCATTACATTCTTATACTTGCCTAATGGCAGTATTCCTCCTTCGTGAATAGACAATTCTCTATCGGGGATAATCTTGTCGATGTCTATGCTGTTTACCTGTCCCAAGCCTTTGCAGCGCGGACAAGCCCCTTGCGGAGAATTGAAAGAAAAGTTGTGAGGTGCCGGTGTTTTGTAAGACATCCCGGTAGTGGGGCACATCAGTCGCTTGCTGTAATGTTTTACTTCGTGTGTTTCTGCATCCAAAATCATGAGCAAGCCATCGCCTTGTTTCATGGCTGTAGCCACGCTTTTTTTCAAACGCTCTGTTTCTTTTTCCGTTACAGGCATTTTATCTATGACTACTTCTATATCGTGCATCTTATACCTGTCGAGTTTCATGCCATGCATTACCTCTTGTATTTCGCCGTCTATGCGTGCGTACAGATATCCTTTCTTTATGATGTATTCGAATAATTCCTGATAGTGTCCTTTGCGTGCACGTACCAATGGTGCCAAGAGATAGATACGTTTGCCCAAATACTCATGTTGTATCAAATCCAGTATCTGTTCTTCGGTGTAACGTACCATTTTCTCTCCCGAAACATAAGAGTAAGCCGTTCCTGCTCGTGCGAACAACAAGCGCAGATAGTCGTATATCTCCGTAGTTGTGCCTACGGTAGAACGAGGGTTCTTGTTTGTGGTTTTCTGTTCGATGGATATGACGGGACTCAGACCGGTGATTTTATCCACGTCCGGTCGTTCCATGTTGCCCAAGAAATTGCGTGCGTATGCCGAGAATGTATCTATGTATCTGCGTTGTCCTTCTGCGAAGATTGTATCGAAAGCCAAAGAAGATTTTCCGCTTCCGCTCAAACCCGTGATTACGGTGAGCGTATTGGAGGGGATTTCCACGTCTATATTTTTCAGGTTGTGTACACGTGCACCGTACACATTTATCTTTTGCGTTTCGTCCATCATATCTGCGTGAGTATTGTGAAGCGACAAAGGTACACAAAAATGGAATGCAAGCTGTATTTGTCTGTCTTCGGATGGACTTCTACCGTTTCTGCAATATCGGGCATGTACCCATGCAGAAAAACAGTTGCTATATATCGTACTTCTTCACTCCGAGAAAGCTCCGAAAAATAGCTTTTTGCAGAAAGAAAAAACACCTCTCTGATGCCTTCCTGATACGATTATGTTGTTAACATTCTTTTACGCTGTTGTCATCGCGATAGCAACATGTTCTTATCGCGATAGCAACATGATGCTATCGACTTGACAACATGTTGTTATCAAATTGGTAATATGTTGCCAATTCGAAGTTCTAAGTTCGGGAGTTGAAAAGGTTCGGAGAACAGGTGGTATCGATGTCTCGAAGAAAAGTTTGGTACTTATGTTTTCTTTCTTTGTTTTTCCTCCAGATTTATGCCTGTCTCTCTTCGCCGGATAGCCAAGATTTCTCACCTCTCTACTACGTCGTATGATAAAAAGGAGTACTTTTGCGAACCTATTCATTAGTTATGAGAGCTTTTGGACAATATATCATCTGCTTTTTGATTTGTGTTTGCTGTCTTGCTCCGCAAATCGGTTGGGCAAAGAGATTTACGGTGGTAATAGATGCGGGACACGGCGGACGTGACCCGGGTGCCATCGGCATACGTGGAAAAGAGAAGAACATCAATCTGACGGTAGCCTTGAAGTTGGGCAATCTCATAGAGAAAAACATGAGCGATGTACATGTGGTCTATACGCGCAAAACGGATATTTTCATCCCTCTGCACAAACGTCCCGAAATAGCCAATGATGCCAAAGCCGATTTGTTTATTTCCTTGCACACCAATTCTCTCGCCAAACGGACTACACGTATCGGTGGAGCGGAAACTTATACGCTGGGATTGCACCGGACAAATGAAAATTTGGAAGTGGCAAAAAAGGAAAATGCCGTTATCTTGATAGAATCCGATTACAAACAGCGTTATGCCGGATTTAATCCCAAGTCTGCCGAGAGCTATATCATTTTCGAATTCATGCAAGACAAGAACATGTCGCAAAGTGTTAGCTTCGCACGAATGATACAACGACAATTCAAGAAAGGCGGTAGAGTGGACAGAGGTGTACATCAAGCCGGTTTTCTGGTATTGCGTGCTGCCACGATGCCGAGCGTGTTGGTGGAATTGGGCTATATCTCCAATGCCATCGAGGAAGAATATCTCTTGTCGGAAAGCGGAACCAGTGCTTTGGCACGCGGTATATACGATGCGTTGGTACAATACAAACGCTCCATTTCCGCAAAATCTACGGACAATGGTCATGCCGAAACATCATCACAGGAAACAGAAGTTTCGGACAGCAATACTGCTGCTGTTGTTGTGGAAGAAAAACCTGTCGTTGCAGAGAATACCGAGCAACAAAACGTATCTACTCCGACCGAACAGAAAGAGAAGCCCAAAGCCCCAAGTGTCAAAGGAGGCACTCCTCAGTTCAGAATACAAATCCTGACTTCGGGAAAGAAACTCCCAGCCAATGCAAAACATTTTAAGGGATTATCTCCCATATCTTCTTACACGGAGAACAATACGTATAAGTACACCTACGGCAATAGCACCAATTACAACGAGATATATAGAACTTTCAAAGAGGTGAGAAAGAAATTCCCCGGTGCTTTCATCATTGCGTTCAAGAATGGAGAAAAAATGGATGTAAACGAAGCAATCAAAGAATTCAAAAAGAACAAGCGATAAATACAAGTATGAGAAAAGAGATTAAAATAGGCATTGCAGGCATAGCTGCACTTGCTCTACTTATTTTCGGAATAAACTATCTGAAAGGTATCAACCTTTTCAAGTCGGAGCATTCCTTCCATGTAGAATTTACAAACGTCAACGGATTGACCAAATCGAGTCCTGTCTTTGCCAGCGGTTATCAAATCGGTATTGTGAAAGATGTACGTTACAATTATGATAAGCCGGGACATATCGTTGTCAGCATAGATGTGGAAGAAGACTTCAAAGTTCCGCAGGGGAGTATGGCAGAATTGACCACAGACATGCTGGGCAGTACTAAAATGGATATCATATTGAACCACGGAACAAAGGCTTTCTTGAATACCGGAGATACCATCGCAGGTACAACCAATAATGGGTTAATGGGAGCGGCGCAAGAGAAATTGTTGCCACAAATAGAAAAGATATTACCCAAACTGGATAGTATTCTCACATCCGTGAATACGCTTTTGAGCGACCCTGCACTGAAAAATACATTGCACAATGCAGAACAAACAAGCAAGAACTTACATCTTGCCACTCAGCAACTCAATCGAGTGATGAACACGGATATTCCCGTCATTACTCGCAATGTGGCGCAAATGTCCGAAAACTTCAAAGTATTGTCCGACAGTTTGCAACAAATAGATTATGTAGCGACATTCAACAGCATAGAAACGACTTTGCGTAATGTACAAGCTTTGACGGACAAGCTAAATAGAAACGATGGAAGCTTGGGATTGCTGATGAACGACCCTGCACTTTACAACAATCTGAATGCGACGATGAACAATGCGGCAGCATTGTTGAAAGATTTGCAAACCAATCCGAAACGCTATGTACATTTCTCGTTATTCGGGCGAAAGGATAAAAAGCAGGAAGCAGCAAAATAAATCGAAATGCAACATGACAAAAACCGAAACAGCTTGCAACTCAGAAAAGAGTTGCAAGCTGTTTTGTTATTGAGACAGGCGTGTTTTTTGCTTTTCCTGTTTATCGCATGCGCGATACATCCGGTATATAGTCTTTGTATTCTTCTATCACTTTCTGACCTTTGTTGAGTTTCAGTTTTAACGATACTTGAAACGTAGGACCGTTATTCTCGAATGTGGAGTGATAGCTATTGTTCAGAAAGTAGTTGGTTGTCACCGCATCTCGAGCAAACAGGTTGTAACCACCCAACGACAACGTGAGATTTTCGTTCTTCAAGAAAGAATAGTACACCTCCACATCCCAATTCATGTTCCGCTGTGTTGAATACAGCGTTGTGTTCTGTTTGGGAGCAACATTTCCGAATAAAGATATATTCAGTCGGCTCGTAGGAGAATAGTTTATGACAGCATTGTAAGAGTGAAGCCAGTAATTTGTGGCTCTGTTTGTCGGTGCGACGAAGCCGTTCTTGAAGTTGCGCAATGTATTGTATGAGGCATTCGCTTGAATTTGTCCCGTCAGCTTGCGATTGAAGAAAGCAAACGGCAATACCATATTCACTCTGAACGCTTGAAGTCTGGCGATGTTGTCTTTGGATTGAACCAAAATATCTCCTCTCTTGACATAGAGATTGTTTATATAATCTTCGGTCAAAGAATAAGAGAGGTTGAACTGTGCGTACTTGAACAAGGTATTATTGACGAGAAATCTATAAGTCTTTGTAGGTCGTATCTCCGGATTTCCTGAGAAATATACATAGTCGTTGGTTTTTCGCTCTCCCGGAAACAACCATTGGTAATTGGGGCGACTGATGGAAGAAATAAATCCTGCCGTCAGGTTGTAGTTGTTCGTATTATAATAAAGGAGAAGAGTAGGAAAGAAGTCGGTATAGTCGTGGGTGGCTTCTTTGTTGTCGAGATTGTATTGATAATGCGTGTTTTCCAAACGCATTCCGGCTCTTAAGCTGAGATGATTGTTCACGCGGTATCTGGCTTGTGCATAAAGTTCGGAGAGAAACTCCGAACCTGTGAATGGCGAAGCATTTTTGTAGGACTGATGGGTATATTCATAGATGGTTCTGTCCCATGCGTTGTTGTAGTCGAACTGTAAACCATAAGAAAAATGCCATTTCCTGATTTCCGTATTGAAGTTTGCCGACAGTGTTCTCATCCAGCCTTCCATATCCAAGTCGGCTTTCCCGTAACGGGTGTTGCTTGCATCGAAGTAATCTGTCACCGAGTGTTGTCCGCCGTACGAAATAGCAAGAGCCATATTCCCGTTGAATTTCTTTTGCGAGGAAGGAATTTGGTATGCCAGAGCCATGTGATATAAATCGTTTCTGTCTTTTATCTCTCTGTGATTGTTGGCTTGTTTAGAAGCCCAGTCGGCTTTGATTTTTCCGAAGTCGTCGTACACAAATGCATTCAGAACAAGTCGATTACCGTTATCGTATTGGTATGTCATGGCACCCCGATAAGTCAACACATTTATGCGTCCTCGTTTGAAGCCTTCGTTGTGCAACATTCTATTGCCGTTTATCAACAAGCTGTCGGACTGTATGGAGTAGATTCTATTATTGGAATAGGACAGTGTATGTTGGTGAAGAATGCGTCCGATTTTTGCCATATAGAATACATGACCACCGTAGTTTTCCAATCCTTTCGGGAAGAAAGAAGAATAAGCGTAAGATTGGAACGAGTAGCCTATGGGCATATTGGGATTTGTTTTTATATCAATGACTGCTTCTATGGTTGCCGAATACTTGCCTGAGTTTACGTCTACCAATTCTACAGAAGATATTGCATTGGCAGGCAGGCTTGACAAGAATGCTTCGAGCGAATTTGCGGAAATGTTCTGTTTTATACCATTGATAAAGATGGTTGCCGGTTTTCCGTTGAGCGAATATGAACTGTCGTTTGTCTTGACTATACCGGGTATGCGAGACAAAACTTGGTCGGCTCGCAGCTTTTCCGCATGGGGAATTTGTTTAACATCAACAATCGAGTTGCCGTCTTTTTTGTAAATCCAGTCGGACTTGATGACGACTTCTTCCAGTGAATGTTCTTGGGGTACGAGAAATACGTTGTGCAGAGAGTCTGTAGATAGTTCCACTTCTTTACTTTCGAAGGAAACATGAACGAAAGTGACCTTTATCTTTCTTACATTATCGGGCACTTCGATGGAAAAGGCTCCTTTTGCATCCGTAAAAGTAGTCTGTTGCCGGTCAGAAAGCAGGGCGGTGACACTGACATTTTCTATCGCTGTGTTGTTGATACTTCTTACGATGCCTTTCACATGGTGTGCCGAAGCCATCAGACACCAAACACTCAGAATGGCAGTCAAAACGATTTTTCTGTATAGTTCCATATTTACGACAGAATAGAGGTTAATTTTTTTTTTCTATATGCAAAAATATAAAGTTCTACAAACAAACACAACAAAATATATTCATAAAAGCATCGAAGACGAAAGTTGCTGTACGCGAATGAACTTTGCTGTTTTTTTTCTTGTGTTTCGCTTGCGCAAAAAATGTGTTGCGCAAGTGGATTTGATACGTGACATGCACATCAACTTGCGCGACGCGTCAAATATGATGACAGTAAACATAGTCAGAATAGCTTACTGAAAAGGGGTGGTGGAGGCGTGTAAAAACATGAAAAAGATACGCTTCCACTCCTTATTATATATAGGAGAAAAGAGTTCCCTCCTCGTACCTCTTCAACTCACAAACTCATCCCTTCAAATTGACTATATATTGCCGATTTGATAACAACATGTTGTCAAGTCGATAGCATCATGTTGCTATCGCGATAAGAACATGTTGCTATCGCGATCT
>JBGXXU010000151.1:0-90019 GCA_041814865.1 Phocaeicola sp. | reverse complement strand
TGGTTGCCTACACTCTTTGCAGAAAACCTTGATAAACCGATGACCATTGCCGGTCCTATGGCTACGATAACCATTGCGTTATCTTCGTTTGTGGGAGTTTTCATCGGCGGAACACTTTCCGATAGATGGGTAAAACGCAATTTGCGCGGGCGTGTCTACACGAGTGCCATCGGTTTGGGTTTGACAATACCTTCGTTGCTTCTGTTAGGCTTTGGGCATGAAGTATGGATGCTGATGGGAGCAGGTTTGCTTTTTGGTATTGGTTATGGTATTTTTGATGCCAACAACATGCCTATTCTTTGTCAGTTTGTGTCTGTTCGTCAGCGTGCCACGGCTTATGGTGTGATGAATATGACAGGAGTGTTTGCCGGTGCATTGATTACGGACTTATTGGGAACATGGAAAGACAATCCTGATTTTGAATTGGGGCAAGGATTTGCTTGGCTCGCCCTTGTGGTGGCTGTGGCTTTGTTGCTGCAATTATTGTCTCTTCGCCCGAAAACAGATAATATGGTTTAATACACATAAAGTTGTTGGAATAAGCAATGATACATTCTACACTGAAATACAGCGAGCGGATAGAGCCATTGCATCCGCTATACAAAACTCTTTTTGATTATGTCAAAACGCACGACTTGCGACAAATGGAGTGCGGACGCATAGAAATAGACGGAGACAATCTCTACATCAATCTTTGTACTCCTGAAAGCAAAAAAGCTACAGAACAAGTACACGAAGTACATCGCGAATACATAGATGTACACTTCCTTATAGAAGGAGAAGAAACCATAGGTTGCAGTATCATTGATGACATGAAAGAGCTTGTACAAGATTATGACCCTAAAGGCGATGCTTATCTCTATGCGGATATGGCAACAAATTATATAAAGATGAAGCCCGGCGACTTCTTGATTGTCTATCCCGAAGACCCTCATGCTCCACTGATAGGCGAAGGACGCATCAAGAAAGCCATTGCAAAAGTGAAAATCAACTATCTTAACACCACTGACAAATGATGAAAAGATTTTTTCTGTATCTGGCGTTGCTGGGAGCAACACTGACAGAACTATATGCGCAAGACACGCTTTTTGTGAAAGAAACAGCTATCCCCGTGATGAAGGAGCGCAGAGACAATATCTTGTATTATATGCGTATAGATGCAAAAGAAACAAAGGTTTTGCAACACGTGAAACTGACTTTTGCAAAAGGAACACGGCTGTCTGCCATCAAATCGGTAAGACTTTACTATGGTGGAACGGAAGCTCGCCAAGAATATGAGAAAAAACGTATGGCACCGGTGGAATATGTTTCCTTCATGACACCGGAATATACGCGTAGAGCGAATCCTTCGTATTCGATATTGAAAGCGGAAGCAGACGTACGTAAGAATACCGTCAAACTGGAAACAACACAAAAACTCTTTCCGGGTGTCAACTTCTTCTGGATAGGTATAGAATTGGATGAAACAGCTTCGCTCGATGATACATTTCGTGTGCGTTTGGATGAAGTAAAAGCTGACAAGAGAAACTTACCATTGTCTTTTCTGTCGACTTCGGATATAGAACATCGTACGGCTGTCGGTGTACGTTATGCCGGTGATGATGGGTCGAAAGCATTTCGTATTCCCGGGTTGACTACAACACGCAAGGGAACTTTGCTCGGTGTGTACGACGTTCGCTATAATAACAGTGTAGATTTGCAGGAACATGTGGATGTAGGCTTGAGTCGCAGTACGGATGGCGGTCGTACATGGGAAGAAATGCGATTGCCGCTCAGTTTTGGTAACGAAGGAGGACTGCCGTCTGCACAAAACGGTGTAGGAGACCCTTCGATATTGGTGGACGAAAAGAACAATACCGTGTGGGTAATAGCTTTGTGGACACATGGTATGGGCAATCAACGCGCATGGTGGAGTTCTCAACCCGGTATGGACAAATCGCACACAGGTCAGTTGGTTTTGACCAAGAGTACAGACGACGGTGTGACATGGTCGGCTCCCATCAACATAACGGAAATGGTGAAACGTCCCGAGTGGTATTTGCTCTTGCAAGGTCCCGGACGCGGTATCACGATGAAAGATGGCACACTCGTTTTCCCTATACAGTTTATAGACAAAGACCGCATGCCTCATGCCGGTATCATGTACAGTAAAAATCGTGGCAAGACGTGGACGATTCATGAACCGGCTCGTAGCAACACCACAGAAGCACAAGTGGCGGAAATAGAACCGGGTGTACTGATGCTCAATATGCGTGACAATCGTGGCGGAAGTCGTGCCGTCAGTATCACGAAAGACTTGGGACGCACATGGACGGAACATGCATCATCACGCAGTGCACTCATAGAGCCGGTATGTATGGGTAGTCTTTTGCATATCCAAGCCAAGAAGAATGTATTGAAACGCAATTTGCTTCTTTTCTCAAATCCCAACAGTACGAAAGAACGAAAAAATATGACTATCAAAGTAAGTCTTGACGGTGGGTTGACTTGGGAAAATGAAAACAGTTTGTGTTTGGACGAAGGGCAGAGCTGGGGATACTCTTGCCTGACACAAATAGATGAGGAAACTATCGGTATTCTTTACGAAGGAAGTACTGCGCATATGGTATTCCAGCGTATCAAAATCAAAGACTTGGTGAAGAAACACTGATATTTGTACGCTTTACAACAAAAACAGGATGTGCTCTGTAGAGCACATCCTGTTTCTTTTTATATACCTCAACTTTCCTATTATTGTATCTCGCGACGGGTCAACGCACCCATTGGTTTTCGAGCTCCACGGCGATAGGGAAAATTATATTATTCTCCAAGTGAATGTGTTCGAACAATCCGTTCATGAAACCGTGCAGTTGTTCGTAGACCAGTCGGTAACTGTTGCAGGCATTTTCGGGAGCAGTGTAGTTATTGGTCAGTTTCGCCATGTACAGGTAACGATTGCCTTCGCCCTCGTGTTCCATGCGCATCACACGGATAGGATTTTCTACTGTTCCGCAATGCATTTGTGCAATGGGTGTCTTGTTTTCGGATGCTTCGAAGAGTTCGAGCAAATAGGGAAAGAGTACTTCTTCCTCTTTGACAAGGTGCATATCGAGTTCTTGCAACGATTCGGCAAACAAGTCTCTTATTTCGTACAGTTCGGGATGTGCTTCGCCGTGTACACTCACGACTTTTTCCAATAATTCCAAGATGGCAGGACCGTTTTTGCGGATACCTCTGTGATGAATTTTCAGCACATAGTCTATCAACAAGTCGACAGGCCATGAGGAGAATTCCGCATGTTGAGAGATGGTTTCTGTTGTGGGGATATTCAGTGCTTTTATTACTTCGTCCGCAGTAACACCCGCTGCGGCACAGGCTTCGCCCAACGGTGTATCGCCATGACAACAGAAATCTATACCATAACGTGCAAAAACGGTTGCAGACGAGAAATTTCGTGCCACGATGGCACCTACCGCTTCGTGTATCAAATGTTCTTTTTCCATAATTCCATGTGTTTGTTTACTGCAAAAGTCTGCAATTTGCACGACTCAACTTGTAACCTTTGTTACAAGTACCGAAATTATGGAAGAAAAAAGAGGTTACGCTTCTTTGCGACGAAACAGACGCGGGAACAATCGGAGTGCCAGGGCGGTGGCTGCACATACGCCGAGTGTATTGGCGAGCAAGTCGTACCAATCTCCGCTGCGAAAGGTCGTGCAGTAGGTTTGTGCCAATTCTATGGCACCACCAAACAGAATGGGACAAACGAATGCGCCTATCCAGGCATGCCATATCGGCGAGGGTTTGTAAAGCTTGTTTCCTCGAAAAAACTCGAACCACAATGTGACGGAAATACCGGCATACATCAGGAAATGCACCAGCTTGTCCGTATGTACAAACAAAGGAATAAAAATATCTGATTGAGGAGGACGAAACAAAGACAAATACACGACTATGGCTATGAAGGACAGCGAGAGAGGATATTTCTTGATGTAATGCTTCATGACAAAAGTTTTGGACAAAGATAGTCGGGCAGTTTCTTTGCCTCCGACTTTCGGTCGTAAGTTTATTATCTTTTAAGATAAACGATAGAACAATTCAACATTGCGACGAGACAGGTTCGTGTATCCGCGTTCTCATGTGTTTGCTTGCGCAAAACAGTATTGCCGAAGCCTATTGATACGCCGCATTCTTAATTTGCAACAGCAAATGTATGCTATTCGCGGGATGCCACGTTGCCAAAGACTTCCCCTCGTCAACTCAAAAACTCGCCCCTTCAGATTATATACATATTGCCCATTTGATAACAACATGTTGTCAAGTCGATAGCATCATGTTGCTATCGCGATAAGAACATGTTGCTATCGCGATGACAACAGCGTCAAAGAATGTTAACAACAAAACCCTGTCAGAACAGCTTACAGAAGGGGTTGGAAGAAGTGTGTGAAAGTGCAGTAAGAAGACGCATTTCTATATAATAGGTATAGGAGAAATGACTGTTTTCCCATGAAAACAATCCGACGGTTTCTGCATATCGTTACAGCAATGTACAGCATTACCCGGCGCAGATACGATGAAGAGATGACTTCATGAAAAGATAAATTTGTGACAAAAGTCAGCAGGTCTTCGAAAGCAAAAGTTAAATAGACAATCGCACATAAATTGTTGATGCAGAAAAAATAGATGTGAAAGATTTTTGTACTTTTGCAAGGCACGATGCGTGTATAGCCGTGTAGAGTTTATAATAAAATCAATAAAACTGATTAACTATGGCAGATAGTAAAGAAAAACTCTTTTCAGATTTTCCTTCGGTATCCACACAAGACTGGAAAGACCGAATCGTGGCAGACCTGAAAGGTGCTGATTTCGACAAGAAATTGGTATGGAGAACTAACGAAGGGTTTAGCGTACAACCTTTTTATCGTAAAGAAGACTTAGCCGGACTTAAAACTCCGGACAGCTTACCGGGAGAATTCCCTTACGTACGCGGTACCAAGAAAAACGACAATACTTGGCTTATTCGTCAGGAAATAGATGTTGTCGACGCGAAAACTGCCAATGCGAAAGCGTTGGACATCTTGAATAAAGGCATAGATTCATTGGGCTTCAAAGTGAAAGCGTCGGATTTGAATGCAGACTTTATTCGTACTTTGCTGAAAGATATCTGTGCGGAATGCGTGGAACTCAACTTCACGACTTGTCACAAACACATGGTAGAATTGGCAAAGTTGCTCGTGGCTTATTTCGAAGAGAAAGGTTACAAGCCCGAAACCATTCGCGGTTCTATCAATTATGACCCATTGAGCAAGATGCTGAGAAAAGGAAAGGATTTGAGCACTTTCGTTTCCACAGCCAAAGAACTCATCGGAGTACTTGCTCCTTACAGCAACTTCCGTTGCATCAACGTGAACTCTATCCTTTTGAACAATGCCGGCGCATATATCTACCAAGAGTTGGGTTATGCTTTGGCTTGGGGTAGCGAATACTTGAACCAGCTTGTGGAAGCAGGTTTGACAGTAGAAGAAGCAGCCCGCAAGATACGCTTCAACATGGGTATCAGTTCCAATTACTTCCTCGAAATCGCAAAATTCCGTGCGGCACGTATGCTTTGGGCAAACATTGTGAAACAATATGCCGATGCAAGTGGAAAATCGACTTGCGAATGCGCTTTCAAGATGGCTGTCAATGCTGAAACATCACAATTCAACCTCACTGTATTCGATGCTCACGTGAACATGCTCCGTACACAAACGGAAGCTATGAGTGCGGCTATCGCCGGTGTAGACTCTATCATCGTATCGCCGTTTGATAAAACTTATACCACTCCGAACGATTTCTCGGAACGCATTGCACGCAATCAGCAATTGTTGTTGAAAGAAGAATCTCACCTCGACCGTATCGTAGACCCTGCTGCCGGTTCTTATTATATAGAACACTTGACAGACGCCATTGCACAACAAGCATGGACACTCTTCTTGCAAGTGGAAGACGAAGGCGGTATGCTGAAAGCCATCCAAAACGGAACCGTACAAGATGCAGTGAACGCCAGCAATACAGCTCGTCACAAAGCAGTATCCAGCCGTAAAGAAATCCTTTTGGGAACAAACCAATACCCCAACTTTACCGAGTTGGCAGGCGAAAAGAATCCTGTGGATACGACTTGCGGTTGCGGACACGGAGGAGAAGCTCCTTACAAAACCATCAATACCAATCGTGCAGCAAGCGAATTCGAAGCATTACGCCTTCAAACAGAACGCTCGGGCAAACGTCCTAAAGCATTCATGCTGACCATCGGTAACTTGGCTATGCGTCAAGCCAGAGCACAGTTCTCTTGCAACTTCTTGGCTTGTGCCGGTTACGAAGTCGTAGACAATTTGGGCTTCCCCACAGTAGAAGAAGGTGTTGAAGCTGCGATGAAAGCAAAAGCAGATATCGTAGTGCTTTGCTCCAGTGATGACGAATATGCAGAATATGCAATCCCTGCATTCAAGGCTTTGAACAACAGAGCCATGTTTATCGTTGCCGGTGCACCTGCTTGTACGGAAGAATTGATGGCTGCGGGTATCGAACATTTCATCAATGTACGTGTAAACGTATTGGATACCCTCAGAGAGTACAACGAAAAATTAGGAATTAAGTAAGGAGAGAGTTATGAAACCGAATTTTAGAAATATAGATATATACGCAGGTATCTCACAACAGAATGGCAAAGAATGGCAAAAAGCCAACGGTATCGAAGCCAATTGGAGAACACCTGAACAAATACATGTAAAGCCTGTATATACTAAGGAGGACTTGGAAGGTATGGAACACTTGGACTATGTGGCAGGTATCCCTCCTTTCTTGCGTGGTCCGTACTCCATGATGTACACATTCAAGCCTTGGACTATCCGTCAGTATGCAGGTTTCTCTACTGCCGAAGAAAGTAACGCATTCTATCGTCGTAATTTGGCTTCCGGACAAAAAGGTTTGTCTGTGGCATTCGACCTCCCGACACACCGCGGCTATGACCCCGACCACCAACGCGTGGTAGGCGATGTAGGTAAAGCCGGTGTATCTATTTGTTCGCTCGAAAACATGAAAGTTTTGTTCGATGGTATTCCTCTGAGCAAAATGTCCGTGTCTATGACAATGAACGGTGCGGTACTTCCCGTCATGGCTTTCTACATCAATGCAGGTCTTGAACAAGGCGCAAAGTTGGAAGAAATGGCAGGTACGATTCAGAACGACATCTTGAAAGAATTCATGGTGCGTAATACTTATATTTATCCACCTGCATTCTCAATGAAGATTATCTCCGACATATTCGAATATACTTCACAAAAGATGCCAAAATTCAACTCCATCTCTATTTCCGGTTATCACATGCAGGAAGCAGGTGCGACGGCAGATATCGAGTTGGCTTATACTTTGGCAGACGGTTTGGAGTATCTCCGTGCCGGTGTGGCAGCAGGTATCGATATCGATGCGTTTGCACCTCGTTTGTCGTTCTTCTGGGCTATCGGTATGAATCACTTCATGGAAATTGCCAAGATGCGTGCGGCTCGTATGCTTTGGGCAAAAATCGTGAAACAATTCAATCCCAAGAGTTCTAAATCTTTGGCATTGCGTACACACTCGCAAACTTCAGGTTGGTCTTTGACCGAGCAAGACCCATTCAACAACGTAGGTCGTACTTGTATCGAAGCTATGGCTGCGGCTTTGGGACATACTCAGTCGCTTCACACCAACGCATTGGACGAAGCAATTGCATTGCCTACAGATTTCTCCGCTCGTATTGCTCGTAACACGCAGATTTATATCCAAGAGGAAACTCAAGTATGTAAGAACGTAGACCCATGGGGCGGTTCTTATTATATCGAAGCGTTGACCAACGAGTTGGCACATCGCGCATGGGAACATATCCAAGAAATCGAAAGTCTTGGCGGTATGGCGAAAGCTATCGAAACCGGTGTACCCAAGATGCGTATCGAAGAAGCTGCAGCACGTACACAAGCTCGTATTGACTCGGGAGAACAAACCATCGTGGGTACAAACAAGTATCGCTTGGAAAAAGAAGACCCCATCGATATCTTGGAAGTAGACAACACAGCTGTTCGTCAAGAACAGATTGCCAACTTGAAGACTTTGAAAGAAGGACGCAACGAAACAGATGTGAAGAAAGCACTCGAAGCCATCACGGAATGCGTGAAAACCGGCAAAGGAAACTTGCTCGAATTGGCTGTCGAAGCTGCACGTGTTCGTGCTACTCTGGGTGAAATATCAGACGCTTGCGAAGTAATCGTAGGACGTTATAAAGCTGTTATTAGAACAATTTCGGGTGTGTATTCAGCAGAAAGTAAGAAAGATGCCGATTTCGCAAGAGCTTGCGAATTGACAGAAGAGTTTGCGAAGAAAGAAGGTCGTCGTCCTCGTGTGATGATAGCAAAGATGGGACAAGACGGACACGACCGTGGTGCGAAAGTCGTTGCAACAGGTTTTGCGGATTGTGGATTCGACGTCGATATGGGACCGTTGTTCCAAACTCCGGAAGAGGCTGCGCGCGATGCTGTGGAAAATGACGTACACGCGGTAGGTGTATCTTCATTGGCAGCAGGTCATAAGACGCTTGTTCCGCAAATCATTGCAGAACTCAAGAAGTTGGGTAGAGAAGATATCATCGTATTTGCAGGCGGTGTAATTCCGGCGCAAGACTATGACTTCCTTTACAAAGCCGGTGTGGCTGCCATCTTCGGTCCCGGTACTTCGGTAGCAAAATCTGCTTGCCAAGTAATGGAAATGCTTTTGGCTGAATAACTCATTTGGTCAATATAAAAAATGAAAGCCCTCGTACTATTACGAGGGTTTTTTTGTCGTGCGACAAGAGTATGGTGTATGAAAAAAAAGGAGATGTCTGTGTATTGAGACATCTCCTTTTCTGTATAAAGAGGGTAAGTATTACATCATGCCACCCATACCGCCCATGCCGGGGGCACCCATTGGCATTTCGGGTTTGTCTTCTTTTTGTTCTACGATGACGCATTCCGTTGTGAGGAACATACCTGCGATGGAAGCTGCGTTTTCGAGTGCTACACGTGCTACTTTAGCAGGATCTACCACACCGGCTGCGTGAAGGTTTTCGTAAACATCGGTACGTGCATTGTAACCGAAATCGCTTTTGCCTTCGCGTACTTTTTGTACAACTACTGCTCCTTCTTTGCCTGCATTAGCAACGATTTGACGGAGCGGTTCTTCGATGGCACGCTTGATGATTTCGATACCTGTGGTTTCATCATCGTTGTCGCCTTTCAAGCCTTCGAGACTTTCGATGGCGCGAATGTATGTTACACCACCACCTGGAACGATACCTTCTTCGATGGCTGCACGAGTTGCGCAAAGTGCATCATCCACACGGTCTTTCTTTTCTTTCATTTCTACTTCCGAAGCCGCACCGACGTAGAGAACAGCCACACCGCCGGACAATTTAGCCAAACGTTCTTGGAGTTTTTCTTTGTCGTAGTCCGAAGTCGAATTTTTGATTTCGGCTTTGATTTGCTCAACGCGCTCTTGTATCAAATTCTTTTGACCTGCACCGTTTACGATAGTGGTATTTTCTTTCGATACAGATACTTTGTCGCAAGTTCCAAGCATGTCGATGGTAGCCTGTTCGAGTTTCAAGCCTTTTTCTTCGCTGATGACGATACCGCCAGTCAATACTGCGATGTCTTCGAGCATAGCCTTGCGACGGTCGCCGAAGCCCGGAGCTTTCACGGCACAAATCTTCAACTGACCACGCAAACGGTTTACCACAAGTGTGGTCAAAGCTTCGCTATCCACATCTTCTGCAATGACCAAAAGCGGACGACCGCTTTGTACTGCCGGTTCGAGAATAGGCAAGAAGTCTTTCAAGTTGGAAATCTTCTTATCGTAGATGAGGATGTAAGGACGTTCCATCACACACTCCATTTTTTCCGTATCGGTCACGAAGTAAGGAGAGAGATAACCACGGTCGAATTGCATACCTTCTACCACGCCGATAGTGGTTTCCGTACCTTTGGCTTCTTCGATGGTGATGACACCGTCTTTAGATACCTTGCGCATGGCATCTGCTATCAGCTTACCGATAACAGGGTCATTGTTGGCAGAAACGGTGGCTACTTGTTCTATTTTGTCGTAATTGTCGCCTACGGTTTCGCTTTGTGCTTTGATAGATTCCACCACTTTTGCCACAGCTTTATCTATACCGCGTTTCAGGTCCATAGGATTGGCACCTGCTGTTACGTTTTTCAAGCCTACGCCTACGATAGATTGTGCCAATACGGTGGCTGTGGTTGTTCCATCGCCTGCATCGTCGCCTGTCTTAGATGCCACAGACTTCACGAGTTGTGCACCTGTATTCTGGAACGGGTCTGCCAACTCGATTTCTTTTGCTACTGTCACACCGTCTTTTGTGATGTGCGGAGCACCAAATTTCTTTTCGATGATAACATTACGTCCTTTGGGACCGAGTGTTACTTTTACTGCATTAGCCAATGCGTCCACGCCTTGTTTGAGTTGTTCGCGTGCTTCTATGTTAAATTGAATGTCTTTTGCCATGGTTATATTCTTATTAAATATGTAACTGTTTTTATCCTAATACTGCGAGAACATCGCTTTGGCGCATGATGAGGTATTTCTCGCCATCGTGTTCGAGTTCTGTTCCGGCATACTTGCCATAAAGAACGGTATCGTTTACTTTCAGTACCATCTCTTCTTCTTTTGTGCCACCGCCTACGGCTACTACTGTACCTTGCAAAGGTTTTTCTTTAGCAGTATCGGGGATGATGATGCCACCTACTGTTTTCTCTTGTGCGGGTGCAGGGAGTATGAGTACTCTGTCTGCCAATGGTTTGATGTTCATAATTTTATGTGCTAATGTATTACTGTTTTTAATTTATACCTCCTTTCTTGCGAATTTCATGCCAGAAGGTAGTTGTGCCATTTTGTCGTATGGACAGTGTCAAAATTACTCCATAAATGTGAGTTTGCCATGCGAACCCGACAGATTCATACTTTCTCTTTGCCGTGAAAGATAGAACTTCGTGTTTGCTTCTTTGCAAAATGTGCGATGTTGTCTTGTACGCTATTTCGTATGACGTGATGGCTTTTTTGTGTACGAAGCGGACAAACATATGCTTTTATTGTTCCGAGAAAACATTGAAAAAATCATTTTTGAAGCAAAAAAAAACGGCTCTATAACGGCTTCTCGATGCGATTATGATGTTAACATTCTTTGACGCTGTTGTCATCGCGATAGCAACATGTTCTTATCGCGATAGCAACATGATGCTATCGACTTGACAACATGTTGCTATCAAATGGGCAATATATAGTCAAGTTCGAAGTGCTAAGTTTTTGAGTTGACGAGATACAAGGAGAAGTCTTTTGCGAACAAGAAAAACAGAAAAAATATCCGCTCCGATGTGCATATCGGAGCGGATAGACGATTTCGGCAGTATGTGTGCTGCCGCTATGTTGTTTGTTATTCGGGCAGCGTTATGCCGTAGTGGCTTTTCCTACTTCCCAACCCAATGCACTGGCACCGAGCACCGCCGCATCGGCATCTTTCAGTTGCGAAAGCACGACTTGCGTTTTTCCCTGATATATCTTCAGCACATTTTCTTCGATAGCCTGTTTGATGGGGTTCATGATATAATCGCCGGAACGTGCCAAACCTCCGAAAAGAATAATGGCTTCGGGGCTTGAGAATGCGATGGCATTTGCCAATGCTTCGCCCAATATCTTGCCTGTATAATCGAAAATATCCTGAGCCAGCTTGTCGCCTTGCACCGCAGCATCGTACACATCTTTCGAAACGATTTCTTCGGCAGGAATGTTTCTCAACAGACTGTCTTCCGAACGCGCCACAAGAAACTCGCGTGCCGTACGTGCCACACCTGTAGCCGAACAGTAAGTTTCCAGACAGCCTTTGCGTCCGCATCCGCACAAACGCCCTTCGCGATTTACGATGACATGTCCCAATTCTCCTGCAAAACCATCGTGTCCGTAAAGCAATTGACCATTGACCACGATACCGCTACCTACACCGGTTCCCAACGTTATCATGATAAAGTCCTTCAAGCCACGCGCCGCACCGTATGTCATCTCTCCGATGGCAGCCGCATTTGCATCATTTGTCAAAGCAGTGGGAATACCCAAACGCTCTTCGAAGAGTTCGACCAAAGGTATCACGCCTTTCCAAGGAAGATTGGGAGCAAATTCTATCGTACCTTTATAGTAATTGCCATTGGGGGCACCTATTCCTAATCCTTTGATTTTCTCCACGCCGCCTACCGTATTGATAAGTGTCAAGAGCTTTGTACATACGGCGTCTACATAGTCGTCTATTTTTTCGTATTGCTGTGTTTTGATTGAGTCGGTAGCCAATACATTACCGCGCGAATCCACAATACCGAAGACAGAATTGGTTCCACCAATATCCATGCCTACCACATAAGGTTTTTCTACGTTTAGAGTCATTTGTTCTTCAGTTTTTTATTAAGTTTTGATGGGCAAAAGTATGTATATCCACGTATAGGTGCAAGAAAAAAGTCTGTAATTTGCCTGAGTCCGTTTTTTTTACCAACTTTGGCGCGTAATTTTCTTTATGATGACCTTATGATACATTTGGACAACGTTCATAAGACGTACAACAATGGCACACCTCTGCACGTGCTGAAAGGCATAACTCTGGATATAAAGCAAGGCGAATTTGTTTCTATCATGGGTGCTTCCGGTTCGGGAAAGTCTACCTTATTGAATATACTGGGTATTCTGGATACTTACGATACGGGAGAATATATGCTCAATGGCACGCTCATCAAAAACCTTAGCGAATCCAAAGCAGCGGAATACCGCAATCGCATGATAGGTTTTATCTTCCAATCGTTCAATCTCATCCCATTCAAAAATGCGTTGGAAAACGTAGCCTTGCCGCTCTTCTACCAAGGCATATCCCGCAACAAACGCAATGCTTTGGCAATGGAATACCTCGACCGCTTGGGACTGAAAAACTGGGCACACCACTTGCCCAATCAATTGTCCGGCGGACAGAAACAACGTGTCGCCATAGCGCGCGCGCTCATCACCAATCCGAAAATGATACTCGCCGACGAACCTACGGGAGCATTGGACAGTAAAACTTCTGTGGAAGTGATGCGCCTGCTCAAAGAATTGCACGAACGCGAAGGATTGACCATCGTAGTGGTAACACACGAAAGCGGTGTGGCACGGCAAGCAGACAAAATCATCCACATCAAAGACGGCTTGATAGAAAACATAGAGCAAGTGACAGACCGCGACAATGCTCCTTTCGGTTTGGATGGCGTAATGAAATAAGACGATTATGCGGGACTACATAGAAGAAATATATCAAAGTATTCGACGCAACAAACTGCGTACGGCACTCACCGGATTTGCCGTAGCATGGGGCATCTTTATGCTCATCGTACTGTTGGGCTTCGGAAACGGTCTGCTCAACTCGTTCAAGGAAGACATGGACGCTTCGACCAGCAATGTCATCAATGTATATCCGGGTTCCACTTCCAAACCTTACAGAGGTTTGCCCAAAGAACGAGAAATAAAACTGCACGAGGAAGATATCGCGTTGAGTCAACAATCTTTTTCGAAAATACTCTACAACGGCTCTCCCATGCTCGAACAGTCTTCTCGCAACATCTCTTACGGAAAAGAGAGCATGGGACAAAGCATCTATGGCGTATACCCGAGCTTTCGGGAAACAAAGAAGATAAAGATGCTCAAAGGCCGCTTCATCAATGATAAAGATTTGTCGGAAAAACGTCGAGCAGTCGTCATCAGCAATCGCATGGCAGAAATTTTCTTTCTTCATGCAGAACCTTTGCAGAAAGATGTGAAAATAGACAGTCTGCTGTATCAAGTCGTCGGAGTGTACGAGGAAGACAGAGCTTTCGGTGGCGAAACCTATATGCCTTATACGACGATGAAAGAAGTCTACGTCATGGGCAAAGAAGTGAGCGAACTGACTTTTAATACACAAGGATTGCGTACACAAGCAGATTGCGACCGGTTCGAAAAAGAATATCGGGCTTCATTCAGCTATCGCAAGAAATTCAATTCCGAAGACACGCGCAGTCTCTGGATATTCAATCACCTTTCCAATTATTTGCAACAACAGGAAGGAGCCTCTATTCTCACCAAAGCAATATGGGTGATAGGTTTGTTGACTTTGTTGAGCGGTATCGTGGGTGTGAGCAATATCATGTTCATTACCGTTCGCGAGCGCAAACACGAGTTCGGTATCCGTAAAGCCTTAGGAGCAAAACCGCGTTCCATCTTATGGCTCATCGTCAGCGAGAGTGTGGTCATCACTTCCATCTTCGGATACATCGGTATGTTCTTCGGGGTTCTTGCAACCGAATATATGAATTCTGTGTCAGGTGCACGAGTAGCAGATGTCGGAGCATTCTCGTTTACTTATTTCAAAAATCCTACAGTAGATATCAGTATCGCCATACAAGCCGTCATCACATTGGTGATAGCCGGTGTGATAGCGGGGATATTCCCTGCTTGGAAAGCAGCACGTACACGTCCCATCGAAGCATTAAGAGCAAAAGGATAAGTTATGGCACGAATAGATATAGATACATGGCGCGAGATATTTCTCACCATCACACGCAATAAAACCCGTAGCTTTCTTACTGCATTCGGTATCTTTTGGGGTATCTTCATGCTCCTTATTATTATGGGCGGAGCATCGGGATTGAAAGATATGCTTTCGAGAAACTTCGAAGGATTTGCGACGAACTCAGGTTTCATCGTTCCGAACCTGACAACAAAAGCATACAAGGGTTATCAGCAAGGACGTGCGTGGACAATAAAGAGCAACGACCTGATTCAAATACGTCAAAAAGTAAAAGGCGTGGAAATCATCACTCCTATGCTCCATAATTGGGGAGCTTCTTTTTTGTACAAAGAACACAAATCGAAAGGAACACTCAAAGGTATCACCAATGAATACGCTTTTATAGAAATACCCGAGTTGAAATACGGACGTTATATCTCCTCGATGGACCATGCAGACGAGCGCAAAGTCTGCGTCATCGGCAAGAAAGTTTACGAAGAACTCTTTCCTAAAGGCGGCAATGTCTGCGGACAACAGATTTCCGTAAATGGAATTTATTATACAATCATAGGTGTATATGCCAAAGAAGGCAATATCGGAAACGGTGGCTCAATTTCTTCATCGGTATTTATTCCTCTCAGCGTTTTTCAAAAGAATTACAATCGTGGCGACGACCAAGGGTTTCTGAATTTTACGGCGCGTCCGGGTTACAAAGTAGCAGATGTGGAAAAGGAAGTCGTCGCATTGCTCAAGGAAGCACACAGCATCCATCCCGACGACAAACAAGCAGTGGTAACTTTCAATGCGGAAGTTTTGTTCAGCATGATGGACGACCTCTTCAAAGGTATCAATGTACTCGGATTGATGGTTGGTTTGGGTACTTTGTTCGCTGGTGCCATCGGTGTGAGCAACATCATGATGATAACAGTCAAAGAGCGCACATCGGAGATTGGTATTCGTCGTGCCATCGGTGCACGTCCCAAAGACATCGTGCAACAGATATTATCCGAAAGCTTGGTTTTGACGATTATTGCCGGTTTATTGGGAGTCGCTTTCTCTGTGCTTGTTTTGTACGGGCTGGAGGTCGGCACTGCCGGAGAAGGCGAACCTGCGCATTTTGTCATCTCTTTCTTCGAAGCCATCGGCGCAGGATTATTGCTGACTCTTTTGGGACTTCTTGCCGGTTTGGCGCCGGCAGTACGTGCCATGTCCATCAAACCCATAGATGCCATTCGCGATGAATAATAAAGAAACAAGAATAAAAATATAAAGTATCAGCTTATGAAAAAGTTCCTCAAAATCGCATTATTGATTATTCTCGGGCTAATCGTATTGGGTACATTCGTCTTCCTCTACCAGAAATCGCAACCAAAGGCGGAAGTTTACGATGTGCTGAAAGTAGAAAAAAGCGACATCGCCCTAACCACCGTAGCAACAGGCAAGGTAGAACCACGTGATGAAGTACAAATAAAACCGCAAATATCAGGTATCATTGCGGAACTCTACAAACAAGCCGGCGAAACAGTAAATAAGGGTGATATCATAGCCAAAGTAAAAGTAATCCCCGAAATGGGACAACTCAACGCTGCGGAAAGCCGTGTACGTGTGGCGCAAATGAATAAAGCACAAGCCGAAACAGATTTGGAGAGAATGAAACAACTCTACGACAAGAAGCTCATCAGTGCGGAAGAGTACGAAAAGACATTGCTTGCCACACGTCAAGCGCGCGAAGAACTTAAATCGGCAACAGACAATCTCGAAATCGTGAAAGAAGGTATTACCACTACGGGAGCAAACATGAGTAGTACACTCATTCGTTCTACCGTTGGCGGTTTGATTTTGGATGTACCCGTGAAAGTAGGAAACTCCGTCGTGATGAGCAATACTTTCAACGACGGAACAACCATCGCTTACGTGGCAAATATGAACGACCTTATCTTCCGTGGTAACGTGGATGAGACGGAAGTAGGACGCATTAAAGAGGGTACTCCCGTAAAAATCAAACTCGGCGCGGTAGAAAACGTAGACCTCGAAGCCACATTGGAATACATTTCGCCCAAAAGTATTTCGCAAGGAGGAGCCAACCAATTCGAGATAAAGGCTGCCATTCGTGTTCCCGAAGGTGTAACCGTTCGTTCCGGATACAGTGCCAATGCGACGATTGTACTCGATAGAGCAAAAGATGTATTGAGCGTACCCGAAAGTGCCATCGAATTCAAAGGCGACAGTACTTTCGTTTACGTATTGACAAAGGGAGGCGCGGAACAAAGCTTCAAACGTGTGGCAGTACAAACAGGATTGAGCGACGGTTCCCGCATCGAAATCAAAAGCGGATTGAAAGAAGGCGAACAAGTCAGAGGATTGAAAAAAGAAGCACAATAAAATATGAAACGTACACTTTATAGGCTATATGCAATCGGAGCACTGTGCTGTACTTTCATCGTCGTGCAGGCACAGTCGGCATGGACACTCAGGCAATGTATAGACCATGCCATCGCACACAATCTCACCGTAAAGCAAAGAGAAATAACCCGGCAAAACGAAGCTGTCAGTCTGAACACTGCGCGCATGAGCCGTCTGCCAAGTTTATCGGGTAATGCAAATTACGGCTTCAACTTCGGGCGAAGCCTGCAAAGCAACAACACTTACAGCCGTGTGAACACACAAAACTTCTCGACAGGCATATCCGCTTCGTTGCCGTTGTTCACCGGATTTCAAATAACAAACGAAATTGCTCTTGCAAAACTGAACCTGCAAGCAGCCACAGAAGACTTGAACAAAGCAAAAGAAGATATCAGCGTGGCTGTGGCACAAAGTTTTCTACAGGTATTGTTCGCGCAAGAAATGCTGACCACCGCACAACGACAAGTAGCATTGAGCAAAGAGCTGGAAGCAGCACATGCCGAAAAACTGGCATTGGGTAAAGTATCCGAAGCCGAACACTACGAAGTGAAAGCCCGTACCGCACAGGATGAAACGAATGCGGTATCGGCACAAAACAGTTTGCAGCTGGCGTTGTTGGAACTCAGTCAACTGCTGGAACTGAAGTCGCCCGACAGTTTGCAGTTGAGCATGGACGGCATCGATACGGAACGCTTTCTGGCAGAACTGACTTCGCCACAAGACATCTACAACGAAGCGGTATTGAACAAGCCCGGTATTCTTTCGGCACAATATCGCTTGAAAGGAGCGGAACACAGTATAAAGATAGCACGTAGCGGTTATTATCCCACGCTGAGTTTGGGAGGCGGATTAAACAGCAATTATTTCAAGATGTCGAGAGTTCCCAATCTGTCTTTCGAGCAACAAATGAAAGACAACTTTGCTCAATACATCGGCTTACAGCTGAACATTCCCATCTTCGACCGTTTTGCCACACGCAACAGAATAAGAAGTGCAAAACTCCAACGTACCACACTCGGTTTGCAACTGGAAGAAGCGAAGAAAAGTCTTTACAAAGAAATCCAAACGGCTTACTACAATGCGGTGGCAGCGGAAAGCAAGTACAAGAGCAGTCTTGCCACACGCGAAGCGGCAGAACGCTCTTTCCAGCTGATGCTCGAAAAGCATAAATACGGAAAAGCAAACATCACCCAACTCAATGAGAGCAATACGGCGTGGCTGAAAAGCGAGTCGGATATGTTGCAAGCCAAGTACGACTACATCTTCCGCACGCAAATACTGCGTTTTTACAAAGGAGAACCGTTGGGATAAGCATCCCGCAATGCAAACGAGTATACGACACTCTGTTTTGCGCAGCGAAACAAACTTAAAACAGCATACAATTCAAAACTTATGAAACCTACTTTATTTGTATTGGCTGCCGGCATGGGTAGCCGTTACGGAGGGTTGAAACAACTCGACGGATTGGGTCCCAATGGGGAAACCATCATGGACTATTCTATTTTCGACGCAATACGCGGAGGCTTCGGCAAACTCGTGTTTGTCATTCGTAAAGACTTCGAACAAGACTTCCGTGAAAAGATATTGAGCAAATACGAAGGACATATTCCTACGGAATTGGTTTTTCAGGATATCAACGACTTGCCCGAAGGTTTTACTTGTCCCGAAGGAAGAACCAAGCCTTGGGGAACAAACCACGCCGTGATGATGGGAAAGAACGCCATCAAAGAACCCTTTGCCGTTATCAATGCGGACGACTTCTATGGACGCGACAGCTTCGCCGTATTGGGTAAGTTCCTGAGTCGATTGCCCGAAAACAGCAAGAATGTTTATTCCATGGTGGGCTTCCGCGTAGGCAACACGCTGTCCGAAAGCGGAACCGTGGCGCGCGGAGTATGTGCGACAGATGCAAACAGACATCTCACCACTGTGGTGGAACGCACCGAAGTGATGCGTGTAGACGGAAAAGTATCGTACAAAGACGAACAAGGCGCGTGGGTAGCTATCGACGACAACACACCCGTATCCATGAATATGTGGGGCTTCACACCCGATTATTTCACTTACTCGGATGCCGGTTTCGTGGATTTCCTGAAAGCGAATGCCGACAACGTCAAGGCAGAATACTACATACCGCTCGTGGTGAACAACCTCATCAACGCAGGAACGGCAACCGTAGAAGTCCTGGATACCACATCTAACTGGTTCGGTGTGACATACGCAGACGACCGTCAAAGCGTGGTGGACAAAATCAAGGCATTGGTGGAAGCAGGCGAATATCCAGCCAAACTCTTCTGACAATAAGCCCATCAAAGTATACAATCCGTCCTTGCATCGCAGCGAGGACGGATTTTCTTTTTAGTACGCCTCTCCGAACCATGACTTTCACAAAGTGTCCTGTTTTTCCTTTCGCAAAAGACTTCTCCTTGTAACTTATCAACTCAAAAACTCGCCCCTTAAAACTATCTATATATTGCCAAGTTGATAACAACATGTTGTCAAGTTGATAGCATCATGTTGCTATCGCGATAGCAACATGTTCTTATCGCGATGACAACAGCGTCAAAGAATGTTAACATCATAATCGCATCGAGAAGCCGTCGTAGAGCCATTTCCTCGTCAACGAAAATCACGATTTCCGCACGCCATACGAAAACTCTTTCGTCCCCCTTCCCACCTCGTAACTCTGAACTCAAAACCCATAACTCAAAGAAATATCCCTCTCCTTATACATATATACGGGTGATGAAACAAAAAAACAGCATTGTGTCCTCGCCGTTTCACGAGGATACAATGCTGTTTCTCCGGTTGGCAAAACTCCGTTGCCTTATTCTTTCTCTCCGTAACAGAGGTCGCCTGCGTCTCCCAATCCCGGCACGATATAAGAGTGCGAGTTCAGTTCGGGGTCTATTGCCGCACACCATACGGTGGTACGGTCGGCAGGAAAGTGTTCTTTGATGTAATCTATGGCAGGCTGACTTGCAATAATCGACGTAATGTGTATTTGCGACGGTTCGCCTTTCGTAAGCAACGCTCTGTACGACAGCTCCATCGAAGCCCCCGTTGCCAACATCGGGTCTGTCAATATCAGTATCTTGTCATCCAGGCGCGGCGAAGCGATATACTCTATATGTACATCAAAGTTGTCTTCCGATATATACTTGCGATATGCCGAAACGAAAGCATTCTCGGCACGGTCGAATGTTTGATGAAAACCTGCATGAAAAGGAAGACCGGCACGCAATATGGTAGCAATGACAGGCTCTGCCGCCGGAATGGATTGTACCGCCTTGGCAAGTGGAGTTTGTACGGTGATTTCCCGATAAGGCAACGCGCGACTCACTTCGTAAGCCATGATTTGTCCGATACGCTCCACGTTTTTTCTGAAACGCAAACTGTCTTTCTGAATGTCGATGTCGCGCAACTCTGCGACATACCGGTTAAGCACGGTATTCTCCTTACTAAAATCGTAAATTTTCATAGAGTTTGTTTAGTGTTCTGGTTCTGATTACGCTTACCGGAGTGCAAAGGAACGAAATAAAATGCAAAGTGCAAGTAACAATACGCCACGAAGTAGAGAAAAAAAGGAACAATTACGGATTTTTTTCTTTAATAAGTTAGGCAGATGAAAAGAAAACTCTACCTTTGCCGAGCAAACAAAGTGTGAGGAACAAGCTTTCTGTTTGCTACTCAGACGAGAACAAAATGAAACAACTAAATAAATTACCTAACAAAAACATTATTACAATGGCAAATTTAGATTTAAGCAAGTACGGTATCACAGGTGTTACCGAAATTGTGCACAACCCTTCTTATGAGTTGCTGTTTGCAGAAGAAACAAAAGCAGGTTTGGAAGGTTTCGAAAAAGGTCAAGTAACAAAGATGGGCGCTGTAAACGTAATGACAGGTGTTTACACCGGCCGTTCTCCCAAAGATAAATTCTTCGTGAAAGATGCAACTAGCGAAAACACCGTATGGTGGACTTCCGAAGAATACAAAAACGACAACAAACCCGTAGATGCGAAATGCTGGGCAGCAGTAAAAGGTTTGGCTACAAAAGAACTCTCCAACAAACGTCTTTTCGTAGTGGATGCCTATTGCGGTGCCAACGAAAACACTCGTCTGAAACTCCGCTTCATCATGGAAGTGGCATGGCAAGCACACTTTGTGACCAACATGTTCATCCGTCCTACGGCAGAAGAGTTGGCAAACTTCGGCGAACCCGATTTCGTTATCATGAACGCATCCAAAGCCAAAGTTGAAAACTACAAAGAACTCGGCTTGAATTCAGAAACTGCTGTCGTATTCAACCTGACAGAGAAAATCCAAGTTATCCTCAACACTTGGTACGGTGGCGAAATGAAGAAAGGTATGTTCTCATACATGAACTACTTGCTCCCGTTGAAGGGCATGGCTTCCATGCACTGTTCTGCCAACACAGACAAAGAAGGAAAGAGCTCTGCCATCTTCTTCGGTCTTTCGGGAACAGGCAAGACGACGTTGTCTACAGACCCCAAACGTTTGCTCATCGGTGACGACGAACACGGATGGGACGACGAAGGCGTATTCAACTTCGAAGGCGGTTGTTACGCAAAGGTTATCAACCTCGACAAAGAAAGCGAACCCGATATCTGGAATGCCATCAAGCGCGATGCTTTGCTCGAAAACTGTACAGTAGATGCAGAAGGCAACATCGATTTCGCAGACAAGTCGGTGACTGAAAACACACGCGTTTCTTACCCGATTTACCATATCGAAAACATCGTGAAACCCGTATCGAAAGGTCCTCACGCGAAGCAAGTGATTTTCCTCTCTGCAGATGCATTCGGCGTATTGCCTCCGGTGTCCATCTTGAACCCGGAACAGACACAATACTACTTCCTCTCTGGTTTCACTGCCAAGCTGGCGGGTACGGAGCGCGGTATCACAGAACCTACTCCTACATTCTCTGCTTGCTTCGGTGCGGCATTCCTCTCGCTTCACCCCACGAAATACGGTGAAGAACTTGTGAAGAAGATGGAAAAAGCAGGCGCAAAAGCATACTTGGTGAACACCGGTTGGAATGGTACGGGCAAGCGTATCTCCATCAAAGATACACGCGGTATCATCGATGCTATCCTTGACGGTTCCATCGACAAAGCCGAAACCAAGACAATTCCTTACTTCAACTTCGTGGTGCCGACTGCGTTGCCGGGTGTAGACCCCAAAATCCTCGACCCGCGCGATACTTACGCAAATGCTTCCGAATGGGACGCAAAAGCGCAAGACCTGGCAGGACGCTTCATCAAGAACTTTGCGAAGTTCACCGGCAACGATGCAGGTAAAGCATTGGTAGCTGCAGGTCCCAAATTGTAATCGACAAACTGTAATACAATTTTATGATAGAAAAGGCGAGTTCCCGTGTGAGGGAACTCGCCTTTTTGTTTTGCCGTCGCGACTTGCAGGGTTATACCTGTCGCAGGCAAGCCAGATAATCGTAGTGCTCCCCCGTAGCAAGGCATTCCGCCTCGAAACCGTATTGCGAAGCGTAAAGCGAAAGTGTATCGAAATCCACGTACAACCACGGGAAAGGCTTGCCTTGCACTTTGCGATAGCGCATGGAGTAGGTCAGTTCGCCGTAATAATCGCCGGCGAGGTCCACGAGATAGCTTCCGTCTTCGTCCTCGTACAGATAGCGCAAATCGCTGGAATCCAACAATACAATGCCATCGGGGGCAAGAAGTTGTTTCAGACGTGCGAAGAATTCGCCCATGCGCTCCAGGCGACCCACGATGCCCGAACCGTTCATCAACAGAAGTATGGTGTCGTAGCTACCACCCCACGACGTGTCGAAGAGATTGCGCGGCGCAGCGGAAACGCCTCTATCCCGCATCACCTCGACGGCAAGCGGAGAAATGTCTATGGCATCTACGTTCAATCCTCTTTCCATCAAAACCAGACTGTGACAGCCACTGCCGGCTCCCACATCGAGTACCCTCCCTCTTGCGTTTTGCAATGCCAACCGTTCCAAAGCATTCATCCGGTCGTAAGTACGAAAGAGCGTGGCGACGGGCAATTCGTCGTCGTCGAAGTCGGGCGATGATACGATGAGTTTGTCCGCACGCCCGCGTGCATGAAAATCGGCTATGGCTTGCCCCATAGGGTCGATATCTGTTGTAAGCAATGTGTACGACATGTATTTCTTTGATATGATGGTACAAAGTTACGCTTATATACAGTTCGGCAGACGAACAGCCCGAAGTTTCTTTTCTATGCGCCTCCCCGAACCATGACTTTCACAAAGTGTTCTGTTTTTCCTTTCGTAAAAGACTTTCCTTTGTACCTCGTCAACTCCAAAACTCGCCCCTTCAACTTGGCAACGTGTTGTCAAGTTGATAACAACATGTACGCAACTTGATAGCATCATGTTGTCATCGCGATAGCAACATGTTCTTATCGCGATGACAACAGCGTCAAAGAATGTTAACATCATAATCGCATCGAGAAGCCGTTGTAGAGGCGTTTTCTCTTCACCGAAAATCACGATTTCCGCACTTCGTACGAAAACTCTTTCGCCCCCCTTCCCACCTCCGAACTTCGAACTCTGAAACTCATAACTCAAAGAAAACTGTTCTATTTTTCCTATTTATCGAACAGTCATCCCCATATTCTTGACGACAGGATAAAACAGCGTATCCGCAAACGGACTATCGCTATTTAGTCTAAATACGTATTTCGCAGAAAGTAGTTGTAATGATTACAACCTGCGTAAATAAGCCCTTATCTTTGCTCTTGTAATGAGGCTTCGCAAAGAAGTCGTATAAGAGATTACAAAAACTAATAACTAACTAATCAAGCAATACTCATGGCTAAAAGTATCAAAGGAACACAGACGGAGAAAAATCTCTGCATCTCCTTCGCCGGAGAATCACAAGCGAGAATGCGCTACACATTCTTCGCCGGTCAGGCAAAGAAAGAAGGATTTGAACAAATCGCAGCCATCTTTCTCGAAACGGCAGAGCAGGAAAAAGAACACGCAAAACGCATGTTCAAATTTCTCGAAGGCGGAATGGTGGAAATCAATGCATCTTATCCCGCAGGCGTGATAGGAACAACACTCGAAAATCTCAAAGCAGCAGCCGCAGGCGAAAACGAAGAGTGGACCATAGACTATCCCAAGTTTGCAGACATCGCTGCCGAAGAAGGTTTTCCTGCCATCGCAAAGATGTATCGCGAAATAGCCGTTGCGGAAAAGGGACACGAAGAAAGATATCTGGCTTTCGTGAAGAACATCGAAGAAAACACCGTCTTTGCAAAAGGCGAAAGCGTGGTATGGCAATGCCGCAACTGCGGTTATGTGTCCGAAGGCAACGAAGCTCCGCACACCTGCCCCGCATGTTTGCACCCGCAAGCATACTTCGAAGTGAAGAAAACCAACTTCTAAACGAAACGGCGCATCTGCGCAAAAAACAAAACTCACCGTCGGGCAATGGCAAAGCGTCGTTGTCCGACTTTTTTGTACCCTCGCATCCGCCTGCAAAAACAGCCAACACACATTCGGACAGACTTTTACTTTTGCCCGTCTAAAATAGATGCCTCAAAATGAAATACCAACAGATAAGTATTGCGTATGCGGGAGAATTTGTCGAATTTTGCAACGCGAAATATAACAACAATTTAAGCAACTAATTATGAAGATTAAAAGTATCAAAGGTAGAGAAGTTCTCGACTCTCGCGGCAACCCTACGGTAGAAGTAGATGTAGTATTGGAATCAGGCGTTATCGGACGCGCTGCTGTACCTTCAGGTGCTTCGACAGGTGAAAACGAAGCACTCGAACTCCGCGATGGCGACAAAGGTCGTTATCTCGGTAAAGGTGTGCTCAAGGCTGTCGACAACATCAACAACATCATCGCACCCGCATTGACAGGTTATTGCGTGTTGGAACAACGTGCCATAGACCATAAAATGTTGGAACTCGACGGTACAAAAACAAAATCCAAACTCGGCGCAAACGCTATTCTCGGCGTATCGTTGGCAGTAGCAAAAGCTGCGGCAGCTCACCTCAACATACCTTTGTATCGCTATATCGGTGGTACCAACACTTATACACTTCCCGTTCCCATGATGAACATCATCAACGGCGGTTCACACTCCGATGCGCCCATCGCATTCCAAGAGTTCATGATTCGTCCCGTAGGTGCTCCTTCTTTCCGCGAAGGTTTGCGCATGGGTACAGAAGTATTCCACGCATTGAAGAAAGTTTTGCACGACCGCGGTCTTTCTACCGCAGTAGGTGACGAAGGTGGTTTCGCTCCTGCACTGGATGGTACGGAAGACGCGTTGAACTCTATCCTTAAGGCTATCGAAGTAGCAGGATATGTTCCCGGAAAAGATGTCATGATAGGTTTGGACTGTGCTTCTTCGGAATTCTACAAAGACGGTGTTTACGATTATACCAAGTTTGAAGGTGCAAAAGGTGTGAAACGTACACGCGAAGAACAAATCGCTTACTTGGAAGAACTTGTTACGAAATATCCTATCGACTCTATCGAAGACGGTATGAGCGAAAACGACTGGGAAGGCTGGCAACAACTGACTGCACGTATCGGCGACCGCTGTCAATTGGTGGGCGACGACTTGTTCGTAACAAACGTGGAATTCCTCTCACGCGGTATCAAAGAGAAGTGTGCGAACTCTATCCTTATCAAAGTAAACCAAATCGGTAGCTTGACAGAAACACTCGATGCCATCGAAATGGCTCACCGTGCAGGTTATACTTCGGTGACTTCACACCGCTCGGGTGAAACAGAAGACGCAACCATCGCAGACATCGCAGTGGCAACAAACAGCGGTCAAATCAAGACCGGTTCTTTGAGCCGTTCAGACCGTATGGCTAAGTACAACCAATTGCTCCGTATCGAAGAAGAACTCGGTGCTTTGGCTGTATACGGCTACAAGAAAGTGAAATAATACAATTCCACTTCATACAGAAATCCTCCTCTTGCTGCTTGTGCAAGAGGAGGATTTTCTTTTTCCCGGAGCAGAAAATCATTGCGCATCGACCGATTTCGGCACGAAAAAACACGCCTGTTTGCATACGCTTTTTATCGGACGAAGTCGCGACGGCAAGCGGTTTTATACAAAGGACACTCGAGGAATACTCGAAAACTTACCTACCTTTGCAGTACTTTTACATTCAGTTAGTTAAAATAACCTTTACAAAACGAGTTGTTCGTATGATAAACAAGTTTTCATTTCGTCCGAAACTGCTTTCTTCGTTGAAAGAATACAACAAGAGCGATTTCACTGCCGACCTCATGGCAGGTATCATTGTGGGTATCGTGGCATTGCCTTTGGCTATCGCTTTCGGTATTGCATCGGGAGTTTCTCCCGAGCGAGGCATCATCACAGCCATCATTGCCGGTTTTCTGATTTCCGCATTGGGTGGAAGCAAGGTGCAGATAGGCGGTCCTACGGGTGCTTTCATCGTTATCGTCTACGGTATCATACAGGAATACGGCATAGACGGACTGATGGTGGCAACGCTGATAGCCGGCGTATTGCTGATACTGATGGGCATATTCAAGTTGGGTACGGTGATTCGTTTTATTCCTTATCCTATTATCATTGGTTTCACAAGCGGTATTGCGGTAACCATTTTCACCACCCAGATAGCAGATATCTTCGGCTTGCAGTTCGACGGTGAAAAGATACCGGGCGATTTCATCGGCAAATGGATTATTTACTTCGAACATTTCCATACGGTAAACTGGGCAAGTGTCATCGTAAGCGTTGCCAGCGTGCTCATCATCATCTTTACACCCAAGTTTCTGAAGAAAATACCCGGCTCTCTGGTTGCCATCATACTGATAACCGTTGCCGTTTATCTGCTCAGGATGTACGCTCCCGACTTGATGTATGTGGAAACAATAGGCGACCGTTTCAGCATTCAAAGCGCACTGCCGGGTGCTTCCGTCCCTGCACTGAATTGGGAAGCGATACAAAAACTCATCTCTCCTGCCATCACCATCGCACTTTTGGGAGCCATCGAATCCCTGCTCTCCGCAACGGTGGCAGACGGAGCCATCGGCGATAAGCACGATTCCAATACGGAACTCATCGCACAAGGCGTTGCCAATGTCTTCTCGCCCATCTTCGGAGGTATTCCCGCTACGGGTGCCATCGCGCGTACCATGACAAACATCAACAACGGCGGACGTTCTCCGGTGGCAGGTATCGTACATGCCGTAGTATTGCTGTTGATTTTAATCTTCCTCATGCCGTTGGCACAATACATTCCGATGGCTTGTTTGGCAGGCGTGCTCGTGATGGTGTCGTATCACATGAGCGGTTGGCGCGTATTCAAGAGTCTGCTCAACTCACCCAAGTCGGATGTAGTGGTATTGCTAATAACATTTTTCCTCACCGTACTGGTAGACCTGACGGTGGCAATAGAACTCGGTTTGATAATAGCGTGCGTACTCTTTATCCGCCGCGTGATGGAAACCACACACATCAATGTCATCACCAATCACCTTGACCCGCACAACGAAACGGATATGCACACGACAGAAGAAAAGCTCATCATCCCCGATGGCGTGGAAGTGTACGAAATAGCAGGACCTTTCTTCTTCGGCGTGGCTACCAAATTCGAAGACATCATGTCGCGCATGGGCGACCGCCCGAAAGTACGTATCATCCGTATGCGACGCATTCCGTTCATAGACTCGACAGGTATTCACAACCTCGTTTCACTGTGCGAAATGTCCAAGAAAGACAACATACACATCATTCTTTCGGGTGTAAATCCTACGGTACACAAAGAGTTGGAGAAATCCGGTTTCTACGATTTGTTGGGCGAAGAAAACATTTGCAGCAATATCAACGAAGCATTGAAAGCGGCAGAAATGTTTCTGAAGAAATAAAGAAGCGTTTCTTCGTCTTCGGAAAAGAAACTCCCCGACTCTCGTCGATGACGAGAGTCGGGGAGTTTTCGTGTATCAGAACCGCAGACGCAACTGTAATCGCAAATCACTCTTGTCCGCGCCCTGTATTTCTTCCATGCCGCTACCGATGACATTTCTATCGAAATAATGTGTCCAAGCATATTGTGCCTGCAACGACACACTTCTGCCGATATTCCAATGCAACAAACCCACTGTTCGCCATCCTCTTCCGCTATACATTCTGTGTCCGAACATATAAAGCAAAGACGGTTCGTACAGAGAAATACGCGCATCGTAATCGTCTGTCCGAAAAGCCGCACAAAGGAGTTGCAGCTTCAAAGGAAAGTTCGACGGTTTCATCACGCTCTCCAATGCCATCGAAAAACCGCTTGTGCGTTTTCGCCCGTAGTCTGTCGCAGACACGTATTGCAAAGTGGCTTTCCATTGCCAAGCCGGAGAAGGAGCGTACACGGCACGAAGATACGTCCGTTGGCGAATGTGTGGAAGTACATGTTTTTCTTTGTCGGACGTAATGTAGTCGCGCGCTTTGTTCTTGATACCGTACTTCAACCAAAACTGCCACGTTTCGCTCAGCGTATAGTTGATAACTATGTTGATATCTGCGCCCCATGTTTTGTCTTTGCTCACACGATAGCGACGTTCGGGGAAATAAAAAACATCTGCGTAAGCTTGACACTTCAGTTTGTTTATACTCGTGTTTTCCAAAGAAATACACAATCCATATTCGTTTTGTACGGCAGTATTTTCTCCGAACGAGCGAGCACAAAGAGCTGTATAAGCAGGGCTGTAATACCTGTTGATAACCTTAATAATGTTATCAACATTCGGTTGATAAGAGAATACGTTCATCCACGCCATTTGTCCTTTCTCGTTCACTGCCAATTCGCCGGAAAATATTCCCTTACGTATATGAGCCTTGTAATGAAAACCGATATTACCGAAAGCATGTCCGCGAGGTGCATGTTCATTGTACAGACGAAACGGAGTTTTCAACGGTTTGTTGAAAACGTTATAAACAGCCGTCAATCCACATTCGAAATACTTGTTTCTATAACTTAAGTCTGCACCTATCAACGTGTTGCCAATCGTATTTTCTTGTATTATCTCTTTGTCCGTACGATGCAAACCATCGGTTTTCAACCGAGTTATGAACATACTGTCCACCGCAGCATCCCGACATCTGTAAGAAGCAAACGCAGAAACTTTCCAACGCTCGTGCAAACGATAAGTACCTGCCAAACCTTGCAAATAACCGTCTTCGTACATGGAAGTATTCGAACGAAAACCGCGTCCCAACCTTTCGATACCGGAAAAAAGACGGTATTTGCCCGAATAGAAATCGCTGTTCATCACCAAACCTTGACCGAAAGTCGCTTTGTATTGTCCCACAGCCACCGTTTCCCATTTTCCAAAATCGCGAAAGAAAAGATAACCCGCATAACTGTCGAAACCTGCCTTGTTGTTGGCAGAGAAAAAGGCTTCTCCGGCATCTTTCTCGGCTTGAAAACCCATAGAAACACGGTCTTTATAATTCAGACGAAAACGCGTATTCGTATAATAAGGAGTACCTACGTACCGTCTTTTCGCTCCGTCGGCATAACCGGCTTTCGCATTGAAAGGAATATCCGCACGTATCCACCAATGGCGAATGCTTTTGCGAAGCAACTCCTTCAACGACGGCAAAGAAGAAGACGCCTGCGTATGTTCTCCAATATATAAGAAATGACAGAGATACTTCAGCGTTTGCTTATCCATACCTTCCACAGCCGAGAGTTCGTGTAAAGAGAGCAGGGGAGCATACTTGTACACATAATACTCGATGTTTTCTATCAATGTTTCGGAAAGAAAAGGCAGACGCAGCAGCTGGTCGCGTGTGATGGCGTTGATGTTGAACGGATGAGCTGCCAGTTCGGACAATTCTTCGTAATCTGCGACTCTGTACATTTCCTGTTCATCGTCTATGAACAGACTTTGCCATTCGCCTATTCCGTCTTGTGCATATACCGTCCGAGCGCAACAAAAAAGCAAGACACAAAGCCATGTTTTGAACATAGTATCATACGTTAATATCTTCAACTATAGGATAAATATATATACACACCTCGCACACAGCCGATATTATTTTTACATTTGCTACATCATGATGCGCAGATTATGGATAGCTATATTGTTCGTATCGGTATGTATTATCTCCGGTAACGCACAAGAAGAAACCTCTATCAAAGTGGTGCCGGGAGGTTTTCTTGTTCCTGTTGCCGAATATAAAGGAGAATATATACCGAGCATAACAATGCCACAAGTCAATGTTTACTCTACATGGCGTTTCATGAACGAAAAGGAAAAGAAAAAGTTCGACAAGCTGGTACGCGATGTGAAAAAGGTATTGCCCATCGCCAAAGAAATAAACACCATCATCATAGAAACCTACGAATATCTCGAAACCTTGCCCAACGAAAAAGCACGGCAGACACATATAAAAGAAGTGGAAAAAGGATTGAAAAAACAGTACACACCACGCTTGAAGAAGCTCACTTTCTCGCAAGGAAAATTACTCATCAAACTTGTCAACAGACAAACGCACTCTTCGGGTTACGAATTGGTGAAAGCGTTCATGGGTTCGTTCAAAGCCTTTTTTTATCAAGCCTTTGCTTCGTTGTTCGGTGCCAGTCTGAAAAAAGAATATCATCCCGAAAAAGAAGACAGAATGATAGAACACATCGTAATACGTGTGGAAGCCGGACAATTATAAAGAAGTTATCAACACCGTGACAACTGTTTTCTCACCGTCTCTTACCCTTTCATCAATGCTGTGGACAAGTGACAAATCAATATCCCTGCGGCAACAGATACATTGAGCGAATGTTTCGTACCGTATTGCGGTATTTCTATACAGCCGTGACACTTGTTTACCACTTCCTGACGCACACCTTTCACTTCGTTTCCCAAGACGATGGCATATTTTTTCGACGCGTCTATCTCCATTTCCGTCAACAGCGTACTGCCCTCGCATTGCTCTATGGCAAGAACGGTATAACCTTCGTTCGATAACGTATCAACGGCTTCCACTGCATCTTTCACATACACCCAATCGACGGAATACTCTGCTCCGAGCGCAGTCTTGTGCATTTCAGGATGAGGCGGAACAGCAGTTATCCCACAGAGATAGAGTTTTTTTACCAAGAAAGCATCCGAAGTACGAAACACGGAACCTACATTGTGCAAACTGCGTACATCGTCCAGTATCACTATCAATGGCAGCTTGTCCTTTTCTTTGTATTCGTCTACGGACAAGCGATTCATTTCCGTTATTTTCAGCTTTCTCATTTCCATTTTGTCTTTTTATAAGGAGAAACAAAGATAGGCAGTATTTCCTCAACCTGCCGACTCCGCTTTGCAAAACATTCCTCCCCGTACCTTATTAACTCCCGAACTTAGCACTTCAAATCAGCTATATATTGCCGATTTGATAACAACATGTTGTCAAGTCGATAGCATCATGTTGTCATCGCGATAAGAACATGTTGCTATCGCGATAGCAACAGCGTTAAAGAATGTTAACATCATAATCGCATCGAGAAGGCATCGTAGACGTCTTTTTCTTTCATCAAAAAAAAGCGACTTTTCAATACTATCCATTGAAAACGGTCGAAAAAGCATGAATAATTTGTCGATAGATAATCAATATCATATAGCTATATAATTTGGATATAAAACGAAAACATTCATATCGCAGTCTCTCGCAAACAACCAAACGGGAAATAAAGAAGTATTCCTGCATTTTATTCACCGAAATTCATGTACATATCCACAACGAAAAAGAGATTTTTTTTCAACAAAACAGGTTTTCAACTATCGGTTGATAAGTAACGTAATTCCTTATTTCACAGCAATAAACATAGTGTATAATTCTGTCATATCTCACACCTCGATAATGATAACTTCATATCAAAACAAAACGCCGATTATTTATATCTACTATCAACGGTATATCATCATCATATATTTCTTTCTATTTATAAAAGAATAAAAAACATATAATGATAATAAGGCACGAAGGAGAGCGGGAGCGAAAAAAAGATACCTGATATATACATATCCGATAATAGTTTTTACCTTTGACTGTCAAATTGTGACCTCTAAAAGAGATTTACATTAACCCTAAAAATATCAAACATGAAAAGAGACGAACGCATTTTCGAGTTGATTGCAGAAGAACGCGAAAGACAATTAAAAGGTATCGAATTGATAGCTTCCGAAAATTTCGTGAGCGAACAGGTAATGGAAGCCATGGGCTCTTGTCTTACCAACAAGTATGCCGAAGGTTATCCCGGTAAACGCTATTACGGCGGTTGCGAAGTAGTGGATAAAACAGAACAGTTGGCTATCGACAGATTGAAAGAAATCTTCGGTGCCGAATGGGCTAACGTACAACCTCACTCCGGTGCACAAGCCAATGCCGCAGTATTTCTTGCTGTTCTCGATGCCGGCGATAAGTTCATGGGATTGAACCTTGCACACGGTGGTCACCTTTCGCATGGTTCGTTGGTGAATACTTCCGGTATTCTGTATACACCCTGCGAATACAATGTTTCTCAGGAAACGGGACGTGTAGACTACGACCAAATGGAAGAAGTAGCTTTGCGCGAACGTCCTAAACTTATCATCGGTGGCGGTTCCGCTTATTCTCGCGAATGGGATTACAAACGCATGCGCGAAATAGCAGACAAAATAGGAGCTATCTTCATGGTGGATATGGCACACCCTGCAGGATTGATTGCAGCAGGATTGCTCGAAAACCCTGTGAAATACGCACATATCGTTACTTCTACCACACACAAGACCTTGCGCGGTCCTCGTGGCGGTGTGATTTTGATGGGCAAAGATTTCCCAAATCCTTGGGGCAAGACTACTCCGAAAGGCGAAGTGAAAATGATGTCTCAACTCTTGGATTCTGCCGTATTCCCCGGTATCCAAGGCGGACCGTTGGAACACGTCATCGCAGCAAAAGCAGTAGCTTTCGGCGAATGTCTCCAACCCGAATACAAGGAATATCAAAAGCAAGTGAAGAAAAATGCGGCTACACTGGCAGATGCGCTTATCAAACGTGGTTTCACCATTATTTCAGGTGGTACGGACAATCACTCCATGCTTGTAGACCTTCGTGCCAAATATCCTGAATTGACAGGTAAGGTAGCAGAAAACGCTTTGGTGGCAGCAGATATCACTGTCAACAAGAATATGGTTCCGTTCGACACACGTTCTGCTTTCCAAACATCGGGTATTCGTCTCGGTACGGGTGCCATCACCACACGCGGTGCAAAAGAAGACCTCATGTTGGAAATAGCCGAAATGATAGAAACCGTGTTGAGCAATCACGACAATCCTACGGTTATTGCAGAAGTACGTGCACGCGTTAATGCACGCATGAAAGCATATCCTTTGTTTGCTTATTAAGAAGCTGAAAAGAAACAGGGAAGCATTATCTACACAATGCTTCCCTGTTATATAAGAAAACTTCTCTCTTACATAAAAAGCAATAAAAACGAAAAAAAAGAGGTATCACTCTTGCGAATATGAAAAAAAGCAGTACTTTTGTACCGCAATCGAGAGAGATGCACATTTATTGGTGTGGTAGTTCAGTTGGTTAGAATACCTGCCTGTCACGCAGGGGGTCGCGGGTTCGAGTCCCGTCCATACCGCCGGAAGCCTAAGACAAAAGGCGACAAAAACAAGACAAGCCCTTCAGATTCAGTGAATTTGAGGGGCTTTTTCTATGTGTTTTGTCTTAGATGAAAGTCAGGGAAAAGACAAAAAACGACAAAATAGAAGTCCTAAACTGTACCCCCTGCCTCAAAAAACACAAGGGGGTACAGTAAACTGAGGCGAAGGGGGTACAGTTTGTCCGGAATTGGCAGGATGATGTACCGATTTGGCAGTACGTATAAAATTCATTTTGAGATAGTTCATTGTAGTTTTGTAACAGTAAAAATGAATTTATGAAAAGTACCTTTCGCATCCTTTTCTATGTAAAAAAGGACAAACAACGGGCAGACGGCACATTTCCGATTATGTGTCGCATCACGATTGACGGGCAAGCCAGTCGTTTCAATACGAAAGCGAATGTCAATCCGAATGTATGGAATGCCAAAACCGGTGTTGCCATAGGCAAATCAAAAGAAGCGGTTGAAATCAACACCCTTCTGGACAGCATTAAAACAAGCATCTACAACGTTTATCACGACTTGCAGACCAGAGAGAACAACGTTAATGCCGAACGGGTAAAGAATATTTTTCTGGGTATTGAAGTAAAACACCAAACTGTGTTGGAGCTTTTTCAACGGCACAACGAAGATGTAGCCAAACTGGTTGGCATCAGCAAATCCAAAGAGACACATCAAAAGTATGAAGTTGCTTATAAAAGAATGGCAGGTTTTATCAGAGAGTACTATAACGTTTCTGACATCTCTCTGAAAGAGGTAAATCACATGTTTCTGCACAATTTTGAAATTTACCTGATGACCACCTGTCGGTGTGCCTCTAACACTACGGCTAAATTTCTTCAACGCTTCCGTACCATTATTCTTATGGCTAAAAATAACGGTTGGATACACATTGACCCGTTTGCCAACTTCAAAATAAAATTCCAAAAGACGGATCGAGGATACCTTACCCAGCAAGAGATAGACGTTATCATGCACAAGGAATTCACGACCGAACGCTTGGAACGCGTCAGGGATATTTTCATTTTCAGTTGTTTTACCGGTTTGGCGTACATTGACGTTAAAAACCTGCGTCAATCCAATATCCGCACTTCGTTTGATGACAGGTTATGGGTAATGGGCAAACGGGAGAAAACCGGGGTGAGTTTTAGTGTACCTCTGCTCGATATTCCTAAAAAGATTATTGAGAAATATTCAGGAAAACTGCCCGACGAAAAAGTCCTTCCGGTAACAAGCAACCAAAAAATGAACGAATACCTGAAAGAAATCGGGACAATTTGCGGGATAGGCAAAGATTTGACCTTTCACCTCGCCCGGCATACGTTTGCAACTTTAACGCTTACGAAAGGAGTTTCCATAGAGAGCGTATCAAAAATGTTGGGGCACACCAACATCAAAACGACACAGATTTATGCACGGATTACCGATGCGAAGGTAAGCAACGATATGGTATCGTTCGCCGAGCGGATTGAAACAAAGAAAGTAAAGTCCAATTCCAGTTTGGACAGATTGTTCGAGTGCCTTTCATTAGGCGAGAAGATGGCATTATTTAATCTTCCGGATACGTTGTCCTATGATCCGGAAAGACTCAAGCGCATATCTATCATGTGGTACAGTCTTTCGGAAGAAGAAAAATCTTCCCTTTGGGCAAGTACTTTTGATAAGAAAACGGCTTTTCATCAAAAATCAAGGACAGAAATCCCCATGCCAAGCATCAACTAATCTACTTTCAACCTATGGAACTACAACTTATTCAAAACAAGATTTTCGAGATTCGGGGACAACGGGTAATGCTCGACTACAATCTCGCCGAACTCTATGAAGTTGAGACACGTGCCTTGAAACAAGCCGTGAAACGTAACATCAACCGTTTCCCGCCGGATTTTATGTTTGAACTCACCAAAAGTGAATGGCAGGAGCTTATCACAGTTTGTGATAACCTGTCTCAGAACTTGAAATTCAGCCCTGCCACTCCATTTGCATTCACCGAACAAGGCGTGGCGATGCTCTCTTCCATATTGCGAAGCTCCAAAGCCATAGAGGTAAACATCTCCATCATGCGGGCGTTCGTGGTATTGCGTCAATACGCGTTAGGCTACGCCGAACTGAATCGTAAGCTCGAAGAGTTTATGATTGAAACGAATATGCAGTTCAGCGACATCTACCAAGCCCTTACCGAGTTGGCATCACAAAGAGAGCGGGAGGAGAAACCCCGCAGACGCATTGGGTACAATGTGCGATATGACGAAGAATAACCAATCAAATACACCGAATTATGGAACGGGGATATATCCAAATCAAAGAAAACAGCGAAAATCAATGGATTGTTGAAGCAAAACTCGTAAATTGTACACTATGGATGACTAAACACGAGATTGCTGATTTGTTCAATGTGTTTGTGAGCGCCATCGGCAACCGGCTTCGGGCGATATTCAAGTCAGGATTATTGCGCGAAGAAGATGTGACTTGTGTACATAAATACGAACACAACGGTCGGCAGTGCGAAACAATCTTCTATAATCTGGAAGCCTTGATATTTGTAAGCTACCGGACGGCATCCTTCGAAGCAAGAGCTTTCAGAGAATGGGTAATAAAGGCTTTAACCGAATATACACGGACAAAACCCGAAAGAGCAAAGGAGGTTTGGGTGGTATATAACTTATCGTCAAAACTTCCTGATATAAAACTAAATTAAGTAGAATATTCACATACAATTCAGTTATGAAAAAGACAATTTATTTTCTGTTTGCGGTTCTCTTCGTTGCCTGCAATGGTTCTGACATGAACAGCAAGTACGAGAAAACCATTCGTGATTATGTGTTGAAGGGGCAATCCGAGGTTGGGTTCAAGGTATTGGAAATGTCGGAACAGGGAACGGTTACAGTTACCGATAGTATTGCTTACCTGACGGACGAGTTCAGAAAAGGCAAAGAGCTTTTCGTGAAGCGCATCGAACTTGCGAAGAAACTGACCGAAGATTTGCAGACGGCGACTAAACTGAAAAGCGAATACGACAAGTACGCGGAAGATATTGAGCGCATGAACGTTCGGATTGATTCGCTTAGAACTTTGCCTCCCGACAACTTACAGGGGTATGACAGTCGGAATCCGGCAGACGTACTTGTCGTGATTATCCGTTGCAGGTACTCGCTTGATATTTCGGGTACGACCGTGGAAGAAACGTTCGATTTCTATCTGTCACCGGATGGAAATAAGTGTTACCGAAAGAAAGGAATATAGGGGTAAAGTTGAAATCACCCTAACCCCTGCCTAAACTCGCTGGGAGAAACTCCCAACACACTACGCACATACCTGCTGAAAAACGACTGGCTCGAAAAATGCAGAGCATCGCCAATCTCCGTAAAACTCAAATTCGGGTTACGAAGCAAGATGACGATACGTTGCGTGGTGTAATTCTGTATCCACTCTCCGGCGGTTTTTCCGCTGTTTTTCTTGCAGACTTCCGTCAGGTATTTTGTTGTGATACAGAGCTTGTCGCTGTAAAAGCCGAGTTCTCTGTGTTCCATGCAATGCGTGTCGGCAAGGTTCAGGAAACGCTCGAAAAGAGAAATCCGCTGTCCCTCAAAATTCAACCGCTCATCTATTTTATGCGCGAAAATATTCCACATATCCATAATGAAAACCTGGACGTGCAGGTTGAGCATTTTTTCTCTGAAACGGAGTTCCGTGTCAGCATTAATTGACTTTAACACCTGTAAATTTCGCAGGCATCTCTCTTTGTCGTGTTTCGAGAGCGAAACCACCGGATGCTCTTTGGAAAACAGATACCCTTTGATACCCCACGATATGTCGGGATTGTTTTTCGTGGCAATCTCGTAAGACATAAAAAAGAAATCCGCTTGAAAATCAAGACTAAAAAGCAAATCTTCCACCTCTGCCGAAGGGAGTAGGATAACAATATCATCCGGTTTTATTTGATAAATCATGCCGTTCATTCGGAACTGCCCCGTCCCGTTACGGCAAAGGATATGTGTGAAATAATGGGAAAGATAGTCTTGGGGCAGTTTATCCGCCTCATACCTGTTGAGTATGATAATTTCCTCTCTTTCTGTCATTTTTTCGATTGTTTTTAGGCAAAGTTACAAAAAAAACAGCAAAAACCGACTTTTGTGAAAATACTGTGGTGAAAAATGGCACAATCGGGCGAAATACTGCCATTATCTTTGCATTATCAAATTCATCATTGAAAAATCAACAGAAGTGGAAAAGAAAGAAAATAACATTAACCGCCGCGACTTTATCAAAGGATCGGCTATGGCTGTTGCCGGAATAGCATTGGGAGGTTCGGCTGTTACAAAGGTATTTGCCTCTCCCGCAGGGGAAGATACACGGGAGGTAAAGTAATAAACTTTCCCCTCCCAACCTCACCATTGCGAGGGGATTTTTTCTTTTGGGCGTGCCCTCGCTCATTCACTCACCCTTCCGCCTACGCTAAGCTACGGCGTTGGTTTCGTTCATTCGCTCGGTCGGGCTATCCACCCGCTTGTCGCCGCTGCTCATAGCCTTAAACCGTTAGTTATGCTCAAAAAACTAGTCATTTGATTAAATTGTTTGTTTTAATCAAAAACATTTTGTACCTTTGCAGCGTGAATATGTTTTTCGAATCATAACGATATGGCAAAGCTAAAAACCAAAGAGGTTAAAGACACTTCGACGGAAGAAAAAATCAAGAACGCTGCTCGCATCGTCTTTCAGAGAAAGGGCTTTGCTGCTGCACGTACACGTGATATTGCCGAGGAGGCAGGGATAAATCTCGCTTTGCTGAACTACTATTTTCGCAGCAAAGAGAAACTGTTTGATTTAGTGATATTTGAGACGTTATCGCATTTTTTACAAGCGATGGTGAGTGTTTTTAATGACGAGGACACCTCGTTCGAGCAAAAAATCGAACTTATCGCAGAAAACTATATCAAGTTTGGCATTGAATATCCCGATGCTCCGTTGTTTATTTTAAGTGAAATCCACAAGCATCCCAACAAAATATTATATAAGACTCAGGTTGAACGTGTAATTGCGAACTCCGTTTTTGTTCGTCAGTTTCAAGAAAATGTAATGAACGGCAAAATCAAAGAGCCTAATCTGATGCACTTTATGATGAATTTAATGGGGTTGGCTTTTTTCCCTGTCGTTGCACAGCCTTTTATAACAACTATTGTAGGAGTAGATAATGCCCTGTTTACTAAGCTAATGGAGGAACGCAAGAGGCTCGTTCCCGTATGGATAAAAGAGATGTTTTTTTCGTCGTAATTTTTTTTGCACCACATTTAATCAAATGAATAAATCAAAATTATAAACCAAATGATTAAGATTAAAAACACGCTATTGTTAAGCTGGCTATTTGCCACTGTGGGTTTGAGTGCTCAGACCTTGAAAATTGAAGATTGTTACCAAATGGCAAGAGAAAATTTTCCTCTCGTCAAGCAATATGAGTTGATAGAGAAGAGCAAAGAATTTTCTATCGAAAACGCACAAAAGGCATATTTGCCGCAAATCGGGATTTATGCTCAGGCAACCTACCAATCGGAAGTAACAAAAATACCGCTTGATTTTGAGGCATTAAAGCCGATTTTGGGAAACAATGTGCCTACCATTCCCGAAATAAGCAAAGACCAATACAAAGTTTACGGCGATATATCCTATTCGCTTACCGGCTTGGTAACTAACAAAAATCAAAGCGACTTGGTAAAAGCAAACGCCGAGGTCGAAAAACAGAAATTGGAAGTCGAGCTCTACAAACTTCGCGAGCGTATCAATTCGCTTTTCTTTGGGGTGTTGCTTATCGACGAACAGATAGTACAGACCGAACTTGTAAAAAAGGATATTCAAAGCGGTATTGAACGTGCCGAAGTAGCCGTTAGAAACGGTGTGGCGTTGCGTAACACGGCGGATAATCTAAAAGCCGAGTTGCTCAAAACCAAACAGCGAGCAACCGAATTGCAAGCCACACGCAAGGGCTATGCAGATATGCTTTCGATATTTATAGGACAAAAGATTGATGAACACACGGTTTTTGAAAAGCCGTTTCCGCCTACTGTTTCGAACGAAATCAATCGTCCCGAAATAGAGTTGTTCAACTTGCAAAACAGAGCCTTCGACCTCCATAATCGTTTGATTACAAATAAAAATTTACCTCGTTTGAGCCTCTTTCTACAAGGAGGTTTCGGCAAGCCCGCACTGAATATGTTTAGCAACAACTTCGACCCTTACTATCTGACAGGCGTGCGATTGAGTTGGAATTTATCGGGATTTTATACCGCCCAAAACGAGCGAAAACAAGTTGCAACCAATCAGGCAAACATAAAACTTCAGCAGGAGACATTTTTATTCAACACCAATCTTGCGCTAAGTCAGCAACGTGCTGAAATTTCCAAAATGCAGGAACTGATTGCTGACGACAGCGAAATTATCAAGCTACGCGAAAAGGTTAAAAATACCACAAAAACAGCGTTGGAAAACGGCACGGCAACCACCAACGATTACCTTATTGCCGTCAATGCCGAAGCCCAAGCAAGGCAAAATCTTATCTTGCACGAAATACAATTAATTATGTATCAATACAATGCAAAAACAACAGCGGGAAATTAAAATAACTAAAAAATTAAAGTGATATGAATACCAAATCAATGATTAAAAAAGCAAAATGGACGTTATTAATCGTAGGCTGCTCATGGTTAGTTGGTTGTGGTGGCGGCAAAAACGATTTTGAGGCTTCGGGTACTTTCGAAGCCGAAGAGACAATCATCTCTGCCGAAGCCACAGGCGTAATTCGTCGGTTCGATGTGGAAGAGGGGCAAGAGCTTACCGCAGGTCGGGCAATCGGGTATATCGACAGCACGCAGTTGTATCTGAAAAAACGACAGTTGGAGAGTCAGATACGAGCTTTGCTGGGCAGAAAACCCAATATTGCCGTACAGCTTTCGGCATTGCAGGCACAACTGCAAACTGCCCAAACTGAGAGAACCCGCCTCGAAAAACTGCTTGCAGGCGACGCCGCCACTCAAAAGCAGTTGGACGATGTGAACGCACAAATCGAAGTGTTGCAAAAGCAGATTAACGCTCAGCAGTCGTCGTTGAAAATCTCAAGCGACGGCATTAGCGACGATGTGGCGACCTTGCAGGTTCAAATAGAACAACTCGAAGACCAACTCGCCAAACACCGCCTCACAGCTCCGCAAAACGGAACGGTACTTGCCAAAATAGCCAAAGTAAACGAATTGACCGCCATCGGCAAACCGCTTTACAAAATTGCCGATTTGCAAAACATTACATTTCGGGCTTTCGTAACTTCGGCACAGCTCACACAGCTGAAAATAGGGCAGAGCGTAAAAGTATTTGCCGATTTCGGTGAAAAAAACAGACGAGAATACAAAGGGACAATATCGTGGATTTCAGACAAATCGGAATTTACTCCCAAAACCATTCAAACGCAAGACGAACGAGCAAACCTCGTTTATGCCGTAAAGATAACCGTAAAAAACGACGGCTATCTGAAAATCGGGATGTATGGGGAAGTAAATTTCAATTAAAAATGAAGCTGTAAAAAATGATAGCAGTACATAACATAAGCAAGCGATACAACCAAGTACAGGCGTTGTCGGGAATCGGTTTTTCGGTAGGCAAAGGGGAAATATTCGGACTTATCGGTCCCGACGGTGCGGGCAAAACCACGCTTTTCCGCATTCTGACCACGCTTATCCTTGCCGACAGCGGCACAGCAACGCTTAATGGGTGGGATATTGTGCGAGATTATAGTCGCATTCGCGAAAACGTAGGCTATATGCCAGGACGATTTTCGCTTTACCAAACGATGACGGTCGAAGAAAATCTTGATTTCTTTGCAACGCTCTTTCGCACCACCATTGCCGAAAATTATGACCTTATCAAAGATATTTACAGCCAGATAGAGCCGTTCAAAGACCGTATGGCAGGCAAACTTTCGGGAGGTATGAAACAGAAGCTTGCTCTCTCGTGTGCTTTGATACACCGTCCGCTTGTGCTGTTTCTCGACGAGCCGACCACGGGCATCGACCCTGTGAGCCGCAAAGAGTTATGGGCAATGTTGCAGAAACTCAAAAGCAAGGGAATTACTATTGTTGTTTCCACGCCCTATATGGACGAGGCAATGCTATGCGACCGTATTGCAATGATACAAAAAGGCTCGATTATGACCATCGACACGCCGCAGGGAATAATCGACAAAATGCCGCAAAAGATTTTCGCAGTCAAAGCCCACAATATGAGCCGTCTGTTAGCTGATTTGCGGAGGTTTGAAAGTATCGAAACCTGTCATACTTTTGGAGAGTTTCACCACATAACTTTTGAATACGATAACGAAAAGTTATGTGATGAAATAAAGTTTTATTTGCATAAATTGGAATATAATAGCGTGGAAATCAAAGAAATCGAACCAACTATTGAAGATTGTTTTATGAATTTAACCGACTCTCGAATATGAAAAACGCAGTAATACGAGTAGAAAATCTAACCAAGCGTTTCGGCAACTTTACCGCAGTGGACAATATAAGTTTTGAGGTAGAAAAGGGAGAAATATTCGGTTTTCTCGGAGCCAATGGTGCGGGCAAAACCACCGCTATGCGTATGTTGTGCGGATTAAGCAATCCCACTTCGGGAGGCGGCACCGTTGCCGGCTTCGATATATCGCAGCAATCAGAAGAGGTGAAAAAACACATTGGCTATATGAGCCAAAAATTCGCACTTTACGAAGACCTGAAAGTTTGGGAAAATATGCGGCTGTACGCAGGCATTTACGGAGTGCCACGCAAAAAAATATCCGAAATAATCGACAAAATGCTTGTTTCGTTGGATTTCGAGAGCGAAAAAAACACATTTGTAAAAGAGTTGCCTCTCGGCTGGAAGCAGAAATTGGCATTTTCCGTCTCTATTATCCATCGTCCCGAAATTGTGTTTTTGGACGAACCGACAGGGGGCGTTGACCCTGCCTCACGCCGACAGTTTTGGGAACTGATTTACAAAGCCTCTTCCGACGGCATAACCGTATTTGTTACAACCCACTATATGGACGAAGCCGAGTATTGCAATCGCGTTTCCATTATGGTTGACGGACGAATTGACGCTCTCGACACGCCTGCCAACTTGAAACGGCAATTTGAGGCGGTTTCTATGGACGAAGTTTTCACAAAATTGGCAAGAGGAGCCAAAAGAGGCGACAAATAACTAAAAAACATTTTTACAATGAATAATTCCAAATCGAAACAACCGAAGGTAAGTTCGCAGTTTATGGCATTTTTCAAAAAAGAGTTCCGTTATATTTTCCGCGACACTTGGACAATGATTATCTTGCTGATATTGCCCATTTTAATGCTTATTCTTTTTGGTTTCGGCATTAGTACCGAAATCCGAAATACTCGTGTAGCAGTATTCGACCCTTCGAGAGACGTTGCAACACAGCAGATTGTCAATAGCCTCTCCACGAGCGAGTATTTTATTATCGACCGCTACCTTTCCGATATTTCGGAAGCAGAACAAACCTTGAAAAACGGCGACATCGGTATTATAGTGGTTTTTGAACCGCGATTCAACGAAAATCTCAATCGTGGCAACGCAAATATTCAACTGATTGCCGACGGTTCAGACCCCAACACCGCCTCGACGCTTGTTAATTATGCAACCGCAATCATCAACAGCAGCACCATAGCCGCAGGCAACGCCCCAACACAAGCCAACACCCCACTGCCTCGCATACATTGCCAAATCAAACTGCTCTACAACCCCACGATGAAAGGCACATACAATATTGTTCCGGGTGTTTTGGGAATGGTCTTGATGCTGATTTGTACACTGATGACATCCGTTGCCATTGCTCGCGAAAAAGAGACCGGTTCGATGGAAGTACTGCTCGTTTCGCCCATAAAACCTATCACAATAATTCTGTCCAAAACCGCACCCTATCTCATATTATCGCTGTTTAACCTTGCAACAGTATTGTTGCTTTCGGTTTTTGTACTCAAAGTGCCGATTGTGGGGAATTTGATATTACTGATAGGCTTATCTTTGGTTTTTATTTTCGTCTGTCTGTCGCTTGGAGTACTTATCTCTATTGTAGCTCCGTCGCAGATTGTGGCATTGCTCGTTTCGGCTATAATAGGGATAATGCTGACACTGATGTTGTCGGGTATGATTTTCCCGATTGAAAATATGCCGCTTGTTTTACAATGGTTGGCACAGATAATACCTGCCAAATGGTTTATAGAAGCCGCTCGGAATGTGATGATAAAAGGTTCGGGTATTGCAGCCATTGCCAAAGAATTGACAGTTTTAGGCGGAATGGCGTTGTCCCTTTTGGCATTAAGCGCAAATAGATTTAACAAAAGAATTGAATAACAATTTATTAAAGTCCGTATAATTATGTTGCGATATTTATTGGAAAAAGAGTTTAAACAGTTTTTAAGAAACAGTTTTTTGCCCAAAATGGTAATAGTGTGGCCCTTTTTGGTATTGGCGGTATTTCCGTTGATAGCCGATATGGATGTAAAAAACGTTTCGCTTGCCGTGATTGATAACGACCTAAGCCAAACCTCACAACAGATACGGGAGAAAATCGTTTCGTCGGGCAACTTCCACATCAGCGGCTATTTCGACAATACCGAAGCGGCGATGCAAAGCATCGAAAGAGGCGGTGCCGACATATTACTCGAAATACCGCCAAAGTTTCAGCAAAGCCTCCTCCGCGAAAATCGGGGCGACGTAATGATTTCCGCCAACGCCGTCAATGCAATGAAAGGCGGTCTCGGCTCTGCATACCTCACAGGCATCATTGCCGACTTCAATGGCGATTTGATTGCAAGGCAAATCCCCGAAGCAGCCAAAGCCAAGCCCGCAATAGAGGTGCGTCCGCTTTTTCGTTTCAATCCCAATTTGAGTTACAGAGCATTTATGATACCGGCTCTTGTAGCTATGATGCTGATTCTGATTTGCGGATTTTTGCCTACACTCAATATCGTAAGCGAAAAGGAAAAAGGCACTATCGAGCAGATGAACGTAACGCCTGTAAGCAAGCTCACACTAATCATTTCCAAACTTATTCCTTATTGGGTGGCAGGCTTTGTGGTTACCACGCTCAGTATGTTGTCGGCATTTTTGTTTTACGATATGTTGCCCAAAGGTTCAATTTTGCTGATATACCTTTTTGCTATGGTATTTATTTTGTGCATATCGGGGTTCGGGCTAATCGTTTCCAATCACGCCAACAATATTCAACAGGCAATTTTCATTATGTTCTTTTTTGTGGTAACGATGATATATTTAAGCGGGCTTTTCACCCCTTTTCGCAATATGCCCGAATGGATGCAGTTTATAGGCAATGCCAGCCCGCTGAAATACTTTATTCAGTCTCTGCGAATGATTTACCTCAAAAGTGCAACATTTACGGATATGCAACACCTTTTTTACTCGCTTTGTACCTTGACACTGTTCTTTAACGGTTGGGCTGTATTGAGCTATCGGAAAAAGAGTTGAGCGTTTTTGAGGCTCGTAACGCTTTGTTTTTCTGTTTTTGACGAAATGAAAAATATTTTTTACAACTTGGCGTGTTGTCTCGAATAACATATACGGACAATAGTCGAGAGACATTTTGAAGCGGATTTTGAGAGAGTAGGACAATAAAATATAATATGATATATATCAATCAAATAAATGTCTAATTTAAAAAATCTTAAAGTTATGGCACAGAGTAAAAACAACATTATCACCCACGGACTAAGTGGAAAAGTGGGCGACATCATCGTTTTCAGCCAACGAGGATAGTACCATAGGCAGCAGCGTGTCGGACATCAAAAAACTTGCCGTACTTCAAAGAGCGATACAATCTTCGGAAAACATTGGGTTATTTATTAATCTGCTGATGTTTATCGCCTATCTGTTCTTTTGTTTTTATCTCATCCCTTTAAGAATTGATAATGCAAGAATATCTATCCCGGAAGTTGAAAGAAATCCATCGCGAGTTGGAGACCATTGATATGGAAAATTGTGATATTCCCATAGAAAAGATGGTGCCGATGATTGAGTACTTGGAGGGGTGTTTGGAAGAGATACGAACTCGTTTTCTTTCCTTAAAAACCATCAGTGAAGAGGATGAAATCGCTTTCTTCAAAGAAGTAAAGCCCGAAATACTTGGCTTTCTGCTCTACTTCAACAAGATACATACGATAGACTTAAAGTGTCCCAATGGTAGCAACGACACTTTGAGAAAGTACTATCAAGAGGAACTAAACAGTCTGACCTATTTCTTTGAGCGAAACCTTGACTTCTACCAGTATTACCGCTCGAAATCTACCCATTTGGACAAGCATTACTTTATCCGGAATCAGCGTTGCCATCAGTTAGGATTGGACAGCGCACACTACATTATGGATAACGATTTTGCTACGGGTTACGATTATAAGGTTGCCAAAATCATCTGCAACGAGATGCTCCGCATTTATCTGAATAAGAAAATTCAGAATCTTGATAAACAGATGCTTATTAATAAAAACAGGACGACGCTTCCGACAAACGATTTGAAGTGGACAGGCCCCAAAGTAGCTTTGGTTGAGTTGGGATATGCTTTGGATGCGAGTAAGTTTCTCAATCGGGGTAATGCCGACATCAGAGAGATTATGATTAGTCTGGAAACAATATTCAATATCGACTTGGGGGAGTATTACAGGACTTACGTTTCCATCCGAGAACGGAAAATTGACCGGACAAAATACCTGAATCATATTATCGAAAGCCTTATCAGGCGTATGGAAGAAGATGATACCAGATAATTGAACGGCAGGCTATTTACTTTTGAGAACTACCAACTTGGTAGTTCTTTTTTGTTTTATCACAACCATCCTCAAACCCACTAAAACAGTGTTCTCTTGCCCCAAGAAACACCCTAAAAAACTTCTACCAAGTTGGCAGAGCATTGTTTTCAGACTTCCGAACTTTGCCGTGGATTCATAAAATTACAGATATGGAAGTCATCACGATAGACAGCCAAGCCTATAAAGAACTGGTTGCTAAAATCAACGCCATCGCCAAGTTTGTCATCGACCATCAGGACGACGATACCACGAACCCCGATGAAATGTGGGTGGATAGTTACGAGGTTTGTACATTCCTCAAAATCAGTGAACGCACCCTGCAACGCCTTCGCAGCAAGCGACTGATTTCCTATTCCATCATTTCCGGCAAATCGTACTATACCATTGCCGAAATTAAACGGATGCTGACCGAAAAAAGAATCCGCAGTACCGATGAATGTATGAACGACCTTGTCAATAACCATAAATTCCATGCTCAGCAAAGACGAAATATTAAGACGGACAAATAACGGATTGGACGTGTTCAGACACTATATCCCTGTACAGTGGAGAACGGGGCGTAACTTTCTGAATCCGCTTTACGAAGACCGTAAAGCATCGTGCAACGTCTATTTTGACCGGCACAACGGTACTTACCGCATCAAAGACTTTGGCAACGACGAATACAGCGGCGACTGTTTCTTTTTTGTCGGCAGGCTGAAAGGGTTGGATTGCAATCGAGGGACGGACTTCGTGGAAATCCTGAAAACCATCAACCACGATATGTCATTGAGACTGGAGAGTTCCGACTATTCGTATCCCGAACAGTCGAACATTCCCGTATCGCCCAAAAGCGTTTCGACACCCGGCGAGCCGTCCAAAAGTAAGCCTTACCACATCATCCAACAAAAGTTTTCGCAGAAGGAGTTGGATTTTTGGTTTCAATCAGGCATTACGCCCGAAATCCTGAAACAGTACAAAGCCATATCGCTAAAAGAGTTCCGAAGCGAAAACCGCGAGAACAAACCTTTCGGCTATACATCAACGGAAAATGAGCCGATATTCGGGTATATGGGCAAACGGCATATCAAAATCTACCGTCCGTTCTCGGAAGTACGTTTCTTGTATGGCGGCACTATCGGCGAGAGTTATTGCTTCGGACTGGAGCAACTGCCTGCCAAAGGTGATACGTTGTTTATTACGGGCGGGGAAAAAGATGTGATGACGCTTGCGGCGCATGGTTTTCACGCTATCTGTTTCAATAGTGAGACTTCTACCATTCCGAAGGGAATTATCTATAAACTCACGTTTCGGTTTAAGCATATCGTCCTGTTGTACGATGCGGATAAGACCGGAACGGACGCCGCCCTGAAGCACGAAAAGGCTTTGATGGAATACGGCGTTAAGCGTTTGTCATTGCCTCTTTCGGGAAAGAAAAAGGAGAAAGATATTACCGATTATTTCTGCAAGGGAAACAGCAGGAAAGAGTTCCGCCGGTTATTTATCGATTTTCTCGACAATTTATACAGTGAGACCATGACCATGCTCAAATCGTGTGAAATTGATTTCAATAATCCTCCAGCCAAAGCGGAAGAGGTAATCTCTGCCGGCGACGTACCGTTGGGCACACAGGGGAATATCCTTTGTATCACAGGGGGCGAAGGCACGGGAAAAAGTAACTATGTTGCCGCTTTGATTGCCGGCTCAATCGTAAAAGACGATCGCTCCATAGATACTTTGGGTGTGCATATCCGCAACAACGCTAATGGCAAAGCCATTCTACTGTATGATACGGAACAGTCCGAAGTGCAGTTGTTCAAGAATGTTTCGAGTTTGCTAAGGCGTGCCAAACTGACGGAAAAGCCTGAAGAGTTACGGGCATTCTCCCTGACGGGAATGTCGCGTAAAGAGCGTTTGCAAACCATCGTTCAGAGCATGGACAAATACTATTACGAATACGAGGGTATCCGCTTGGTCGTTATCGACGGCATCGCCGACTTGGTGCTGTCCGCCAACGATGAAGCGGAAAGCATCCGCATAGTGGACGAACTGTATCGTCTGGCAGGAATATACCGTACCTGTATTGTTTGCGTACTCCACTACGTACCTAACGGTTTGAAACTCCGGGGGCATCTCGGCTCGGAATTGCAACGCAAGGCGGCGGCAATTCTGAGCATAGAACTCGATACGAAACCGTCGGTATCGGTTGTCAAGGCTTTGAAAGTAAGAGACGGAAGCCCGCTTGATGTCCCTTTGATGCAATTTTCGTGGAACAAAGAAAAAGGGATGCACGTCTATCTGGGGGAAAAGCCCCGCGAAGAGAAAGAGAAACGGAAGGAAAAAGAGTTGGCGAACGTTGCCCGTGAGATATTCGACATACAAAAGCACCTGACTTATATTGACCTGTGCGACCGCATTCAACAGATTATGGATGTCAAGGAGCGTACCGCCAAAAGCTACATCAAGTATATGCGGGAAAAAGAAATCATAATCAAAGACCCTTCCAATCAGAATTATTTCATCATAGGGTACATCATCTAAAAGACAATGGCTATGTATATCGATAAAGAGAACTTTGATGCGTGGATGGAACGCATCATGACCCGTTTTAACAAGCTGGATAAGACCCTTGATAAAATGGGCAAGCACCGGAATATGTTGGACGGCGAACTGCTGCTCGACAATCAGGACTTATGCCAGTTACTGAACGTTAGCAAACGAACGTTGCAACGCTACCGCAGTTCCGGCGAACTTCCTTTCCAAACGCTCTACCAAAAGACGTTTTACAAAGAAAGCGACGTACACCGGTTTATCCGAGAGAACTTCAACAAAAAGCGGAATGGGAAAAGCGCCGAAACGCCATGACACGAGAACAGGTTGATACATTAACGCTGTGGTATGGGAGTTGCCAATCTTTATTCGTATTTTTGTGAAATAATTTTAAGACATTTATGATACTACCCGATAAACAACAGCAATTCTCCGAAGTCGTATCAATGATTCGGCAGGCTCAGTACAATGCGATGAAAACCGTCAATGCGGAAATGATAAACCTGTATTGGAACGTCGGAGCGTATATCAGTAAACAATTGGAAAACTCCAAATGGGGAGAATCCGTTGTTAAGGAACTGGCTATTTTTTTGTCTCAAACTGAGCCGGACTTAAAAGGTTTCTCCGATAAAAACCTTTGGAGGATGAAACAGTTTTATGAAACATATAAAGATTATCCAAAACTCTCACCACTGTTGAGAGAAATCAGCTGGTCGCATAATTTAGCCATTTTCTCAAGATGTAAAACGACGGAAGAAAGGGAGTTTTACCTAAATATCAGCAAAAAAGAATCATATAGTTTCAGAGAGTTAGAGAGACAAATCTCTTCAGGATTATTTGAACGAACGATGATTGGAAACACAAAACTCTCAACAGTGTTGAGAGAAACTCACCCCTCCATAAAAAACAGTTTCAAGGATAGTTATGTGCTTGAATTTTTGGCATTGCCGAAAGACCATGATGAGAAAGCACTTCAAAAAGGGCTGATCGGACAGATGAAAAATTTCATCCTTGAATTAGGTAAGGATTTTCTATTCGTTGGTGAGGAATACCGGGTACAGGTTGGCAATAGTGATTTTTTCATCGATTTGCTTTTCTATCACAGGGGATTGCAGTGTTTAGTGGCATTTGAATTGAAGGCTGATAAGTTTAAGCCCGAACAGTTGGGACAATTGAATTTTTATCTGGAAGCATTGGATAGGGATGTAAAGAAGCCCAATGAGAATCCAAGCATTGGTGTCCTATTATGTAAAGACAAAGACAGTGAAGTCGTAGAATATGCGCTAAGCAGGTATTTATCACCCACGATGGTATCGGAGTATCAGACCCAGTTACCCGATAAGAAAATACTCCAACGAAAATTACAGGAATTATTTGATGAGTGATTCAAATAAAAGCGGCTAACTTGTGCGATTAGCCGCTTTTGGTTTATAATCTGATACCTTTAACAACCTCTCTTTTCTCTACTTTCGGCGAACTGCTTTCCATCGACGAGATAACAAGTCTGTCTCCCATAATTTCTTTCATTCCCGCCAAAGTATTGGGTAATGAAGCATCCGGTACTATTGATGTTTCGTGTTTCTCCTGCGATTGATTAGGAGCGTTCACCAAAACAACGTTATCAGCAGCAACCTCCTCTCCTTCCTGTTCTTCTATCGGTTTCAGGGAGAGCTGGATTTCACGGTCTAACCGTACCAACTCCTCTTTCAAGGTTTTCAACTCAGGTTCTTTCCGCCATGAACTTTCCACCACCTCTTTGAGTACCGGAATATCCTTCTGCAACCGCTCATTCTCCGCCCGATACCTGTCCAACAGCCGCGGCATCGTGTCAAGCGCATTCAGGAAGTTCAACGATGCCGTTTTCGGGTCGGAAGCCATAATGCCGTGATTGTAGTTATAGAGAATATCGCTTGCTCCTTTGATAAAAAATCGGTTTTGAATCAGGTCGAAACCGTCTTTGACCGTTGTTTCGGATTTGACCAACAAATCGAAACCGTAAAGCGAGCCTATTTTTTCATGTGCTCCGTGTGTGCGAGCGTTATCGGCAATTTCATTCAATTTTAAGCCGATTTCTTTCGGATTGCTCCCTGCCAGTCCCTCCAACTGCACGGGATTCAGGCGGGTAACTCCGTCCGCTTGATACTGCACGCGGGAGTTGAAAGCTTCCATATCGCCGGATATGCGGCTGATAAAACTGTTGTTCTTCTCTACATTCGTGAGGATGTCCTCCAATTTATAGCGTGAAGAGGATTTTCCCCGCATAAATGCCTGTCGTTCCGATTCGAGCGAAGCGATTTTCTTTTCCAAGCGGGCTTTTTCGAGCAACTCAGTATTGCCCGAAAGAATAGCGACGTATTCGCTGAAGTTCATCCCGTTTTTTTCATCCATACTCCCCTCGTCAATCGTGCGACTGCCCAATGAGTTATTCTTCAACTGGCGGATAAAGAGCTGTTTGTTGTGCAACAATCCGAACTTATAGGCATCCAGCGATTTCTCCACCGCATAGATGATGACATCGACTTTGTTACCGGCATACCGCTTGGCGATTTCGTTCCCTTTACGGATGCCCCGCCCGTCGCGTTGTTCCAAATCCGAGGGGCGCCACGGTGCATCCAAATGATGGATGGCTACGCACCGTTTTTGAGCATTCACTCCTGTGCCAAGCATCTCGGTAGAGCCGAACAGAACACGTATTTTCCCCTCGTTCATATCCTTTATCATGGTTTTACGCGCCTTATCTGTCTTGGCTTCCTGAATAAAGCGTATTTCGTGCGACGGAATACCGTAATCCTCCATCAGTTTCCGTTTAATCTCCGAACAGGGATTCCATTCGCCGGGCTTGTATGTTCCCAAATCCGAAAAGATAAACTGTGTCCCCTTGTGCATATCGAATCGTTTGTAGTAATCCGACACCATTTTAGCCACATGAGAAGCCTTATTGTCTATATGGTCGCCGTAACTGTTAGGGTCAATCATTCGCATATCGAGACTCATCTTCCTCGCGTAATCGGTGGCAATCAACATTTTGGCTCTCTCTTCGCTTTCCGACAAAGGAGCACGTCCCAAGATTTCTCCTTTTCCTGTTTTGGCAAACTCCACCAACTTGCCGATAAACTCTTGTTGGTCGGGAGTAGGCGGAATGTTGTGCAGAATTTCATTCTTCATCGGACGGTCGATGCCAATATCCTCCGCGGAGCGGTAATCGGTTATCTCCGCATAGAACGCCGCCAGTTCGGGTACTTTGATGAAATAGCGGAAACGCTCTTTCTGCACGATTTCGTTCGTTACCGAAAACTCGTAGTCGATAGACTTCTTGGCGTAGATAGCCGCCCACGCATCGAAAGTGGTGATACCCTGTCGCTCTAATTCTTTCGGGCGGAGGTACTTGAACAACAGGTACAGCTCCGTGAGGCTGTTGGAAATGGTGGTTCCCGATAGGAACGTCGCACCCAAATCCTTGCCCGTCCTATCCTGAATGGTACGCAAGGCAAAGAGCATATTGAGGGCGCGTTGCGAACCGTCGGCATTTCCCAATCCGGCAACTCTGTCGTGGCGAGTGGTGAAGGTCAGGTTTTTGAAACGGTGCGACTCATCGACGTAAATATGGTCGATGCCCATCAGACCGAAATCGACCGTATCGTCTTTCCGGTTCTCAATCTGATAGGTAATGTGTGCCAACTTGGCTTCGAGGTTTTGTTGCCGTTTGACCAGTCCCTTCTCCATCGCACGGGATATCTCCTTGCCCTCTTTCCGAAGCACTTCCAGATTCTCTTCCACGCTGTCGAGTTCCGCTTGCAATATCTGTTGCTGTATCTCCGGCGATTGCGGAATCATCCCGAACTGTTCGTGTGTCAGCACGATGGCATCCCAGTTGTTGTTTTTCATCTCATGGAAAATCTTGACCCGCTTAGCCGGCGTAAAATCCTCTTTGCCGGGGTACAGCACTTTGGCATTGGGATAAGCCGTGCAGTAGGTCTGCGCTATCTCGTGCACATTGGCTTTCAAAGCAATGATAACGGGTTTATTGACCAATCCCAACCTTTTCTTCTCAAAGGAACTTACACACATAATCAACGTCTTTCCGCCACCCACCTCATGGTCGATGATACCTCCGCCATTAAGAATATCCATCCATACGGCGTCTTTCTGGCTCTTATAGAGTTCGGGAATGCCCAACCCCTTTAAGTCCAATCCGGGAAATTCCTGATGGTTACCATTGTAGTCAGGACGTACAAAACAGTTGAATGTGCGGTTATACTTATCAGCCAACCGCTCTTTGAACTCCTGCGACTGCTCGTTCAGCCAGTCGGTGAAACCGTTCCGTATCTCGTCGATTTTGGAATTGGCGAGTTGGATGGATTCGGAATCACGCACCTTTACCTCTTTCAACTCTCCGTCAATGTACTTCTTGACCTTCTTTGTAATATCCGGCGAAGTATTGTGCAGGGCGTGTTTCATCAGGACGATACCGTCGAAAGTGCGGCTTTGGGTCTTTACAGCATACTGATCCCATATCTTCACATTCTTGCCGGCGGCTTTGAGGGTATATTCGTCCCTGCTTTGGGCATAATGAACCGACACATCCGTTTCAAAAAGATAGGAGGCGTATTTGTTGTAAATCCCTGTCGGTATCCATCGTTCACCGAAATTGAAATCCAAATCCTCAAAAGGTATCGGGCGGGGCGTTGCCTGTCGCAAAGCTGCCAAAGACTCTTGTGCCGCTTCATGGCCGGGGTGGTTTTCCAGAAACCGTTCGACCTCTTCGGCTTTGGAAATTACATTGCCGCTGATGAATTTGTCTTTGATTTCGTAAGCCCCTATCATCGGATTGAAGAAAACCGCTCCTTTCAATTCCTTCAGCATCTCTTCGGAACTGTTGCCGGTAAGCTCCGCCATATAGTCAAGGTTTACTTTCGCATACTTGTTGAGCGAAGCGATAAGCGCTTCCCGTGCATTGTCTGTATGGGTTATCTCATTCGGATTGAACGCAACCGGTTGCCGGAAGATGTCCGCTTTAACGGCTTTGCCGTCGATATAACGTTCGAGCGAAAGGATTTCCGTCCCTCCGGCATCCATCTTTATCAGGCTGAGGTTTTTCGCGTCGTTGATGTTGCCGAAACGACGGGTAAAATCATCATAGAGCCTGTTCAGCATTTCCCGAAGGGCAGGATTGGCTTCCAATCGTGTCGCTTCGTTACTGTACAGGTGGTGGTAAGTATCCCGAATTTCAATGTAGAGGGATGCTTTCGCCTGCTGTGTAGCGGTGAGTTGAAGCGGATGGAATATCGGCTGAAATCCCTTCACATCACGCAGATAACCGATACGGTCGTTTTCATCGGTTATCAGAGAGCCTTCGCGATAGTGGGCAGGCATCTCTTCCGCACGGTAATAAGGAATGGGCTTCATCCGCTCTTGCTGTTCCCTTTCAACATCCTCTTTCAAACTCGCCAACTGCTCTTCCTTGCGGGCATCGAAAACCGGATAGGCATCAGCGCTCTCTTGTTTGAGTTGTTTCCGCCTTTGCGCGGCTTCGTAAGCCATCTCTTCCCGCCAGTCCATAAAGGGGAGTTCCTGTTTGGATTCTATTTTCGGCTTTGCCCGTTTTGCCCTTTTCTTGGGCTTTTTGAGTTGGCTGCGTTCTTCAACCGAGAATCCGAAAAGGTCATAGAGCGTAATGACGGGTGTTTGTGAAACCGTATCTACTTTCACTTCCGAAGTCGGCTCTTTGAACTCATCTAATTTAAAGAGAGTATCCTGCTGTACTCCATCCCAATTCTTATAATGATTTTCCTCTTGAAAAATTACTCGTGATTGACCTTTTTCTTCCTGATTCCAAAACTTTTTTTCTTCAGGGAACCACTCGTCCTCAATAGCCTGCCAAAAAGGATCTAGATCATCAGGGGAATGAGAGGTCTCTTGATTAAAAGTAGGTCGAGTTTCTTCTAAGGTTAATTGCTGTTCGTTTGATAGCCGGATCTCTTTCAACTCCTCATAAGAAAAAACATCTTCAAGTCCCAAAGGATTTTCTTCCGATTCAAGTTGTGCGGTACTTTTCCTCTCTTCCTTATGGGCATAGATACGGTAATGCTGCAAATCCAAATGCCGGGAAAAATCCTCTTCCAACATTTGCCTCAAATCGTGGGCAATGGCTTCTATTCCGCCTTCGTGTGTAAAGAGAATAGCCGGTTTACCGTAAGGGTCGGTATCTACTGTGGAGTTTGTTTGTACTACCCTCGAAAAATCGCGGAACAGATTGTTGATGGAGATGCCGTTCGACAGTTTGCGGCTTTCGATAAAGTTCTGCTCCCTTGAGCCAAGGAATTTCTCCGTGCTGTTGCGTTGCAGGATAATCAGGTCGCTTCCGACATCTGTTCCGGCGTAATCCGAGAAGAGATTGTTCGGCAGACGGACAGCCGAAACAAGATTACAGGTGCTCATCAGGTACTCCCGTACCGGCTTGTTATGCTCCGCATTCAGAACGCCCTGACTGGTAATAAATGCAATAATTCCACCCTCCCTAACCGTTTGAACACTCTTGGTAAAGAAGTAGTTGTGAATCGCCTGTGTCGATTGTTTTACGGCAGGGTTCTTGTGATTGGAGAGTTGCGGGTCGAAGACAGCTACGTCTCCAAAGGGGATATTGGAGGCTATCGTATCGAAATAGCCGGAGTAGCGCTCCTCTATTTTTTGATAACCTTCTGTTCTGATTCTTTCATCGGGATAGAGGTGCGACAAAATCTTACCGGTCAGCAAATCCTTTTCAAATCCCGTGAACTCCGTTTCGATTCCCCTCTCTTTGAAAGAGGAGATAAACGCCCCAATGCCGGCGCTGGGGTCTAAAAAACGTGCCGGCGCAACACCGCTTGCATTCAAGGTTTCCGCCAATGCGTCGATAACAGGTTTCGGTGTATAGAACGCTGTCAGGACGGAGTTTTTCAACGAACCGACATACCGTTTATACACATCCAATGTGGGCGAACTCTCACGGAGTACCTCGTGAAGTTCCCGTATCATCGGAAAAAGTTCGGTTTCGGACTTAGACCACCGCTGAATATCTTCGGGATTTTCGGCAGGATTAAGGATTGCCTTGATGCCTCCGAAACCCGAATAGCGGGAAAGCGTAATCCGTTCTTCGGGCGTTGCCTGCCGATGCTCCCTGTCGAGGGTCAATGCCAATCGAATGGCGTCGATATTTTGGCGCAGATGCACACGCTTATTGTAACTCATCTTCCAGTAGCAGTTGAATGGCGCCGACAAGCTCCGTATAGAGCCATTGATACTCGGTTGTATCGGCAAAATCATCGTTCAGGTTGTATTGGGCAAATAAAGCCCGGCAGAGGGGAAATAATCCAATGGCTTTCGTTTCGGCTTCGCCCGGTGGAACTTCGTCGGCAAATTCATTCCGAAGGATTTCAACAAGCATATTGTATGGGGAGAAGTGCAGTCCTTTGAAAAGGGTTTCGTTTGCGATTTCGGCAGCCTGAATATGGTCTAAGCCCTCTTTTATGGCTTGGCTGTAAGCTTCTGCTGCCATATCTCCGCGACCGGAGATAAAAGCGAGGTCGTTTGCTTTGTCGGGATGGGCATCGCACAGGTAAGCAAGAAGGTTCAGGCGGAAGTAGGACATTTCCGCCGGTTCTGAATGGGAAGAATATTTCATACGAATGAATTTTTAGTGGTAAAAATTAGAAACAGGGATAAGTAAAAGGCACCGGGGTATCCCTCCCCAGTGCCGCCACTAAAAAATTCAACAGTACCCGGCTTAACAACTGCTCATTAAACCGTCGGCGCGTATGAACTTCTTAGCGGCAAAGGTAAACGGATTATTCGGAATATTTTTGCTGCCGATTACATTCTTTGTCCGGCAGATTTCCTCACAAGATTTTTCACGGTTTGTTGCTGCTTCTGACGGTTATCCTGTGCTTCGGTCGGGCGTTGTTGTCCTTGTTTCAATCGTTCCTGCGTGTGCTTGGTTGCCTCATTGGTCTTGCCGTGTGAATTAACGGCGACTTGCGTTTTGCTCTCTTCGGCAGGTTTAACTTTGGCACCCTGTTTCCGTGCCTTGTCAGGATTCCATTTGAAGAAATCGAGCTTCCCTTTTTCGTTATTGACCTTTACATAGGCGTTGAAAGGTTCGCCTTGCCCGTCCTTTACCATTCCCTGCACATAAACGGTTTTTCCTTCCCGAAGGGAATCCCGTTGCTTTTTGTCCAAATCAACTCCTAAGAGGTTTTTGGGGATGCGTACGTGGTTGGATTGCTCCGAAGATGCGCTTTGTTCCTGCCTGTCAGCCTTATCCTGTCTGTACCTGTTCCGGTTCAGTCCGTCGTAAGTAAAATCATAACCGCCTTTGGCAGCGTTGAACTGCACGTAAGCATCGAATTTCACGGGATTATCCGTACCTATCGTATTTCTGGAAGTCATCCCTTCCACGAGTACCTTTTGCCCCGCTTTGAGGGCTTGTTGCTGTTCGGGAGTAAGTTCTATTCCTTTGAGGTTTTGGGAAACGGTCAGTTTGTCCACCGGTACGGCTTCCAAACGGTTGGTCAGCTTATCGACCGATACCAAAGACGGTACTTTTTCGCCGGAACTGTTCGGAGTCAATTCCACCACTCTGCCTCCATTGCCTGTTGCCAGCAGGTTTTCTTTGACATCATCCGGAAGGATAACGCCTTGAAATGGTTTCTCCAAATCGACTTGGTGCTGATACGGATGCGGCACGAATTTCAGGCTTCCGTCCGGCTGCTCTTCCAACGACAAGCGGGCTTTCATCGGATACTCCACGCCGTCGATGTTCGGAGTAATATCCAGCAAATGCGGGGATTTATACCCGTAGCTCATCGCATGGAGTTCATCTTTGAGGTTTTCGGGCGTAATGCCGTATTTTTGGTATTCGCTGTCGGGAATACGGTTGGTGTCGAATTGCCGGAAATCGGTTTTCGGTTCGTCTGTTTTGGGTTCGTTGGGTTTCATTTCTTCTGCTTGAGAGTTAATTATCTCTTTTTGCTTTGTTGCCGATTGAGATTCTCCCTGTGTTTGATTCAGGAAGTTTTTCGGATTGATACGGAATTTCTCCAACTCCTTTTCGCTTAGAGTCAATACCTTATCGAGCATATCTGCCGTAACGGCGTAAAATCCCGTGTGCGATGGATTTTTAGCCTGATTAAAGAAGTTCTTGAAAAAGTTCTCAATCGGGTCGGCGTGTTTGTCGATAATCAGGAAATCGCCGGGTTTTGCCTTCATGGGGTCAATGGCATCAATTTTTCCTTTCTTGTCAATGCCTTTCACGACTTGGAGGCGATTGCCTTCTCCCTCATTTCGCATCAGGAGAACGCGGTCTTTCGGATTTAATTTTTCGTCCATAACTAAACTGTTTTTTGTTACGCATCACTATTAATGCGTAACGAAAGTAGTGGGAGACAGTAGGATTACAGTCGGTTTTCCGGCAGGTGGCAGGGTGTGGCGTCGGGTTGGTAGTGTGTGGCGTTAAGGAGAATTTAATATGGTTTCCTTTCTCCCCAAAAACTCGCAAACATAACCATAAAGAAATTATGCTTGCGAGCTTTTGCGTAATATAGGGCAGTTATTGATTATCCTGCTGCAGCAAATGCTGTAAATCCGGATCATTCTTTATCCGTTCCAGCTCATGGGCAACGATTTGTTTTGTTTCCTCTTTGATACGGTTGTAGTTAAGCTGTATCTGCTCTTTCATCCGGTCAGTACCGTTTTCATCCGTAAAGTCGGTAATAATGGGAATCGGTTGGTAAGCCTTTGTTTCGGAAGCCACCTTCGCATTATCCACCACAATTTCCGCATGAAAAATTTTCTGCTCAATGCGCTCATCAAAATTATCGGCAATGGCTCCGACAAACATCCCTTGTGTAAGGTTGGATATTTTCGATGCCGGAATCAGACTGTCCATTTGCGTGGAGATGGAAGTGGTTTTATCACTGCGAGTGATACTCATGCTCTGTCGTTTTTGAAGCACTTTACCGAATCGTTCCGATAACGTTTTTGCCGTTTCGCTGACCACTTGACCGGAAAAGATATTGCCGACGGTATTTTCAATCACCTTGCTTTCCTTATCCCCATAATCACGACGAAGTTGGCTGAAATCCTGAAAACCCAGCAATACCGCCACTTTGTTGCTTCGGGCGGTAGCAATTAAATTATCGAGTCCCTTAAAATATATGGTCGGCAGCTCGTCGATGATAACCGAACTCTTTAACCGTCCTTTTTTGTTGATAAGTTTTACAATACGGGAATTATACAGTCCCAACGCCGCACCGTAGATATTCTGGCGGTCGGGATTGTTGCCGACCACGAGCACTTTTGGATTTTCGGGATTGTTGATGTCCAGCGTAAACTCATCTCCGCTCATCACCCAATAGAGTTGGGGCGAAATCATACGCGAAAGCGGGATTTTGGCGCTGGCTATCTGTCCCATCAATTGGTCTGCCGCACCGCCTAACCACGCATCCATAAACGGACTTAGGTAATTTTCAAGTTCGGGATAAGAGGTCAGGATGGGAAAAATATCTTCATACCGCTTATTCAGGAACTCAATGGCATGCGGAAATGTACAATACCTGCCGTCCTGATAAATGCGCAAAAACCAGATAATCGCAGCAAAGAGGATAATCGGGCTTTCCACAAAGAAATCGCCCTGCTTCTGTACCCAGTTCTTATTGAGGTTCAGCATAATGGTATAGCTTGATTCGTAAGCGTCGCTAATATCCTCCATAAACGAGGGGTTGATGGGGTTACAACGGTGCGAACGTGCGGGGTCATCGAAGTTTATCACGTAGAAAGTGGGAACTTTCTTATAGCCTAATTGGTTGTTCAATAAATGGTTATAAGCAATGGTAGATAGGTCGGGAAACTTGAAATCATACACATACATCGAAAATCCTTTTTCGATTTGCTGCTTGATATACTGATTGACTACGGCATACGATTTTCCACTGCCCGGAGTGCCTAACACGATACTTGCCCGAAACGGATTAACGACATTTATCCAGCCACGCCATTGCTTTTTCCTGTACCAGAACTTGGTCGGCAGGTTTACGGAGTACTCATTTTGCAACAATCGCGTTTCCTGCATAAAGCTTTCATTCTCCGTATTGAAAACATCGTCCATCAGGTTGTTCTTGAGTAGCCGGCTCATCCACAGCCCGCCTATCAACAGAAAAAGATAACCCGCTGCCGTTGTCGAGATGTAAAATCCGGCTGTCGCTGCTACCGGCAAAGGCAAGTCGAGTATCCACCAATTCATAAAGAAAAGGAGAAAGCCGATGGTCAGAAACACGTAGATTTTCGACCATGTAACTTTTTCCTCTTTAACGCCCTTTGTCCCTAAACAGGAGAGTGCAAGGAAAACAACGGCAAACAGCTTTGTATAGAGAATATTGCCGAACAGTCCGGCTGTGCGGTTGAAGTTTAGCAAGATTTTATCCACGACGGCGATGCTGATATTCCATTCCCGAAGGGCATAGTAGCAGAACCAATAAATGTTTATCACTACGAGCAGAATGCTTATCGCCCGCATAAATTCCATAACTTTGGCAAGTCCTCTCAAATCGTCTTCTTGTTGCATTTTCTATCAAAATTAAATTGTGAATAAATCAATGAGTGTTCCTCACACCTGCCTCCCATACCTCCGTTTCTTCTTTTTCTTGCGGTACGGGAACGGCATTTCCTCTTTCGGATGATGTTCCGGTTCCGGAGTGAGTACAGCGAAAAGTCCACCTGTGATATTATCGGAAATATGACTGCCCTCATTATACCCCTCGGATTGTTGGGCTTTTTGAGAAACCCCGACAAGATGGGTATCGAAACCAACCACCTGCATCTTTTCCTGCTTCCTGCCGTATAAATCGTTGAAAATGTTGGCGGAATACTCCTTGCCCAACCGGGAACCGTTCAACACGGTACGGGTGGTATGGTCGATAAAGGTTGCACCATAGATACGCCCCTCGTCGTTCCGTCGAAACAATACATCTATCCCCTGTTGCCGTAGCTCCGCTCGAAACTCGCTCTCACTTCTGCAACTCCGCTTGGCTTCCGATATCGCTTGGAGGGGATGCAACTTTAGCCGTTGATTTTTGATGCGTCCGGCAGATATTGCCATCCGTTTTTCCAGCCCGTCATACCCGACCGTCTTTCCGAACAAAGAAGCTTTCAATGGATTGCCGGTCTTGTTCCCTTCACTGTCCAATGCCGAATAGAGCAATCCCCGATAGGGTTTTCCTTTTATTTCTCCTTTAAGTTCCTCTACATGAATGTTGTATAAGGAGAGAAGCGCCTTGTATTCGCCCATCGACTGAAAATGGTACATGGCGGCCAACGGTTTGATGACCGATGCCATCTGCTTTTTCAAATTGCCTTGCGATACATCGACCGGTGTCAATTCCCATTGCTCGGAACGCCTTTGTCCCTCTGCCGGATGCAGGTTATACTTGCGTTCCAACTGTTCCGTAATCTCCTTGCTCCGCTCATGCTCCCTGTAATCGTTGATTTTCTTCCCTGCGCTATCCACCCGTAATGAAACGATATGCAGGTGTTCCCGCCCGATGTCCTCGTGCTTGAAAATCAGATAAGGCTGATTGCCGTATCCGAGCCGTTGCATATACTCGTGTCCGATGTCCGTGAGTTGGTCGTCCGACAAACAGTCATCGGGATGCGGATTGATGGAGACGTGAAAGACCGGCTTTTCGGAACGGAAGTGTGCCGGAACAAACTGCATAAAATTACTCATGCACTCCGAAACGTTGAATGCTCCGTCGGCAGGCTCAAAGACCAGATGCGAACCGAGCACTTTGCCCAATCCTTCGTCCACCTTCTCCTGATTGTACGCCAATGCACCGTAGAGATTGCTGCCGATATTTATTTTTGCAACCATTCCCTCTTGAACTCCTCCGACAGCTCCAACACCCTCTTTCCGATTTCCGCCAAATCGACTGTCGCTTTCTCCAATTTATAGAGCAAAGCCAACGTTTTCTTCTCCGAAAAATGGCTGTGCAATTCCTTTACCACTTGGTTGTAATTCACCCCGACGGAGCGAAACTGTGCGTAAAAAGAGGAGAGTTTGGTCGCATATTCCATAGCGGAACGGTCGTATTTGACCACCCGAAACTCCTCTCCGAATACACGGGCAGCGATAAAACGCGCCTTCGATTGTACCCCCGATTGCTCAAAGAGCGTAAGGAAACGAGCGTGTTCTACTGCCGTAAAATTGACCGAATAGCGGCAATTTGCCGGATTATTCTTCGGGGTGCGTCCCCCTTTTCCCCGCTTGGGGCGTTTTTCAACCTTATCATTCATACGTTGGATTTTTTAGTGGATAAGCTGTCGTAAAGGCGTCCGCAGCAATTTCGCAACCCTTGAAAATCCTCTTTCCGGCAACCGACTTCGGAGGGTCTGTCGTCCCCCTTGCGGGGCAAGCGTTTTTTGCAGCAAAACCTGTTTCGTGCAGCAAAAAACACAGCTTGCTATTTGCTTCTGCGGCGCAAATAAATCTGTTCTCTGACCGGAACAGAGGTAAAGCTGAGGGGAGGAAAAAACAGTCCCGAATGCCTTTCGACTTTGTCTGCTGCAAAGTTACGTAGCAATAAAATCTACTGTATCACAGCAATATACGACACTCGCTGCCAAATCGAAGCCACTTGCTTCCACCTCGTAAAAAGTTGATAAATCCCAATAAAAAGCAGGCTTATTTTGCGGAAAATTTGAACGTCCGCACATACAGTCATACAGCTATCCGAACAGACAGACCGACGGTTATGCAACGCTACATCAGGCTGTTCGTCCGTACCAACGGCTAAACGTTCCAACAGCTAAACGGAAAGACGGACAAACAGCCAAACAGACAGATAGCTGTACGGACGGATAAACAGACAGATGTATCACCCTTTCAACAAAAAACATGGAAAAGAAAACATTGAACGTGGCTTTTTCGACCCAGAAGGGCGGAGCCGGAAAAACAACCCTAACCGTGCTGGTAGCCTCCTACCTGCACTATGTAAAAGGCTATCAGGTAGCCGTGATTGATTGCGACTTCCCGCAACACTCCATTGCGGAGATGCGCGAACGCGACTTGAAAATGACAATGGAAGACGACTATTACAAACTGATGGCTTACGAACAGTTTTCTTTATCGGGCAAAAAGGCGTATGAGGTTATCGAAAGCAGCCCCGAAAACGCCATCGCCGATGCGCAGGAACTGACCGAAGAGATGCATCCCGATTTTATCTTCTTCGACCTGCCCGGAACCATCAACAATCCGGAAGTGGTCAAGACCCTGTCACGGATGGATTACATCATTTCGCCCATTTCCGCCGACCGTGTCGTATTGGAGAGCACCCTACAATACGCCATTACGATCAATGACGCCCTGATTACGCCCGGCAGGGCAAACATCAAAGGGTTGTACCTGCTTTGGAACTTAGTCGATGGACGGGAAAAAACGGAGCTTTACGAGGTGTATGAGGATGTCATCGCCAAGTTGGGCTTCTCCCTGTTCAAAACCTTTCTGCCCGATAGCAAACGTTTCCGGCGGGAGCAGTCGGTCAGTCATAAAGCCCTGTTCCGCTCCACGCTCTTTCCCGCGGACAAAACTCTGATAAGAGGGAGCCATCTCGACGCTTTGATAGAAGAAATGTTGGAAACCCTAAAATAAAACGGCTATGGCAAAGAAGAAAGAGGTAAACCTGAGTGATTTTGATGCCAGCTTTGTCATCTCCTCATTCAAGAACAAGGAACGGCGGAACAATCCAAGCGCCGCTCCCAAAGCATTGTTGCCCGAATCTCCCACACCGGTTGAAACGGAAGAGGAGAAACAGGAGCTTTCCGCTCCGGCAGAGCATACCCGCGAGGAGGGAAAGCGCAGATGCGGCAAATTGCCCGATTACGAGCAACTCTTTATTCAGGAAGCAGGCATCACCGCACGTACCGGAAAATCGGTTTACATCCGCAAGGAGCACCACGAGAAGATTACCAAAATTGTGCAGGTTATCGGAAGGAATCAGGTCTCGCTGTTCAGCTATATCGACAACGTACTGTCCCACCATTTTGCGACCTATCAGGAGGAGATAACGGCGCTCTACAACGAGCATAACGAAGGAATATTCTGATATGGAAAAGATAATCATAGGCGCCATCGTCCTGTATGCCCTTTTTGCCGGTATCCTCCTTTGGCGGTTGAACGTCGGAAAAAGAAGAAGAAAAGAGATTATCGGACGAGGCGGATCTTGGGGAGAAAGCAGACCCTTGAAAAGCGATATTGTCGGGAAAAGCCGCTTCGACTTAAGCGCTTCAAAGCCACTTACAACCAATCCGAAGCCACTTGCTGCCAGCTCGCAAAAAACGGAAAATCCGGACGGAAAAGCAGATAATTTTGCTCCGCCGAATGAGGAGAGACCGACGGCAGAAGTGCCGCCGGACGAGCTTAATGAAATCTTTTCCGATACCCTTTCCGAGGAAGAAAATCCACCGATGGCTATCGACTATCCGCTCGAATACGAAACGGAGTCAGACCTTGAGGAAGAAGAGGAGGTTGCCGGCATGGCGGGTGCGGCATTGGCTTCGGGCGTCCGCTTTGAAGATCTGGGCAATGTGGTACGCACGGTAAATCAAGCGGATAGCACTACGCCCCAACAACGGCAAAAAGCAGGGGAAACCTTGTTGGAGATACGGCAGACCGACCTGTTCGAGCAATTGGTGTCGGGTAAGCCCGATGCCAAGCGAATGGTTACCGACCTGATAACAGAGAGTCTCGCCGCCTTTTATGAACGGAAAGAGCAGGAAGCCGGTATGGTGGGAAGCGACAGAAAAGCACCCGCCGATTTTAATATCAACGACTATATACCCGGTAAGAATAAGAACGTAAAAACAAATCGCTAATGAAAGAGAAAGAGTATGGCTGACCGATATAGCTGCCACTAAAAAAACAACAGTAATCCAATCTATCCATCCGGTATCGGGGCTATCCACCCCGATACCCTTAACAATTTCTCGTTATGACAAAGAAAAAAATCCTTCTTTCGGCAGTCTTTCTACTCGCTGCCGCTTCCGGTGCATTCGCACAGGGTAATGGCGTGGGCGGTATTACCGAAGCCACCAATATGGTAACCTCCTATTTCGACCCGGCAACCAAACTCATTTATGCCGTTGGTGCCGTTGTGGGCTTGATTGGGGGCGTCAAAGTCTATTCCAAGTTCAGCAGCGGCGACCCCGACACCTCCAAGACCGCCGCGTCGTGGTTCGGCGCCTGTATCTTTCTCATCGTAGCTGCCACCATCCTGCGTTCCTTTTTCCTTTAACCCGCTTTATCAAGAGAGAGTTATGGAATATAATATCAACAAAGGAATAGGCAGAAGCGTCGAATTTAAGGGGCTGAAAGCGCAGTATCTGTTCATTTTTGCAGGCGGATTGCTTACTACCTTCATCCTCTTTGTCGTCATGTATATGGCGGGCATCAACCAGTGGGTTTGCATCGGATTCGGAGGGATTTCCGCCACCCTGCTGGTTTGGCAGACCTTTAAGATGAATGCCCGGTACGGAGAACACGGCTTGATGAAACTGCTGGCGAAACGGCAGCATCCGCACTATCTGATTAACCGGAAGAGTACGCACCGCCTGTTCCGGAAAAAGAGAAAGGAGGCGGTGTATGCGTAACGTAATGAAAGCGGCCACCATCGAAAGCAAATTTCCGCTGTTGGCTGTCGAACACGACTGCATCATCTCCAAAGACGCCGATATTACAGTCGCCTTTCAGGTGGAACTGCCGGAACTTTTTACCGTTACCCGTGCGGAGTACGAAGCGATTCACTCCTCTTGGGCAAAAGCGGTAAAAGTCCTGCCGGACTATTGTGTGGTACATAAACAAGATTGGTTTGTGCGTGAAACTTACCGTCCTGCCACGGATAAGGAAGATATGAGTTTCCTCTCCCGCAGTTTCGAGAAGCATTTCAACGAACGTCCTTTCCTGAACCACTCCTGTTTTTTGTTTCTCACGAAAACAACCAAAGAACGGATGCGGATGCAGAGCAATTTCTCTTCGCTTTGCCGTGGAAATATCATTCCCAAAGAGGTCAATAAGGAGACCGGTATAAAGTTTTTGGAGGCAGTCGGGCAGTTTGAACGGATTATGAACGACAGCGGATTTATCCGCCTTACCCGCCTCACGTCGGATGAGATTACCGGCACGGATGAGCGGGCGGGGCTGATAGAAAAATATTTCTCCCTGTCGTTGGATGATACCACCTGCCTGCAAGATATAGCGTTGGGAGCAGACGGGCTTCGGATAGGCGACAAGCATGTGTGCCTACACACTCTGTCGGATACGGAAGAGCTGCCCGGACGTATCGGAACCGACACACGGTATGAAAAGCTATCGACCGACCGGAGCGATTGCCTTCTGTCGTTCGCTTCTCCTGTGGGGTTGTTGCTCTCGTGCGACCACCTTTACAACCAATATCTCTTTATCGAAGACAGCACGGAGAATTTGCGGCGATTTGAGAAAAGCGCACGGAATATGCAGTCGCTCTCCCGCTATTCCAGAGGCAACCAGATAAACAAAGAGTGGATTGACCAATACCTGAACGAAGCCCACTCGTTCGGACTGACCTCCATACGAGCGCACTTCAATGTGTTGGCATGGAGCGAGGATTTGGAGGAGTTGAAGCACATCCGCAACGATGTCGGCAGCCAGCTTGCCCTGATGGAGTGCAAACCGCGCCACAACACGGTGGATGCCGCCACACTCTACTGGGCGGGTATGCCGGGTAACAGCGGCGACTTCCCTGCGGAAGAATCGTTCTACACCTTTATCGAACCGGCTCTCTGCTTCTTTACCGAAGAGACGAACTACCGCAGTTCGCCCAGTCCGTTCGGTATCAAAATGGCAGACCGCATCAGCGGGAAACCGCTCCACGTGGATATTTCCGATTTGCCCATGAAACAGGGTATCATCACCAACCGTAACAAGTTCGTGTTGGGGCCGAGTGGAAGCGGTAAATCCTTTTTCACCAACCACATGTGCCGGCAGTATTACGAACAGGGTACGCACATCGTCCTTGTGGATACGGGAAACTCGTATCAGGGGTTGTGCAACCTGATTAACCGTAAAACGGGAGGTCGGGACGGCATCTATTTCACCTATACTGAGGAGAACCCGATTGCGTTCAATCCTTTCTACACCGATGATAATGTTTTCGATATTGAAAAGCGGGAAAGCATCAAAACCTTGATTCTGACCTTGTGGAAACGGGACAACGAACCGCCGACACGGGCGGAAGAGGTTGCCTTGTCAAATGCCGTCAGCCTCTATATCGAGAAGTTGAAAACGGATAGCCGCCTGATGCCCTCTTTCAATACCTTCTATGAGTTTGTGCGGGACGAATACAGAAGCGTATTGGAGGCCAAGAAGGTGCGGGAAAAGGATTTCGACATCGCCAATTTCCTCAATGTATTGGAACCGTACTACAAAGGCGGCGAATACGACTTTTTGCTGAACTCCGACAAGCAGCTCGACCTGCTCTCCAAACGCTTTATCGTCTTCGAGATTGACGCGATAAAAGACCACAAAATCCTCTTTCCGGTGGTTACCATCATCATTATGGAGGTTTTCATCAACAAGATGCGCCGCTTGCAGGGAATTCGCAAGATGATACTTATCGAGGAGGCGTGGAAAGCGATTGCCAAAGAGGGGATGGCGGAGTACATCAAGTACCTCTTTAAGACCGTCCGCAAATTCTTCGGCGAGGCGATTGTAGTAACGCAGGAGGTGGACGATATTATCGCTTCGCCGATTGTCAAGGAGTCGATTATCAACAATTCCGACTGTAAAATCCTGCTCGACCAACGCAAGTATATGAACAAGTTCGACAGCATTCAGGCATTGCTCGGACTGACCGAAAAAGAGAAGTCGCAAATTCTCTCGATCAATATGTCGAATGCTCCGAGCAGGAAATACAAGGAGGTTTGGTTTGGACTGGGTGGCGTACAGTCGGCGGTCTATGCCACAGAGGTCAGCTTGGAGGAGTATTATACATACACGACCGAAGAGTCCGAGAAGTTGGAACTCTTACGGCTGACCGAAAAGTTGGGAGGCAACATCGAGTTGGCAATCAAACAGCTTGCCGAGAGCAAACGGCAGGGTAATCCGCATCTATAAACACATAATTATTCATCATTAAAAAGTAAAACAGTATGAAACGAATTATTTTAAGCCTGATAGCGATGTTTTCCCTATTCTCGTATCAGGCAAAAGCGCAATGGGTGGTAACCGACCCGACCAATTTGGTACAAAACATTGTCAGCGCCGTGCAGGGTACTTCTACGGCTGCCAATATGATTAAGAACCTGCAAGAGAGTATCAAAATCTACAAGCAGGGGAAAGAGTATTACGATGCGTTGAAGTCCGTCCACAACCTGATTAAGGATGCCCGTAAAGTCAAACTGACCATCGAAATGGTAAGTGAGATAACCAATATCTACGTGAACGGATTCAACAAAATGGTAACCGACCCCAATTTCTCTGTCAACGAACTGACAGCCATCTCCACCGGATACGCCAAACTGTTGGCGGAAGGCGGCGCTTTGGTTTCGGACTTGAAAAACATCGTGACCAAAGGCAATGGGTTATCTCTATCCGATAAGGAGCGTATGGATGCCATCGACCAGATATACAATAAAATGGTCGAGTACCGGAACCTGACTAAGTACTATACGCAGAAAAGCATTTCGGTATCGTACATCCGTGCCAAAGAGAAAAACCACATGAAAAGGGTCTTGGCACTGTACGGCAATCCTTCCGAACGGTATTGGTAACCTTCTATAAGCAGAATTATGAATTTTGACAATCTGCATCAGTTGCTGGTCAAACTCTATCAGGAGATGTTGCCGCTCTGCTCCGATATGATTGGCGTAGCCAAAGGGTTAGCCGGATTGGGCGCTCTGTTCTATGTGGCATACCGGGTTTGGCAGGCGTTAAGTCGTGCCGAACCTATCGATGTGTTTCCCTTGCTCCGCCCGTTTGCCATCGGGCTTTGTATCCTCTTTTTCCCGACATTGGTATTGGGAACAATCAACACCGTGATGAGTCCCATTGTCAAGGGAGCGCATACTGTTATGGAGAGTCAGATAACCGATGTACAGGCGTTGCAGGAACAGAAAGACCAATTGGAATATGAGGCTCGGTTGCGGGAAGGTAAAGCGTGGCTGGTCGATGACGAAGCCTACGACCAGAAGATGAAAGACCTCGGCATTCTGGATACGCCGGAGATGATGAGCATGTGGGGAGAAAGGCTTTGGTACGACATCAAGACAGGCTTTCGGGACGTCGTCAGGGACTTTTTCGAGCTGCTCTTTAATGCTGCCGCATTGAGCATCGACACGATACGCACTTTTTTCCTTATCGTCCTCTCCATACTGGGACCGGTAGCATTCGCCTTTTCCGTTTACGATGGATTTCAGGCGACGCTCACCCAGTGGTTGGCACGCTACATCAGTGTCTATCTCTGGTTGCCCGTGGCAGACCTTTTTTCGGCTGTCCTGTCGAAAATTCAGGCGTTGATGCTGCAACAGGATATTGCCCTGCTGCAAGACCCGAACTATGTTCCCGACGGCTCGAACGGTGTGTACATCGTATTTCTGATTATCGGTATTGTCGGATACTTTACCATCCCGACAGTTGCCGGCTGGATTATCCATTCCGGAGGGGTTGGGGCTTACGGAAGCGCCGTGAACAAAACGGCAAATAAGACAAGCAGTGTGGCAAGTGGTGTGGCAGGTTCTACACTCGGCAACGTAGGCGGTCGCCTGCTTGGCAGATAAATCAAAATATACAAAACTATGGAGTTCAAAAGCTTAAAAAATATCGAAACAAGTTTCAGGCAAATACGGATGATTGTCTTTGTATTTGTCATCTTATGCGCCGGAATTACCGGCTACTCGGTGTGGAGTTCCTACTCTTTTGCCGAAGCGCAACGACAAAAAATCTATGTGTTGGATGAAGGTAAATCGCTGATGCTGGCGCTTTCGCAGGATTTGGCACAAAACCGTCCCGTGGAAGCCCGCGAGCATGTGAAACGCTTTCACGAGCTGTTTTTCACCCTTTCGCCCGATAGAAACGCCATCGAATCGAACATCAACCGCGCCCTCTTCTTGGTGGATAAAAGCGCTTTCCGCTACTATCAGGATATGCAGGAGAAGGGGTATTACAACCGGATTGTTGCCGGCAACATCAATCAGATGATTCGGATTGACTCGGTTATCTGCGACTTCGATGTCTATCCGTACAAAACGATGCTCTATGCCACGCAGATGATTATCCGGGCAAGCAACGTAACGGAGCGAAGCCTCGTTACCCGTTGCGACTTGCGTAATTCCGTCCGCAGCGACAATAATCCGCACGGGTTTATCATGGAGCGTTTTGAAATTGTCGAAAACAGGGATATACGCACCATAGACCGGTAAGCCATGATGAAGAACAACCTCACCCTCCTGAAAAAACGGATAGAGAAAACCCTGCGGTCGGAGTTGGAGAAACTGACACCCGAAAACCGCACGGTCGTTGTCCTTGTCCTGCTTACCCTGTTTGGAGCGCTTGCCATCTATATGACGGTTTCCTCCATGTACAATATCGGAAAGGGCGGACGGAAGATGTCGATAGAGCGTATCGAACGCCCTCCGCTACAGCAACGAACAGACAGTATAAAACCATTAAACAAATTCGATTATGACTAAAGAAAACGAAGGTGACGGACGCAAACCGGACGTAGCCGAAAACCGAACGAAACGAGCGGATAAGCTGAAAAAGGAGCTTACCCCGCAAGAGATTCAGAAGCGGAAAAAGATGCTGGTCTATCCGCTCTTCTTCCTGATTTTCGCGGGAGCGATGTGGCTTATATTCGCCCCTTCCGGCAACAAGGAAGAAACACAGTCCGACGGATTCAATCCCGAACTTCCCATACCCAAAGACGAAGCGATTGTCGGGGATAAGCGGGAAGCCTACGAACAGGAAGCGATGCGCAATAAACAGCAAGAGAAGATGCGTACGCTGCAAGATTTCTCATTCCTTGCCGAAGCCGGGCAAGAGGGTTATGTCACAGATGCTCATAACACCGAAACACAGGCAGTAACCGGCTATCCGAACGGTGGCCATCTCCCCAACGGTGCGGGTATCCGCTCTTCGGCATATGCTTATCAGGACATTAACCGCCAACTGAACAATTGGTATGAAGAGCCTGCCGAAAAGCGGGACGAACAGGAGTTGTTGGCGTTGGAGTACCGCATTCAGGAGTTGGAAAGGCAGTTGGAAGAAAAAACTTCCGCCGACCAACAACTTGACTTGATAGAGAAATCGTATGCGATTGCGGCAAAATATATGCCCGCTACGCCAGCTCAGCCGGTAGCTTCCGATGCACAGGCGGCACAGCCTGCCGAAGTTGCAGGAAGTGCAGGCAATTTAAGAGAGAAAATTATTCCCAAACCGGTATCGCAGGTACGACGGAATGAGGTCTCTCTTTTATCTGCCCCGATGGAAACCAATGATTTTATGGAACAGTACGGCAAACCCCGCAACATGGGATTTATTACGGTTGCCGGCAACGAAGCGATAACGGATAAAAACAGCATCCGCGCCTCGGTCTATCGTACCGTAACGCTAACCGAAGGGAAAGAGTTGCAGTTACGCCTGCTCGAACCGATGAGAGCAGGAGACATGCTGATACCTGCTCATACCATTCTGGTCGGGAGCGCCAAAATCGGAGGCGACCGCCTGCATATCACCATCAGCTCCATTCAGTATGCGGAGAACGTGATACCCGTTGAATTGGAGGTGTACGACACAGACGGCGTACAGGGCGTTTTTGTTCCGAACTCCACCGAAATCAATGCCGCCAAAGAGATTGCCGCCAATATGGGTGCATCTACCGGCAGCAGCATCACTATCGGTGGAAATGCAGGTTCGCAGTTAGCTGCTGATTTGGGACGGAACGCCATGCAGGGCATCTCGCAATACATCAGCAAAAAGATGCGTGAAGTCAAAGTTACGTTGAAAGCGGGATACAAAGTATTACTGCTTCCCAAAACATAAAATCGCAAGGAGACAATCCGCCACTAAAATATCCAAACAGTATCAAACAAAAAATCATTAAAACCAAATTCGTATGAAATCAATTCTTTTTGCACTCGCTCTTACCGGGTGCGTTCTTACAGTCAAAGCACAGGAAGCCGACACGCTTACTTCTCCCTCCAAAGGAGATTATTTCGAGGGGCTGACACGACCGCTCACCTTTAACCGCATGATACCGCCTTATGCGTTGGAGGTAACATTTTCCAAGACGGTGCATATCATCTTTCCCTCCGCCATCCGCTATGTGGATTTGGGTTCCGCCGACCTGCTGGCAGCCAAAGCAGACGGGGCAGAGAACGTGCTGCGGGTAAAAGCGGCGCTTCGGGACTTCTCCCGTGAAAGCAATCTGGCGGTGATTACCGAAGACGGCGCCTATTACACGTTCAGTGCGCCCGTAGTGGCTGCTTAGTAAATATCTCTTTGGCAAGAGATTAGGTTAGTATTCCAACAAACAAGCCTATCCCGAACCGACTTATCCGAAAGGGAAACCAGACGGGGAGTAAAGCATGTCGGCAAAGCGATAAGTCTGCCAACTGCCAAGGCAGCGACTGAATTGCAACGGGAAACGTCAGATATGAGGATGAAGCCTGATTGGTTGAACGATAGCCTTATGACTTATGTAGTAGTTACAACGGAAGGCAGTTATATACGTTGTATCGCAGTACCTATCATTAGTTGAAGCGGATGATTGGGCAATGGAATTTACTGCGACATGACCGCCATAAAGCGGATATGGGTGTATATCGCATCCGACAATCTGACATGCCACGTTACTAAGCCAGCTAAACGGGGATTGTCTAAACGGGGAAGCCGAAAGGCTATGGGAATAGTCCCTGAAAACCCCGCATGACAACGGAGCTCCCGTAGTAGTCCGAGTGTGGGAAAGCCACACACATGGCGAAGGGGAGCAGCTGTGTAACTTAATATTGTCAAACGATAACGTGAGAGACGTATGAGAAATCCAGAGACTATATTAAAAAGTCTATTTGCACATAGTAATGATATACATTACAAGTACGAACGGTTATACCGTATCCTGTTCAACGAGCAGATGTTCTATGTAGCCTATCAGCGTATATACGCAAACCCAGGCAACATGACACCTGGCTCCGACGGTCAGACTATAGACCAGATGAGCATCGAGAGAATAGGCAAGCTGATAGTAAGTCTGAAAGACGAGAGCTATCATCCCACACCATCCAGAAGGGTGTATATACCCAAGAAACACGGTAAGAAAAGACCGTTGGGCATACCCTCCGTCGAGGACAAGTTGGTGCAGGAAGTGGTTCACATGGTGCTTGAAGCCATCTACGAGGGGCAGTTTGAAAACACCTCTCATGGTTTTCGACCCAGAAGGAGCTGCCATACTGCGCTGACATATATTCAGCATCAGTTCACAGGTGCGAAATGGTTTATAGAAGGGGATATAAAAGGCTTCTTCGACAACATAAACCACCAAGTCCTGATAGGCATCCTTCGAGAGCGCATATCAGACGAACGCTTTCTGCGGCTGATATGGAAATTCCTCAAGGCCGGCTATGTGGAGGACTTTGCATTCCACAATACTTATTCGGGTACGCCGCAGGGAGGTATCATAAGCCCCATATTGGCTAATATCTACCTCGACAGGTTCGACAAGTACATGAGTGAATATGCACAAAACTTCGACATGGGAAAAAGAAGACGGTATAATCCACAATACACAAAATTCACCAAAAAGGCAATCAGATTGCGCAAGAAATTCCGTGCCATAGAGAATGAGGAAGAGAAAGCAGTGCTTCTCGCCCAGATAATGGACGTACAGAAGGAAATGCGAAAATTCCCTGCCTCTATGGACATGGATGACAAGTACAGGAGATTGAAATATGTGAGATATGCAGATGATTTTCTTATAGGGGTAATTGGAAGCAAGGCAGACTGCGAAAAAATGAAAGAAGATTTTACTGCGTTTATGAAAGACAAGCTGAAACTTGAACTCTCGGCAGAAAAGACGCTTATCACTAATGCGCACGATGCTGCAAAATTTCTTGGATATGAAATCACCGTCCGAAAATCAGAAGCCACCAAGCGAAATGCAAATGGGTGGGTGAAACGTGCGTTCTGTGGCAGCATAATCCTAAAACTTCCACTGGAAACAGTTCAGAAGAAACTCCTTTCGATGAAAGCGATGGAACTCCGAACCATTAATGGGAAGGAAACTTGGTGGGCGACACCAAGGACATACATGTCAAAGGAGAAACCAGAGGATATATGTGCCCGTTACACCACGGAGATTAGAGGATTCTATCAGTACTATAGAATAGCCAACAACATCTCTTACTCTGGCAGTAAGTTTGGGTATATCATGCGATATAGCTTCTATAAGACGTTAGCAATGAAACTAAATTCTTCCTCGAAGAAAATAGTAACGCGTTATAAGCAAGGTCGCGATATTGCCATCCCATACATTGGCAAAGGAGGCGAGACAAAATACAGGATGTTCTATAACGATGGCTTTGCAAGGCAACAGCCAAGCAAAGACGCGGCTTGCGACAATCTGCCGAACTTATTCGTGACACCATATCCAACTCTCGCAGAGAGGCTTATAGAGCGCAAATGCGAGCTATGTGGTGCTACAAATGTCGATACCGTGATGTATCAGGTAAGGAAACTCACAGAGTTGGAATCCAACACGGAGTGGAATAAACTGATGCTAAAGAAATGGAGAAAGACTCTGGTGGTTTGCAAATGTTGTAATAAGAAAATTCATAATCATGGCAAATAGACCGACGTTACCAGTGGAAAGCCGTATGCAGGGAGACTTGCAAGTACGGTTTGGGGGCAGGTTGGAGGAAACCTACCGCCGAAAGGCGGCAAGGCGCTTCTTACCGAGCCTACACGTGAAGTATGCCGATGAACCTGTCAAGCTGTCCATTGAGATGGCTGACTTTATCCATGACGGCGAAGCGGTAAACCGCCCGAATAATACAATGGAGATTTACCTGAAGGAATTGGGTAGCGAGTCGCCTTTGTTGGTCAAGTTGATTATGCAGTCTATTTACAAGAACAACAAGCGTGAGATAAAGCATATCGGCAGCAAACGCTTCGGCATCCAGTTTACGCTGAAAGGCATCTATACGCACAACGGACTGCTCTATTTCCATACGCAACTGAAAAACGCCTCCCACGTACCGTTTGACATGGATTACATCACGTTCAAAATCGTCGATAAAAAAGTCGCCAAGCGCACTGCTATTCAGGAACAGGTAATCCTCCCGCTCAGGGCATATAATTACCTGACCTGTGTGGGTGGAAAGAGAACGGAGCGAACGGTCCTTACCTTGCCCAAATTTACTATCCCCGACGACAAGCATCTCCTCATTGAGTTGCACGAAAAAGAGGGCGGACGGCATCAGACCTTCACGGTAGAGAATGCCGACCTTGTACGAGCCGGCATAATCAGTGAACTGAAAGTGAAGTAAGTCTATGAAACAGCTGGTATTTATGTTCTCGGTTCTGTGGACGTTGTTTTCCACGAATCAGGCTTACGCCCAACGCTGCCTGCCCGGTATGCAAGGCATACAGGTAACAGGCGGAATGGTGGACGGCTTACACCGTTCGGAAGGCAAGAATGAGTTGGGATACTATTTCGGATTGTCGATGGCAACCTATTCCAAGCATGCTCATAAGTGGGTATTCGGAGCGGAGTTCCTGAACAAGTACTACCCGTACGGGGAGAGTAGAATCCCCGTCAGCCAATTTACGGCAGAGGGTGGTTACTACCTGAATTTCCTTTCCGCCCCCAATAAAACCCTCTTGTTTTCGTTCGGCGGTTCGGCTCTTGCCGGATACGAAACGAGTAACCGGGGCGAGAAACTCCTTTCCGATGGGGCAACCCTTCGGAATAAAGACGGCTTTGTCTATGGAGGTGCGGTAACACTCGAAACGGAAACCTACCTGAGCGACCGTATCGTACTGCTTCTCACTGCCCGTGAGCGGGTCTTGTGGGGGACTTCCACCGGACGGTTTCACACGCAATTCGGAGTAGGACTGAAATTTATGATTCATTAAACGAAAGAAAGGAGAAAACAATGAAAAAGAACATTTTCAACATTCTATGGGTGATGGGGGTATTGACCCTCGCCGTGTTTTGTTTATACGGCTGTGATAACAAGCTGGATATTCAGCAGGCTTATTCGTTCGACCTGTATTGTATGCCGGTGCAGGAGAAAATCGCACAAGACGAAACGGTAGAAATTCGTTGCCGGTTGGTCAAAGAAGGCGACTATCAACAGGCAAGGTACTTTATCCGCTATTTTCAACCCAACGGGAGAGGAGAGCTGCGGCTGGATAACGGAACGAAACTGCTGCCCAACGACCGCTATCCGCTCACAAAGGAGGCATTCAGGCTCTATTACACCTCCCGAACTACCGACCAACAGGTAATCGACGTGTACATTGAGGATGGTTTCGGTCAGGTGGTTCAGAAAACATTCAGTTGGAAGAACATCAATGCGGACGAAGAGGAACACCGAGTGCAGGAAAAAGTAAGGTTACTGACACGTCGCGTAGCCAGACCGCGATATGCAATATGGTATGAACACTAAGATAAAACGCCCGAAGGTTCGGGCGTTTTTTATGTTTAACTTTCTGGGGCACTTCAGTGTTGCAAGGGAGCTTTAGTGACGTTTTAACCTTTTCGTATTTGGCGATTCTCTATTGGTTTTCTATTGAATAAATCGAATGATTTTCATTCTTTTTCGGCTTTTTGTTACTTTTTCTCCCCGTCCATCAGGCAAGTCATGGAAAAAGTAACGGGCAGAAAAAAACGCCCGTCGTTCCTTACTCTCTCTCTTCTGTTATCCCACCTATCCGCTTTTCGGGATGGATGTCGAATGCCCAGTTGATTTCTTCATCGAGTAACGTGGAATGGATACCTCCCATTACCACTCCGCAGTGTCTCTCTATCTTCTCCCATGCTTCCTCTCGGGTTGTGGAAACCACTTCAAAAACACCAGCAAAGATGTACTGCGCCTGCACTCGGTAAACGTGTTTCTCCATAACTTCAAAATTCAATTTTCAGTAATCTGTTCTTCATTGGCTCTCCGTTGGAAAGATAGCGTTGATGCACCCAAAAGTGGTGCGCTCCGTAGCCATAGGAAAAATACCTGTCCAATTCGGTCGTTTCTGCCACCTTGCGAACAGCATTGCGCAATTCTCCTTCATCGCTTGACAAGGTTGCCACATTGATAAGCCGTACAAGGATGTGAGGGATTGGTTCTGCCCAATCACAAATGAGACTCTCTATTCTGACTTGCATATCCGATTATTTTTTGTAGATGATTAAGAAGCCATTCGTTGGCGTATTTGTTTCAGATTCCGTTTGACAAGGCGAATGATTTGGTCGTGGTATTCGGTGTTTTTATTACAAAGCCCTCTGCACTGCACCACTTTCATCGTTTCCAAAGAGACCTCTACCGTTTCCATCCGCTCGCCATTGATGGTAGCGGAGAGAATAAGGGAATGCGGTTTCAGGTAATACGCATTGGTAAATACACAATGGTGTAAATCCGTGCCTTCTTCCAAATGCTCCTGTACGCTTTCCAATACACGGATGTGTATCGTGCCGTCTGTAAAAGCGATGCCGAAGAATTTGCTTTTGAGTTCACGAAAACGGCTCTCGTCCTCTATTGCCCTGCGCCTCTTCCGTTCCTGCTCCTCCCGTTCCCTTTGCTTGCGTACTTCGTTTTGCGCATAGTCGTGCGCCTCTTTGAGGTTGTCGGGGCATACATATCGGGGATTGTGAATGTCTTTGCCCAACTGCTGAAGCATATCTATATAGTCGCACCAGATAGAGCCGTCTTTAATCGTATAACGGTTGCGAATGCAGATTCGGGCAGATGCCCAATGGCTCTCAAGCGTGCGGTATTTCGTCCGGATGAAATAGCGTAAAAGTTCGTATTGTTCCGCTTTCAACAATGTCTCCGCACGGCTGTTGGTCAGTATCGAACGGAGCAGTTCAAAGGGGGTAAGGTCGTTGTATGCACCCTTAAAACCGTTCCGCTTTATTTCGGGCAATACCCGATAGCGGGGATAGACTTTTGTCGGCATAACGTCGTATAACTCTTTTTCGGGTCGAATTTCCAAACTACTGCCGAACAACCACGTATCCTGAAAGCAACACATCGGACGGAGAAGGGCTAAGGTGGCATATTTCCCGTTCGGGGCAATCCAACGTTGTATCACTTCCCTGCAAAAGAAAAGGGCTTGCTGTCCCGCTTTCCGATACGCATCCAAATAGAAGAAACGCAATACCTGAAAACCCCTGAATGTAATAACGACACAGAAATACTCCGTCTGCTTGAATACTCTTTGGCGGGTTGTTTTTACGTTTAACAGCATTCCACAATGAGGGCAAACGGCTCTGTTTTCCGTATGTTGCTTTTCCGTCCATTCATGTCCACATTCCAAACAGGTGCATACGCCTTTTACCGTTCTTTTGGCAATATGTTCAAAACAATGACGGAAAGCCCATCGGGTTTGCGTTTCGGTAATGGTGGGGAGTTGTTTGCTCAACTCCGCCACTTGCTTCTGAAATTTATTTTTCGGTTTCATAAGGTAAATACATTAAAAATCAAATAAACTTGGTTGGGTGGTTGCCGTAAGGGTCGGCTTGGGTTTCTTCGCCTGCTGTGTCATTTTCCTGTACGCCTCGTCCTGCACTCTCCGTATGGCGTCTTGACGAGCCTGTTCTTTCTCTTGGGCAGTCAGTTCCACCACGTGATTTACCACCACGTGGGCGTTTATCGGACTACCTGCGTCGATGTTATCTTCATCGAAATAATGTACCGCCATTGAATAAATCTCATCGTCGGCAAAACCGTTGCAACCGCTCTGTTTCACCGTGTTCAGAATGTAAGTGATACAGTCGTCTATGTTCTTTTCGGGTTTGGAGTATTGGAGTGAAAACAAAACATCCGTTTCGGCTCGTTGGTCTAAATATGCCTTTATGGTCTCTTTGAATTTGTCTGATGCTTTCATATCTGTTGGGTTTGGTGGGGCAGAGTAAGTCCTGCCCCTTGTTGTTACTTATTTCAAGCCAAAATAATGGGCTAAACGTTCCTCCTGCGACTTCGGGAATATCCACCCTGCCAACTTCTTGCCGTTGTGTGTCAATCGGCTGTTGAAGCGTCCGCCCATTGCTTTAAGCTCCTCTTTGATTGCCCGTGTTTCCCCGAAAACGGCTATGGCTTTTTCGGAATACTCTACAAGCGTGTAATTCCCCTCTGTTCGTTCTAAGGGTTTGTCGGAATGTGTCGTTATAGCATTGCCGAGCTGTATGTTTTCTTCTTCCCCTGCCGTGTAAGCTAAATTCTTAATCGTCTGTTCCCGATTGTACACGGGTATTTTTTCGATTATCCAACCGTTGTATTTGCTTTTGCCCAAGTAGTATCCTGCTCCCATTGAGTATTTTTCCCGATGCTCGTATTTTTCGTTCTTTTCGCTCAAATAGGCAGTTCCTTCAAAATGGGATGCGTGTTTCCTCATTTCGGAAAACAGGTCTCTTTTGTGCTTGGAAAAACCCAAAATAACAGTTCGGGTAACTGTACTTGCGTGATAGTCGGTATAGGGGTCGCTTTCGTCCTGCATCTGATGCGCTACGATAACCGCTTGTGCGTCTTCGGGGAAAATCTGCATCAAACGTTCCCTGCCGATTTGCTTGATTTTTTCTACCCGTATCCGCTCCCGTTTGGCTTCTTCGTCTTCCGCCTGTTTCTTTTGCCGTGCTTCCTGAAGAAGTATCGCCACTTCGATGCCGTCCATAAATTGCGGATTTTCGCTGTCGTAATAAAAACCGATGCCGAATTTCTCTTTCAAGGGTCTGATGATGTCGGTGGTATGAAACTCTTTCGTTCGGAGGTTGATGAGTTTGTAAGCGATGCCCCAATCGTTTTTACGGACTTCGTGAACGACGTATTTATCGTCGTGGTATCCCTCCATTTGGATAACCTGATTGACTTCCACCACCTGTTTGGCTCGGTCAATCTCTTTGTTTGCACCTAATAAAAACACCTTGCTCATATCTTTGAATGTTAATGGTTTATACTGATGTTAGCAGAATGAGAAGAAAGAGGATGACGGCAATCAAGCCCACCAAAAAGGAGATAATACCTCGAAGAATGGAAATAAGCAGATACAAGCCCGCCAATGCCCAAAGAAACCCTGCTCCCCATACAGAGTACGCCAAAACCGCAAGAGCGATTTCCACCACCGATTTTATGCTAATTGGAAGGTAGGCTGTCGTTCGATGTTTCCTGTTTTTTGCTATGCTTCTCATAATTTCTGACTTTTTTTTTATGCCGAATCGGAGCCGGTAAGGTGTGATCGAGTTTCAGGTGCAATGAGAAAGTAGTGTTTAGCCGTTGTCAAGTTTTTGGAGAACAAATACGCTCGCCCGATTCCGATAGCCATCGGAAAAGGGAAAGAGGAAGATTTTTCGTCCAAACCGTCAGGCTTGAACTTGCAACGGCGTGAAGAACACGGAGATACTTTCGCAGCTGAATTCGATACACCGCACCGCCTTCGGTTGTGGATAGCCGATGAGGAAGAAATTATATCGAGGGAAGCGTAGGAAAAAGAAAGAAGATTGGAGTTGCTTTGCCGTTTACCCTTAAAACGGCACTTCCGTCAGAGACAAAAAGGAATAGACAGTTTTCTAAGCTTTTCATGGATTAAGCCAAAATTATTATGGATATATTCCATAAATTCAGTACCTTTGCATTGTACAATTTAGAAAAAATGATTATAGGATTTGTCCTGTAATTCGCATATATAACATAACGTTCGCTGAACGTCTCATCACGAAAACTGGCACTTTTCATCAAAAGAAGAGACCGATGCGCAATGTTCATGCTATACGCACGTATAGCGTGGGCTTGCCTGTCTTCTTCTTTGGGTATGCCAGTACCTCGTGGTGGAGCAGCGTGAGTTCCACGCTTCTTTTTTGTGGCTTGTTGATGCTCCTTGCGAAAAGACAAACAGCAATAGACTTAGGAAAATGAAAAGGATTAAACTGTACATCACCGTTTCTGCTGAGGGCTATATTGCCACTCCCGACGGAGACCTGAGTTGGCTGGTTAATTATCCCATGCCATCAAAAGAAGAACACCAAGTCTTCTTGGACTCGGTGGACACGGTTATCTTAGATGGTGATATGTACAGCAACCTTGTTTGTATGGATATTCTATGGCCATACAAAGACAAAGAGGTTTATGTCGTTTCTTCTCATACGGTCTTAACGAAGAATGGCGTAAATTTCATCACGGAAAACGTTCCGGAAAGGATTGCAGACTTCAAAAAAGCGACAGGAAAGGATATTTGGCTTGCCGGAAGCGCCGACCTCATTTCCTTACTGCTTGATAATGATTTGATTGACGAGATGATAATCACTTATACCCCCGAGGTTTTTGAAAAGGGTATTGCTTTATTCTCCGCCCCCCCTGAAAAGTCCGGTTGGAAGCTGATAGAAAATGTTTCGTACAACGACACAACCCTTAGAAAAAGATATTTGCCCGGACAAAGACCTCTTTAAGTAAACAATCTTAGTGCAAGGTGCAAGCATCTATATATAGATAGACTTGCACCTTGCACTAAAGCTAAATATTTTTCTGTCAAGACAGTTGTATCTTCTAAAAAATGTAGTATCTTTGAACTTGAATTTTATACGGACAGATGGACGCCAATCACAACAAATGCAGCTAATAGGTAAATGTAAGTCAATTTACCCCATCTTGTACCTCATAGTGTTCCTTGACAAGACAAATCACTGAATAATAGTGGATTAAATCGAATGGTTCAAAAACCGTACGCACCGCGGAAGAAAGTGTCTAAAAGAAACGTGAAGGTTCCAGTATTGATTCAAGGGTTGAGAGTGTAACCCAAACTGTACCCCTCAAAGTGAGAATGTATAGCAACAAATTATGAATCAATACGATATATGCAAAAAGTGGCTTTCCCGTCCATACCGCAAATAAAATCTGTCAATCATCGTGATTGACAGATTTTATTTTTTATTGCGTGAGTTACGAAGTATTTATATAAGTATTCGATAAAAGTAAATCTCCCTTGCCATCAAAGTGGCAAGGGAGATTTTTTCTAAAAAGGATTTGAGGAATTATCCGTTTTCTCGTTAGATATGGACGCTTACACCCACCCAGAAAGAATCGAAACCATTGTTTTTTAATCCTTTTCGATAAGCGGCATCCAGTGTGATGAGATTCCAACGATAACCGGCACCGAAAGTCACAGCATTGTTTTCATTCATCATTTGAACACCTGTACGAAGAAAACATTTCTTCATATAGTCGGCTTCCAAACCGATGGCACCGGTATAACGTGAATCATTGTTCGGTGTGAAGAATAAACGGTGTGTCATAGATAAACCTATTTCGACCTTTTCTGTGAGCATAGCGAAAATATCACCACCTAAAGCTACAGAACCCGGCATTTTACCTTTGTATCCGTTTTTTCCATATTGTACTTTTCCACCAATGTTGTCGGCAGAAAGACCAACACTGTATCGTATCGGTGTGTTTCCTACCGTCGGTGCATTGCGATAGTACAAACCTACACTTCCTCCTCCGGTAAATGCCACTTTTCCAACATACGATTGGATGAAAGAACCGATGACATAAGCAGACCAGTTTTCGTTGAAAGCATAAGCGTAACCCAAATCTATGGAGTAGTCCATCGGTTTCAGCTCTTTGCGTTCTCCGTATTCATCTTCTTTGAGAGTCGGCAAACCTTTGTAATATCTACTACCTAAAAGAAATGCATGACGAGTACCCAAACGATAACCTCCCGAAATGGTGTGGTACTGAATACGCGACAATTCTCCGGCAGTGTATTTGCCAAATGAGTACGAACCATAGATATGTTTTTTGCTTGTAAGAAATGAAGTCGGATTTGTGTATAAGTAAGCCGAACGAGCTTCTCCCATGGTACTTCCTCCCATAGCCGCACTACGGATGTCGGAACTTACTTCCAAGAAAGGAAGAGAACGTCCTTCTTGTGCTTTCAAAGATGTGACAGCACCCAAAGCAAGCAGAAATACACAATAGGGCTTTGATATAATACTTTTAATAGTCATAATCATGATAAATAACTTTGATTAGTATTTGATGAAAGATTGTTTGTAACTCTTGTCACCAGATTTCACTGTGAGCATATAGTTGCCTCCGGAGAGTTTGGATACATCCAGAACAATTTTACGATTTGCTGCTGTGGCGTTCGATGCAATGGATACTTTCTTTGACAGTACAAGCGAACCCGATGGGATACTGCGTACTTCGATGTTTGCATCGTTTACATCCGTACTCAATCTTACGTTCAATTCATTGTGAGCAGGTATGGGATATACTTGATAAACCAATTCATCCTTTACTACTTGGAATGGAATAGATACACGAGTTTCTGCATTTTCAGAGTCTTTTGCACGAATTTCAATAGCACCTACACCTTTGTTTTTAGTATTTACTTTGAGTGTATTGCCGTCTATCTGTACATCTGCATAAAGTTTATTATAAGATATGAGCGAGTATGACAACGGATGTCCGTCTTTATCTTTGAAATACTCATTCAGATTATAAGTAAACGATTGTCCTTGCGGCAAGTATTGTTTTTCTATTGGTTTTACCAATACCGGTGGATTGTTGTCATAAGTTTCGAATTCGATGGTCTCGATAGTTTCTGCATCGAACGAGTCTATTACAACAAGCGATGTGGTGTGCTTGCCGAATGCAGCTTTGGAGAGAATCGTGATAGTGAGTTCGTCTTCGTTCCTTTCAAGTGTCACACCATGTGTCTGTCCTCTGAGTACTGTTCTCATACGGTGTCCGTCCGGGTCTGATATTTTATATTTCAGTACTGCCGACTCTCTACCTGTAAGACGAATAGTCTGAGGACCGCTGATACGTTCTATGACCGGAAGTTTGTTAGCTAAGGTTTTGGCAGAGAAAAAGAGAGGTTTGCTCTCGTAGCCCCATCTGTCTTTCGATACGATGGCAAAGTAATAAGCTGTGTTGAGTTCGAGATTGTCTACACGATAATTTATTTCTTGACCTGCCAAATATCCCATACCGTTGCATACCAAAAGTTCTGCAGACTTATAATTGGAAGCATCTATCTTTTCTGTCGAGCGATAGATTTCGTAGAACGAAGCAGTTTTGTCGTCTTCGTCTTCGACAGCTGTCCACGAAAGATTGATATCCACATAGTTTTCTGTCACATTGACTTTGGCTATGTCTTTGGGAGCTTTTTTCATATCGACATCCAATGCTCTTGCTGCATCGATGTAACCGACACCGAGTTTTCCTTTCTTTTTAGGATTTACTGCATTGATATCTACCGGGCGTAATGCGCCTAATAGCATTTTCTTACACTCTTCGTTGGTAAAACCTTGACGACCGAAATGCGAAACGATAAGTCCTGCAATACCCGACACGTGAGGACAAGCCATAGAAGTACCGCCTTTATAACCATATTTGTTGTTGGGCAATGTACTGTAAACTTTACCATTGGGAAATCTTCCGTCACCGCCGGGTGCAGAAATATCTATCCAATCTCCGTGTATCGTATATTCGGCAAACTGCCAGTTGGGAGCTGTTGCAGCTACTGCAACTACGGCGTTGTAAGCTGCCGGATAAACGATGGCTTCGACTCCATCATTACCTGCGGCAAAGATGACCACTCCACCTTTCATCGGGGAGTCCGAGCGTTGGTTGCCCAACGAGTCGCAACCTGCATTCTTGATAAAGTAGTCTATGGCAACTTTCACGCTTCCCACCATAGAACCGCCCGGGTTTCCACCCCACGAGTTTTGACTGATTACAGCACCATTATCTGCTTGGTAAACGATGGCTTTAGCCATTCCCGAAGAGCTGTATGTGCTACCATCGAAGATTTGAGTGAGAAGGAGACGTACACCACTGTCGGCATCTCCATTGCCACCTGCAACTCCGGCAACACCTATTCTGTTGTTGGTGCGGGCTGCAACAGTACCGGCAACGTGTGTTCCGTGTTCTTCGGCAGTCATTTCTGCTTTATTTTTTGCAAAGTTGTAACCGTAGATATCATCGACGTATCCGTTTTTATCATCGTCTTTACCGGCGGTTCCGTTTAATTCTTCGGTATTGATGAGTACACTTTCTGCAAGGTCTTCGTGCAGATAATCTACTCCACCGTCGCTGATACCGATGATAACATCTTTACGACCGGTTGTTTTTTTCCATGCTTCGTAAAGGTTGATATCGGCACCGGCAATAGACCTTAATACTTTTTCTCCATCATTGTGGTAGTGCCATTGAAGCCCGAGTTCCGGGTCGTTGTAAGGTGCAGGCACGCCAATGCGCACCGGTTTGAAGTCGATAATCTGAGCTGGCTCATTGTTGTCGAAGAGATTGTATTTAGGTAACTCTTCCACATGAATAATACCGGAAACTGCGGACATCTGACCGGCTACAGAACCTAAAGAATAAGAGGGGTCATATTCTATATCGTACCATAAGTGCAAACCGGCTTCACGATGTCGCTTATCGAATGTGGCATTGTAAGGGAATACCCTTGTTACTTTTTTTGCGCCAATGCTTTTCAGTAAGCTTTGCAATTGGGGCATTTCTTCCGAAAGAGCTTGCAAACCGATTTCTGTGGGAAGAACGTCGGCAATCTCTTTATTCAGTTGGACACGAACAACTCCTCTGATAACATCGAAATCGTTGCCGGCAACGTAAGAGGAGAGTGTCGTATTTTCTCCGTTTTTTACGTCTATATCTTCATTCGTACAACTGCCGAGACAGCCCATTGCAACGATGAAAACAGGTAATGAGTATAGTAATTTCTTCATACTTGTATGTTTAATCTTAATGATAAATCCGAGTGTCGGGATGGCAAAAGAACATCGGATGTTTCTGCCATCCCATCTTTCATCTCAGGACTATGATTGTTGCACAATCTTTTTATCTTCCAATGGTTTTGGACGACTTGTTGAGTTTCAGAATTTTCTCGTTCAACGAAGAAGTCGTCGATATCAAAGAACTCGGAACAGACTTGTTGCTCACTTTTGTCAACGGAGAAAGTACAATTTCCAACACTGCATTGGCAGAACCTTCATAACGAGCCACACGTGTCAAAAGACGGAGTTCTTTCGATTTGTTGTGGAATTCGTCGTGACGAGCAGGAGCAGGAAGTGTTGTAACATATTCGAAGCCTTCTTTCTTCAACAATTCTCTGAATTCGTTGGTCAGATAAGTATTGCCGTTGTGTATGTAATATGCTCTGTCTATCAACAGGAAGTGTTGGAATGTACCGAGCAAACCGAAGTTGCCGTCTTTGTCTCTTTCGAGCATGTACAATCTGCGTTGAATTTCCTTGTCGTTTGTAATGAATTGGATAGCCATACGACCGTCTTTTTCGTTTTCCCATTCGGGGTCGTATTTGTATGTTCCACCGTTTTTAGCTTCGTAGTCTTCTATTTCTTTGCGAGTAGCTCCCCACTTGATGAAGCCGTACGGGAACGCTGCGAAAGTTTCGTATGATTCTGTTTGTTCGGGGATGTATGTAAACATCACGTGCGGCATATAGGTATTCTTGATATCGGCGAGTACTCTCAACTCGGGATTATAGAATACATCGTCTGTTTTCTTTTCTGTAAATCCTTTTTCTTTGAGGAAGTCGATGAGTTCCAACTTCTGGTTGCCGGTGATGATTTGTGCTGTGGAGGCTTCCAAACGAGCAAGCGACATCAATTTATTGTGAGCAACTGCATATGTAATCTTGTTGAATGCAGGACTCTTTGTTGTGAATTCGTAATCTACCGCCCATGAACCGGAGATAATGCTTCGTCTTTCTGTTTCGAACTCTGTGATGGCACCGCGTGTTCCGTTTTTGAAATCAAGATACGGGAGGATATAGTACATGATACCGCTTTGTATTACGTAGAAGTCTTTGCTCAGTTTGCCCTGTTCTACGACAACTGTGATTTTCGCTGTACGACTCTCGCGTTTTACGTTTTCGTCTACATCTATCACGATTTGTTTCTTGAATTGTTTTGCTCTGACGCGACACCATTCGGGAGAGTCTGAAGCTACTTCCCACTTGTCGGTATTCACGTCGATGTCTATGATTTGTTGTCCCGACCATTGAGTAACCGAGAGGTTTCCGCTTTCTTCTTGTGTGATGATGTTGAGCGATACGCCCGATGCGTTTTGGAGTATCTGCACTTCTTCGGCAGCCGAACCTGCGATGATGAAGAGTTTGGTTCTGCGTTCGCGTGGTTCTTCGTTTTTCGAAGCGGTGATGGTTACGTCATTGCCCGAAATAACAACATCCAACCAGTCGCTTTTGCTGAAAGCGGTAAATTTCGGTTGATTGGTAGTTACGGTGATGGTTTTGCTTGCTTCGATGTTTTCCAATACGATGGGACCTGCTTCTGACAGGTTGAGTGTTGCTTCTTCGATATCATTGTTCGGGACACATGCTACCAAAGCCAGCATCGTCCAGAAAAGGAAGAATAGTTTTTTTGTTTTCATACTATATACTGATTTATTGTTTTTCATAAATAAAAAATACTATCGTGTGGAGGCGGTATGCTGATTAGTGAGCATGTTCGGCTCCTATTTTAGACATATATATTTTGACTTGCTTTTTGGGTTCTCCGAAAGCCTGATGATAATGCATTCTCAACTCCAATCCTTTTTCTTTGTTCAGGAATACGTGTCTTCTGTTGTCTACCAAGTCCAGGCGGTCGTACTTGAAACCTTCTTTTGCTGCGAGAGCCATGAACTCGTCGGTGATAACAGGATAGGTGCGATAATCCCAGAATGCCAGATTAAAGTTGTCGTAGTAGGTGACGGAGCGAACCAGTACACCTTCTTCAAACTCGCTGAAGAAGTAAGTTCTTTTGGTGATTACTCCTTCGTTGCGTGTTTCGTACGCGCGGAATCTCAGATATTTGGTTTTTGTGAAGAGCAATTCTTTCATCAATACGCTGCCACGTTCTTTTTCGTATGCCGCTACATCGTCGGCTGTTATTTCTTTTTCTACGTCGGCAGGTGTCATACCGAAGGTATACGGGAACGAGTCGAAAGTTTTGTGCTGTTCCGTTTGTTTCGGGTAATAAGTGAAGAGGATGTGCGGCGTGTTGTCTTTATAGTCGGGTTTGACTTCTGCCAACACACGTTTTTCGGGGTTGTAGATAACTTTTCTCGGTTCTCTGACTTCGGTGTATCCGCGTTCTTTCAGCATTCCCAAGAGGATGTCCAAGTGTTTTCCTTGCAAATACTCTTTGTCCACGGCATCCAGCTGTGCGTGCATCATGGCGTTGAGTCCGTGAATGGTATAAACGGTGCGTGGAAACATGGGGCTTTGCGTATAGAAGTCTATCCAGCCCGTATAGTCTTTCACATCTTCGTCTATCATCAGACTTCTGCGAGTTGCTTCAAAGCGTTTCATACTGTAACGTGAACCGTCTTCGAAATCAAGGAAAGGAAGGATGTAAGAGAATTTACCCGATTGAACTACGGGAACACTGGTTTCATCCTGTTCGTTGCTCTTGAGCTTGATGATGATGTTGGTTTTGCGTTCTTCCAAATCTTGGTTTTCGAGAACCCGAACTTTTATCATACGCGCATGTGGCATGGCTTCCACTTGTACCCAATCGGCATCGCATGTGGCAGACCAGTCTGTGGTGTTTGCCATCACGTCTACCTGGAAGTCGGTTTTCCATTGATGAGTTGTCAGCTCGGCAGGGAAACATTGTACCTGCAAGCCGGCTTGCGATTGCACGATGGAGAGAGCTTTTTGTGCTCTGCCTGCGGTGATGAGAACTTGTGCTTTTCTCTCTTTCAGCACTACATTTTTTTCTACCTTGATAATAAGGTTTTTGCCTTCGGTGGTGGTAGTGACCCATTCGGCGTTGTCCGTGACAAGCCATCGTGGTTGATTGGTTGTAATGGAGAGCGTCTGCTCGGACTCATCTTTCGAAAACCTCAAGACTTCCTCTCCTGAAACTTCCAATGTAGCTTCTTCCACACCATTGTCTACTGTGCAACTTCCCACAAAAAATAAAAAGGGGAGCAACAAAGACGATGCTACTTTCATTTTCATACAATTAGAGTTAGTTGATTTAATTAAATGTTGATTAAAGATATTTCTTTGTTTCATCCATAGTCGTTTGTCAATTGTTTTTTTGCAAAAAAGCACCCGATTATATCTGAAACGGCTATAAAAATAGAATGGTTGTTGCAAACAGGCAATAAATGTGACAAAAAATTTTATTGCACACATGAGCTCGATTTGTGAAAAAGGCGCAACAAATCTTATTTATAGATACTTCTCGATGGGATTTATTTTGTATTCCATTAACGAATAAATTTTTATTTTTCTTTTTCGGATGCTCCGATTTTGCCTTGCGAAGCTGTATTTTTATCGTACTTCGTGCTAAAAAGAGGAATGCGCGGACTGATGTTTACGGGTGAAACGTCTGCCATTTTCTTCTTATTCTTTTGTGGAAATAGCTTTGCATAAATATGCAAAATCACGCACTTTTCTGTATATTTATGCAGTGTCGTGTGCGTGTTTCTTGCCGAAAATCGGTTGCTGCGCAATGATTTTTCGGTTCTGAAAACTTCCGGAAACTCGCTTTTTGGATGAAAGGAAAACGCCTCTACAATGCCTTCTCGATGCGATTATGATGTTAACATTCTTTGACGCTGTTGTCATCGCGATAGCAACATGTTCTTATCGCGATGACAACATGATGCTATCAAGTTGCGTACATGTTGTTATCAAATTGGCAAC